>JAICIG010000006.1 GCA_025924495.1 Pirellulales bacterium | reverse complement strand
GGAGCACTACCACGACAAGGTGCGCGTTGTGTTCGATGGCGTTGATACGGATTTGTGGCGACCTAGAACTGACGCGCCCCGAACGATTGAGGGGCGATCCATACCGGCAGACATGAAGATCGTGACTTACGTTTCGCGCGGATTTGAGTCGATTCGCGGCTTTGATATCTTCATGAAAGCGGCGAAACTTCTGGCGGAGGAGCGCAGCGACATCGTATTTGTCGTCGTGGGGCAGGACCGCATTTGCTATGGCGGCGACCAGAAGACGATCGGCGGCGAGTCCTTCTTGAACTGGGTATTAGCGCAAGACAGGTATGATCTGTCTCGGTTTATTTTCCCCGGCCTGCTGCCGCCTGAGCAATTGGCGCAGTTGTTCTCGATCAGCGATTTGCACATCTATCTGACGGTCCCCTTCGTACTGTCATGGTCGCTCATGAACGCCTTGGCCTGCGGCGCCACCGTGCTGGCATCGGACACCGCGCCTGTGCGAGAAATGATTGCGCATGACGAGAACGGCCTGCTTGTCGATTTCTTCGATGTCGATGCGTTTGTAGACCAGGCATTGCGTGTGCTCGCCGAGCCAAGAGAGTTCAAGCATCTCGGCCAGGCATCCCAACGGCTCATTCGCGAACGATACAGCCTCGACGTTTGCGACAAGCTGCACCTGCAGCTGTACCAAGATGCGGTGAAAAGTAGACGGTAGGCAGTAGACGGTAGTCAGTAGACGGTAGGCAGTAGACGGCAGACGGGCCCAGGAGAAAGCAAAACGCAAAGGCTTCTTTGCTGTCTACTGCCTACCGTCTACTGTCTACCTTTTATGCCAGCAGTTCCGTGACGACCTTGGCGTGCGACACGTCGATGTCGGTCAGACTGTCGTTGCGGCCTTCATGCGGATAGACGAGCCGTGCGTGGTCAAGTCCTAGCGCATGCAGAAGCGTCGCGTGCAGATCGTGAACGCTGACGATCTGGTCGACCGAGCGGTAGCCGAACGGATCGGTTTGACCGTGGGCGTAGCCGGCCCTGAAGCCGCCGCCGGCCAGCCAGAGCGAGAAGGCGTGACGGTTGTGATCCCGACCGTCGCTGCCCTGCGAGACGGGCAGTCGGCCAAACTCGCCCGTCCAGAGCACGATCGTCGAATCGAGCAATCCACGCTGCTTGAGATCTTTCACCAGCGCGGCGCTCGGCTGATCGGTGCGGCTGCAGAGTCCCTTGAGGCTTTCGGCGTTCTTGCTGTGCGTGTCCCAGGGTTGGCCGCTGAGAAATACCTGCAGGAACCGTACGCCCCGCTCGACCAGTCGCCGCGCGAGCAGGCAGCGGCTGCCATACTCTTGTGTCGCCGGGTTATCGAGGCCGTACAGCCGGCGCGTGGCTTCAGTTTCGCCCGAGAAATCAATCACCTCGGGCGCCGCCGTCTGCATTCGGGCGGCTGTTTCGAAGTTGGCAATCCTCGCGGCCAATTCCGAACTATCGCGATGCCGCGCCAGATGGGCCCGGTTCAGGGCTTCCACCAACCGCAGTTGCTCAGCCCGGGCCGCAGCCGGCGTTTCGGCCGGCGTAGCCAAGTTCAACACAGGCGATGTGCCGGAGCGGAATGTCGTACCTTGAAATACGGCCGGCAGCCAACCGCTCGACCAATTTCGTACGCCATCGACCGGCAGTCCGCCGGGATCGGAGAGCACGACAAAGCTGGGCAATTCGCGGCTTTCGGAACCCAAGGCGTAGGTAACCCACGAGCCGAACACCGGCCGGCCGGCCTGAATCTTGCCGGTGTGGATCAAGCGCAAGGCCGCTTCGTGGTCGACCGACTCGGTGGTCATCGACCGCACGAGGGTAATGTTGTCGACGATCTGGGCCGTATGCGGAAGCAGTTCAGACAATTGTATGCCCGACTGACCTTGCGGCGCAAATTTGAATGGCGAAGCCAGCAGATTGCCCTTCTGCTTATCGAAGTGAATTTCCAATTCTCCGGGATACGGTTTGCCGTGCTGCTTCGTAAGCTCGGGCTTGGCGTCGAACAGGTCCATTTGACTTGGACCGCCGTGTTGGAACAGACAGATCACTGCCTTGGCTTTCGCCGGCGGTGCTGTGGGTTTCGCTTCTCCCGCCAACAGTTGGCTTGAATCCTGGCCAAGGAGATCAGCCAAGGCCAGCGTGCCGAGACATCCCGCATAGCGGCCGAGGAATGCGCGGCGGTTGACGGCGAAAGTGCTTTCAGGGCTATGCATGGCGCAGCTTCACTCGACGTATAAGAAGGCATTGCTGGCCAGCAGCATCTGGCAAAAATCGGTCCAGGCCTGGCGCGCTGCGTCGGCGCGTTCGCCATAATTCGCGCGCTGCGCCGCCAGAAATCTTTCCGCAGTCTCGCGCTCCGCCGCATCGGGCGAACGGCCAACGGCGAGCAGGAACGCGCGATTGAGTCGCGGCTCAAGTTCATCGGCGGTTTCACGCTCCAGCCTCGCGCAAGAAGCCTTCGCCCTGGCGACCGCGAACGCCGAGTTGAGCGCGCTGAGCGCTTGCAGCGGCATTGCCGATTCGCTCCGCCGCGTGCAGTTCGTAACGATCGACGGCGCATCGTAGACATCGAGCATGCTCAATACCTGAGTCCGCCGCTGCTGTAGATAGATGCTGCGGCGGCGAGCGCCGGGCAGCGATTCATCGACGACCACTTCGCCTTCGCCGGTCCGCTGGGTCGGCACGTACGGTCCGCCGAGCTGCAAGTCGAGCTCGCCGCTGGCGGCCAGCATCGCATCGCGAATGCTCTCGGCATCCAGCCGACGAAGGGGAAACCGCCACAGCAAGCGGTTATCGGGATCGACGGCGAGGGCTTGGTCGCGCGGGCGGCTCGACTGACGATAAGCGGCCGACAATAGAATCTGCCGGTGCAGCGTCTTCATCCGCCAGCCTTGCTCAACCAATGAAGCGGCGAGCCAGTCGAGCAGTTCACGATGCGACGGAGCGGCGCCGCTATAGCCCAGATTGTCCGCCGATGCCGCCAGGCCGACCCCGAAATGTTGCTGCCAGGTGCGGTTCACGGTCACCCGAGCCAGAAGCGCCGCGGCTCGCGAGTTCGGCCGCGTCAGCCACTCGGCGAACGCCAGGCGGCGGCCCGTCGTTGCGGCGCCAGCAGGCGGCGCGGGCGCGACATACAAGTTATCCGGATCGGCCAGAACCGCGGGGACGCCCGGCTCGACCTTTTCACCGGGCTGCGAGTAGTTGCCGCGTACCAGCAGAAACACATCGGGCGGTTGCGGCGAAACGTCGGTCAGCCAGGCTACCTTGCCCGGTTTGTCGCTGCGTTTGCCCTTGGCTGCCGCAATGGCTTGTTCGAGTTGTTTACGCCGGTTTTGCAATTGCTCTTCGAAGTTCGCCTGTTCGGTTCCGGCGATCTGCGGACCGCCGCTTTCGACAAGCACGTTGTCAACGACGAAGCTGCGTCCGCAACAGAACTCGAAGCCGAAGCCGCCATCGGCCATGTCATCGGCCGCCAGTGTGACGGACTGTTCCTCAGGGGCGAGGTCGATGAGGTGGTCGAGGCGGAACTTGCCCTCGCCGATGTTCGTTATCCTCACGCCGAAATTGCGTCCAGGCTTATAAGGCGAAGAACCAAGTTTTGCCGCGGCGCGCGAATCGGCGCCCGGATAATCGATGTGGATTTCGGCGCCGCCCGCGGGATTACCGTCGAAAAGAATGTTCCCTTTGCGCTCGGCGTTGTCGTTGTAGTCGTTGAGGCCGATATAGTAGCCGATTCGGGCCGCCGGTTCGCCGCCTATCGGCAGTTTGTCGGCGACCAGATCGAAGGTGACCTGAATCCAGCCGCCCGATTCGTCAGGCGTCCAATCGAAGCTTTTCGCGGTTGAGAGCCAGCGATTGCCCGCCCCGCCCGATTCGATGATGTTGAGTGCGCCGCCATCGCAAACGGCTCCTGGCGCCGCACTGGCGCCGACATTGACTGCGGGAGCGCCGCCGGGAGCATCGTCGCCCGGCGCCGTATTGCTCCACAGCGCCGTGAGTTTTTCGGGCGCGTCAAAGTGGTCCTCAAACAATGTCTCGCCGCGCGGGCGATGCTGACGAGCCCAAGCAGCGAATTCCTGGCGGCGCTCGGTAATTTCGGCCTCGATCCCCTTCATTCGCGACTCCCAGTCGGCGATATCCGCGGCCGACGCCGTGAAGACGTGCCGCTCGTTGGGCTTCAGCCAATGATCGAGATTGAACGCCGGCCGCAGGATTGCTTGCAGTTGGTAATATTCTTTCTGCGTGACCGGCTCGAATTTGTGGTCGTGGCAGCGGGCGCACTGAAACGTCAGGCCGAACAGCGCCGAGCCCAAAATCTGCTCGGTCCCCTCGAGCACCGAATAACGATCGGCCAGCACCTCGTCGGGATTGCCGTCGCTCTCGCCGGTGCCATCCTGGGCGTTTCGCAGAAAGTGCGTGGCGACGAGCAATTCAACCATCTCGGGCTTCACTTCTTCGCCCGGCCGATAGCCCGACAGCTCGTCGCCGGCGAGTTGCTCTTTGAGGAAGCGGTCGAATGGTTTGTCGCGGTTAATCGACGCGACTACGTAGTCGCGATAGCGATAGGCCAGCGGCCGATCGGTGTCGGCGTTGAAGTAGCCATTGGAGTCCGCATAGCCTGCCGCATCGAGCCAGTGCTTGCCCCAGCGTTCGCCGTAATGCGGCGAAGCCAGATAGCGATCGACCATTCGCTCGTAGGCGTCGGGCGCCGAGTCAGCAACGAACTGAGCGATTTCGTCCGGGCTGGGGGGCAAACCCGTCAGATCGAAGCTGACGCGCCGCACGAGCGTCGGGCGATCCGCCTCGGGCGAGAACGAAAGATTCTTGGCTTCGAGCTTCGCCAGCAAGAAGCGGTCTATTGCATTGCGAGCCGACTCAGGGTGGGCAAATTCGCTTGGAACGTGTGGCGAGAGATGTTGAAACGCCCAATGGTCGGCGGACTCCGGTTCATCGACCGTTTGCGGCAAGCCTGGCGCACCGGCTTCGAGCCAGCGTCGCAGAATTGCTCGCTCCTCGAGCGAAAGAGGTTCCTTGGGCGGCATTTCATTGGCGTCGATCCGCTGCCAGAGCAAACTCTTTGTGGGTTGCTCATGATCGATCGAAGCGCCGGTCTGGCCGCCGCGGGCGATGCCTCGCGCTGCGGCGAGATTCAATTCGCCTTCGCGTTTCAGCGGCCCGTGGCACTTGACGCACCGCGCCTTAAGGAGCGGCAGCACGTCGTCGTCAAACGAGATGGCGCGGGGCTCTCGGGCAAGTGCAGCCGAGGTCGCCAGCAGCCACACTCCAACCAGGCTGAAGCTGAGATTTCGCATGTCTCCGATTGTAGCACGCCGGCCGTGACACGCCGAACCGAAGCCACCGAGAGAAAAGCAGGAAACCGTTAATCTGCCCTAATCTTCACTGGTTAACGGAGACTATTAGTGGTTCGCTGCTTTCAGAGACGTGTCGCCGTGTTGCTTCGTCACCGTCCCGACTCGCACACCAGGTTCGCAGCGACGAAATCTTCGTCCAGCGTCACGCCGAGGCCCGGCCGGTCGGGTACTTCGATCCAACCGTCCTGGGCTTGCACCTTTTCGTGCGTCAGATCATGCCGCAAGGGCGAGTCCTCGACGCAGTCCTCAAACAAGAAGGCGTCGCGGCAGGTGCTTAACCAGTGCAAGCTGGCGGCGACGGTCAGCGGGCTCGTATAGCAATGATTGCAAAGCCGAGCTCCAATCTCTTCCACGCGGTTGCGAATGTAAGCCGAGTCGGTGAATCCGTTGCGCGAAAGGTCGACCTGGTAGACGTCGAGCGCGCGGCGATCGATGAGCGGACGAAACGCCGCGCGACCGCACTCTTCCTCGCCGGCCGCGATCGGCGCGGGAGAACGATCACGCAGCCAGACGTAGCCCTCGACGTCGTCCGGATCGAGCGGCTCTTCGAGCCAGCCGATGCGATAGTCGCTGAAGGCCTTCGCTCGGGCCAAAGCCGTGCGCGCATCCCAGACGCAGCCGGCATCGACCAACAGCGTGGCGTCGCCCAAGCCTTCCCGAGCGCCGCGGACAAGATCGATATCGACCGTCTCCGACTGGCCCATGGGCTCCCAGCCAAATTTGACGGCACGATAGCCGGCCTCGACCCAGCGGCGCGCAATATCGGCCGTTTGCCGCCCGTCGCGGCCGAACAGGATCGATGCATACGCTTGAATTCGCTCGTGCCGTTTGCCACCCAACAGCCGATGGATCGGCTCGCCAAAGTGCTTCCCCTTCAGGTCCCAAAGCGCCATGTCGATCGCTGCCATCGCAGTGATCGTCACGCTCGAGCGGCCGAAGTACATCGTGCGGCGATGCATTTCCTGCCATAGTCGGTCAGTTTCCAGCGGGTTCTGGCCAACTAATATCTGCCGCAGCCCGCAAGCGATATTGTGGCTGAACGGCGCGTCGACGATCGCCTTGACGACCTCGGGCGAGCTGTCGGCTTCTCCGATGCCTTCCAAGCCGGTGTCCGTGCGGATGCGGACCAGCACGGCGTCCTGACTGCTGGCCGTTTTGGCGACGATATTCTTGATGCGAAGGATTTGGCAGATGACTTGCGTGATTTTCATGCGTGTGCTCTCGCGAAAATGGTCGAAGGAAGCCGATTGTCGCAAGCAGCACCGCGGCTAGCAAGCAGATGCGAGGCGGCGGATAGGGCTAAAGACGTCGATTCGTCTCGCCGTTAGAATGCAGAATTCTCGTGTCCCGCCCTGCCCTGCTTATGAAGTCGGCAAGCAGGCGGAGCGAGCACACAAGGCTCGGCGAGAGAGGATCATGTCTGTGAGCGGTTGGGAACGCCTGAATCGCGAGATTGTCGCCTGCGAGGCCTGCCCTCGCTTGCGCGCCTATTGTCGCCAGGTGGCGCAGGAAAAGAAAAAGGCGTTTCAAGACTGGACTTATTGGGGACGGCCTGTGCCGAATTTCGGCGATCCGCGGGCCCGACTGGTGATCGTGGGGTTGGCTCCCGCCGCCCACGGCGCGAATCGTACGGGGCGGATGTTCACCGGCGACCGCAGCGGCGACTGGCTTTATCGGGCTTTGCATAAAGCCGGGTTCGCCAATCAGCCTCAGGCCATCAATCGCGACGACGGCTTGCGATTGATCGATTGCGCGATTTCGGCCACGTGCCACTGCGCCCCGCCCGACAACAAGCCGACGATCCAAGAAATCGCCAACTGCCGGCCGTGGCTCGAGCAGACCATTGATCAGTTGCCTGTCCGCGTGATCGTGGCCTTGGGGCAGATCGGCTGGCAGGCGGCCTTGGTGCAAGCCAGGCGCCTTGGCTGGCACGCCGGCAAGCTGCCAAAATTCGGCCACGGAGCCCAGGCGCCCTTGGCCGGCGGCAGGACATTGCTCGGCAGTTACCATCCCAGTCAGCAGAACACTTTCACGGGGAAGTTGACCGAGCCGATGTTCGACGCCATCTTCGCCGTGGCAAAAGAACTGCTGGCGGCTCGTTAGCTGGACAAGCATACGGTTAACGCAGCGAACACACCGAATCGCACGCTCGCATCGTAGGGCGGCCTTCCCAGGCCGCCTTGCATACTGCCGGCCTAGGAAGGCCGCCCCACGAAGGTGTTGGCCCCCTCGTCACGGCCAGACATACTTCGGCGTACGCCTTTGAACGCTTCGGGCTTTCGGCGCGCTGTGTTTACGATCCGAATCCTGTGCTCGCTCTACGCTTCGTCGTGAATGATCGCCACCACTCGAGCCGGTCCGGCCGAGCCGCCTTTGACCTTCAAGGGAAAGGCGCAAACGGTAAAGCCGGTTGGGGGCAATTGATCGAGGTTCGTCAGCCGCTCGATATGGCAGTATTCTTTGTCGACGCCGACATAGTGTGCCGCCCAGAACACGTCGCGGCGGCCGGACTCTTTGGCCCTTTGAGCCAACACGCCCAAGGGCACGTCCCAGCCCCATGAGTCGATGCCAGTGAGCTTGATGCCTTGATCCAAAAGCCAACGCGTCGCTTCGGCGCTCATGCCGGGGCCGTGTGTAAAGTATTCGGGCGTACCCAAACGGTGGTCATTGCCCGTTTGAATCAATACGATTTCCTTGGGCTTTAGCCTGTGCCCGATCCGCTCGAGCGCCGCTTGCAGGTCTGCGATTTCAATCGCCTCGCCGTGCTGTTTATGCCTCACATCGAGCACCACACCTGGGCCGTAGCACCAATCGAGCGGGACCTGATCGATGGTCTTCGCCGGTTGGTCTTCGCAAGTCGGCCCATAGTGCCAAGGGGCGTCGACGTGCGTTGTTCCATGCGTGGAGAGGGTGATGACGTCGTTCGCCCAGCCCAAGCCGGTACGCAGGTACTTGGCGGGAAGTCCAAACAGCCACCAAATCGCGAACTTTCCGAACCGATGACTCTGCCGCTTGACGGAATTCCGCGCGAAGCGCGGCGCCCACGCTCGGTCATTGTCCAAGGTCACGCTCAGGTCGATGATCCGCATGGATGAATGGTCCTCTGACAACTGAAAAACGTGGTTGAGTTGTACTTTTCCAGCTATTAGACTCCAAGGGCTGAATTACCAGGCCTGAAGCGCCATTCGTCGCCGATCGCGCATGGTTGATGCGATTGGACTGCGAACGATCGTTTTTTTGTTGATCTGCCTGCTTGACGTGCTACGGAGCCAGAACCATGGGTCGAAGTACCGCTAGTTTTGCTGGGCTATTCCTGCTGGCGTCGCTGGCCGCAGCGCAAGCCGCGGAGCCAAACGGCGGGATTGTGCCGGCCAATGCGAAACTAGAATTGCTGTTTACACGGACTGCAAGGATCCAAGGCGGTTTGACCGAAGGCCCCGCCGTCGCGCCCGACGGCAGCATTTATTTCACTGATATTCCCGTCGGCACGGATAAAGGGCAAATCCTGCGATTCGATCCCGCCACGGGCAAGACGACCGTCTTTTCCGCGGATAGCGGCAAAGCCAATGGCTTGATGTTCGATGCGCAAGGTCGCCTTGTCGCCTGCGAAGGTTCCGATCAAGGCGGGCGCTGCGTTTCGCGTTGGGACGTCAAAACCGGAAAGAAGGAGATTCTGGCCGAGGCATACATGGGAAAACGCTTTAACGCGCCGAATGATCTCTGCATCGACCTCAAAGGCCGAATTTACTTCACCGATCCGCGCTACTTGGGCGACGAACCGCGCGAATTGGAACATCGCGCGGTCTATCGCATTGAGACCGAGGGGGGTGTGACCGAGGTTACGCACGAGGTAGAGAAGCCGAATGGCATCGCCATCAGCCCGGACCAAAAAACGCTGTACGTGGCCGACCACAATAACGGCACCGACCGTATCGACAAGAATGCGCCGCCTCCCGAGAAAGGCGCCATGAAGATCTATGCGTTTCCACTCGGACCGAACGGTCTGGTTCAAGGCGAGCGGAAGACGATCTATGACTTTGGAAAAGAGAGCGGTTGCGATGGCATGACCGTCGACGTGCAGGGCAATATCTACCTGACATCGCGCGGGCAGAAACGGCCGGGAGTGCTCGTCGTTGACCCTAAGGGGGAGGAACTTGCGTTTATCGCCACCGGCAAATCGCAGCCAGACGCCAAAGAGCCCGTCGGCATGCCCAGCAATTGCGATTTCGGCATCGGCGATGAGAGCAATGTGCTCTACATCACCATCGACACCAGCCTTTATCGTATTCGACTCAACGCGCAAGGATTCCATATTCCGTGGGCGAGGTGACTTCGGAAGGATGAAGGTTGAAGGATGAAGATCGAAGAGGCGATGTTGCCTTGTGCTTTTCGCATTCCGGTAGCCGCACTACGAATTTGCCACTCAGTTCGATATGAGATTGCCTTGGGCGCCGCCTGCGCCTTGCTGCTCCTTTCGCCGCTGGTCCATGCTCAAGACGTCTCTGGCTCGTCCTTGCGGCCGTTGGCCGTTGAAGACTTGTACCTTTTCGATGGGCCCCAAGCGCTCGTCCTTTCGCCGCAGGAAGATTTCGCCCTCTATGTAAGGCAGTGGGTTGATCGCGGACAAAAGGCCGAGCGATTCTCCCTCTGGCGAGTCGATGCCAATGGCGATAAGCGACCGCTGGAAGCGGGCGAACCCGATGTACGTTCGCCGGTTTTCTCGCCCGATGGAAAATGGATTGCTATTCGCTCGACGCGGAAACGGACTGACGACGGTCCTCTGATTCCCCCTGCGCCGCCGGAATCGGACGCGCCGACCGATGTGTGGTTATTACCGGCGAACGGCGGCAAGGCAATTCCTTTAGGCGGCGCCGACAAGCGATATGGGCGCGTTTTCAATGACGCCTTTTATGGTCGGGTGGCCTTTTCGCCGGACGGGAGCAAGCTTGCTTTCGTCGCCGATGACGGCCGCGACCCTCGCTCCGCCGAGGAAATTGCCGCCGGCGTCGAAGTCGTGCGGACCGATCAAGGCGAAGGCTATACCGGTTATCGGCCCGCACAAATCTGGATTGCGCACCTGTCGGGCGATTCGAAGCCTTATGCCGCCGAACGCATCGAGCGTTTGACTGACGACGACGTCTGGTATGGCGATCCGCAATGGTCGCCCGATGGCCGTTGGCTGGCGGTTCATGCCAATCGCACCGACGATCGAGAGGCCGTGCGCTACAGCATCAACAAGAACTACGATCTATGGGCGATTAACGTCGATGACCGGACGCTGATTCAGTTGACCAACGGACCGGGCCCAGAGGTCTCTCCCCGCTTTTCCCCCGACGGCCGTCGCTTGGCCTGCTTGAGCTCGCCGCGTAAGGGTCCGCACGCCGATGTTTTCAATCTGGCCATTGTCGAGTTCTCGCCGCAGGAACGCGCCGTCAGTTCCCCTAAGCCGGCGCGCGCCGTGTTCGATCATCATGCTCGCGAAGAACAACCAACCGACGATCCCGCGCCGGTATTTCCTCTGCTCGATGACTGCTGGAACGCCGCCGACGAGATCGTTTATTCGACGTTTGCCCGTCTGGAAGGCGCAACGATGAAAGTCGATTTGAAGACTGGGCAACGGAGCAAGCTGGGTCCGTCGGCAAAATCGGTCGATTCCGCGGCTAGCGGAGCGTTCCAGCGACGGGCCTCTAAGCGGCGAGAACTGACGCCGCCGACGAATGCGTTCTTAAAAGAGCGCCTGTTGGCCGAGTCTCGCCCGGTTCGCTGGACCAACAAGGATGGGCTGGAATTAGAAGGCGTATTAACGGTTCCCGCCGAAGAAATCGCCAAGCCGCCCTACAAGCTGGTGCTACTGCCGCACGGCGGGCCCCATAGTCGGTCGGCGCTCGGATTCAACTTCAATGCCCAGGTGTTTGCCGCGCAAGGTTATGCGGCCTTCGAGCCGAACTTCCGCGGCAGCGCCGGCTACGGCCGCAAGTTCCTGGATGCCGATCGCAAGGATTTCGGCGGCGGCGACATGCGTGACATTCTCAGCGGCATCGACTACCTGGTTGCCCAACATCTGATTGATCCCGACCGCCAGTTCGTTTATGGAACGAGCTACGGCGGGTTCATGACCTGTTGGCTGGTCGGGCACACGAAGCAATTCTGCGCCGCCGTCGCTCAGAACGCCGTGACTGATCTGAATGTGATGTGGGGGCTGAGCGATATCCAGAGTTGGACCGAGTGGGAGTTCGGCGGAAAACCTTGGGAAGTTTCGGAAGCGATGCGCCGGCATAGCCCGCTGAGCTATGCGGACAAGATTGAAACGCCCACGCTGATTCTGCACTCGCGCGACGACCGCCGTTGCCCGATCGCCATGGGACGGATGTTCTATCAGGTTTTGCAGGCGCGCCATGTGCCAACGCAGATGGTGATTTACCCCAATGAGGGACATGGCATCCGCCAGCCCCTGCATCGCGAGGATGTATTGCGCCGAACGCTGGCATGGTTTTCGCAACACGATCGACCTTAGGCAATTAAGTTCCTCTGGCCTCAGGCGTTATGTCGGCTCATACAGTTGCGATGATCTATGGGGCCAATGGCTACACCGGCCGCTTGATAGCGCGCGAAGCGGTCCGCCAGGGCCTGAAGCCGATTCTTGCCGGGCGCAATCGCGTTGAGATTGAGGCCTTGGCCGCCCAGTTGGACTGCCCGAACCGAGTGTTTGCGCTCGATGATGCTTCCTCGGTGGCGCCAAACCTCGAAGACATTCGTGCCGTGCTCAACTGCGCCGGCCCGTTTTCTGCGACGGCGGCGATGTTGATGGAAACGTGCCTGCTCACGAAGACCCATTACCTCGACATCACGGGCGAAATCGAGGTGATTGAAGCCGCGGCGAGGCTGGATGACCGCGCGAAGCGGGCGGGGACCTCGCTGTTACCCGCCGTCGGATTCGACGTCGTTCCCAGCGATTGCCTGGCAGCGATGTTAGCAGATCGGCTGCCTGCGGCGACTCACTTGCTCTTGGCGTTTACCGGCACAAGCGGCCCCAGTCCGGGGACGGCGAAGACGGTGCTGGAGATGATGCCGCGCGGCGGACGTGCGAGGATCGAGGGCCAGATCCGGCAAGTGCCCGCTGCCTGGAAGGCCCGACTGATTCCATTCCGGCACGGCGGGCAGTTCGCGGAAACAATTCCTTGGGGAGATGTCGCCTCGGCCTGGCACTCGACCGGCATTCCGAACATCGAAACGTATATGGCCGCCTCGCCGGCCATGGTGCGCCAGCAACGCCGGTTGCGCTGGGCCGCTCCCCTGCTCCGCTTCCGCTTTGCCAAGAGGATTGCTGAAGCCTACATCAAACGCACGGTGCCCGGACCTTCCGAGGAACAACGAGCGCGCGGACGGGCTTCGTTCTGGGGCCAAGTAACGGATGCCGAAGGACGCGCCGCCGAGGCGACGCTGGAAACGCCTGAAGGTTATACGCTCACTTCGCTCACCGCGGTGGCCAGTTTGCAACAAGTGCTGGCGGGTGCGACGACGCCGGGTTTTTCGACGCCGTCCAAAGCGTTCGGCAAGGATTTCATTCTGCGCTTTCCGGGCGTCGATTTTCGCTGGGAAATGTGAGCCCGGCTCTTGAAGTCGACGGCTTCCGGCGATGCAGATGCTCGTGCGGGAATGCCTAATCGACGAGCCCGAGAGCCTTTCGTTTCTCGTGGATAAAACGCACGTGGTGCGGCAGATGGCCGACGATGCGTTCCAGCAGCGTGTCCAGGCTCAAAGGTCCGTCCTCGCTGTGGATCCCTCGACGAGCAAAGTTGGCCGGTTGCAAACACTGCAGGATGCGGCCCATCTGTTGTCGCGTGACTTCCACAAGCTGCAGCTCTTCGTCGACCTCGCGCTGCGCGCATGCCATGCGAGCGATGTATAGATCGGGATCGAGCGCAAACAGCGTTGGATCCTCCTCGGCGATCACTCGCTTCATGCGGTGGACATAAAGCTGTTCCGTGTCGGCAAGATGGCAAACGACTTCTTGCGTTGACCATTTGCCGGCGATGGGGCGAGCCAGCAATTGCTCTCGGCTCATGCCGCTTACGGCTGCGCGCAACAAGGCCGGTCCGGCGAAATAGGCGGAGACCATCGGATGGTCGACCATATATTCTCCCAGCGAGTTTTTGAGCGGGGAAGGCGACTTCTCGCCAGGGGCGAACCTTCTTCACGTTCGAGCATCCTTAAAGCGTCAGCATACACTTGACGGGCGGATTGAAAAGCGTAAAGGTTGCCGACAGAGCAAGTAAATGGAATCCGGAGCCGACGGCGAGCCATTTATAGACTCTCGTTTTTGTTGATCGATCAGGAGTCAACCACGCGTGTATCTGCCACAATCATTCGCCCGGCACGAACCTGCGCTCTTGCACGATTTCATCGAGCAGCACAGCTTTGCCCTGCTCGTTTCACAAGCCAACGGCGAGCCGGTCGCCAATCATTTGCCGTTGCTCCTGGATCGAAAGTCTGGCCCTGCAGGAGCGCTCGTAGGGCACATGGCGCGAGCCAATCCTCAGTGGACCCAGGCTCAGGATCAGGAAGTGCTCGCCGTCTTTTCTGGACCTCATGCTTATATCTCTCCCAGTTGGTATGAAGCCGAACGCGTCGTACCGACCTGGAATTACGCGACCGTGCATGTTTACGGGCGGTTTCAACTCGTTGAAGAACCGGCGGAGACGGTGCGGATCGTCCACAATTATGTGGAGTTCTACGAACGGAATATGCCGCGGCCGTGGAATCCGCAAGGACAGGACGAGTTTATCGAGCAACTAGCTCAAGGCATCGTCGGTTTCCGGATTTTGATCGATCGGCTGGAGGGGAAATGGAAGCTTAGCCAAAACCATCCACTCAAGCGCCGCGAGAAAGTCATCGCCGCGCTGGAGGGCCGGGAAGACGAGAATTCACGGGCGGTCGCTGCGTTGATGCGAGAAGCTTTAGCCTCGGAGACAGATTCGCCATGATCGTACGCGAAATGGCCGTCGAGGATTACGATAGGGTGTTGGCGCTCTGGCAAGCGACCGAGGGAGTCGGTTTGAACGAATCGGATTCGCGCGAGGCAATTGAGAGCTACTTGCGCCGCAACCCCGGTCTGAGCCTGGTTGCCATCGAAAACGTGCAGATCGTCGCCGCCGTGCTCTGCGGCCACGATGGCAGACGCGGCTTTTTGAATCATCTCGCGGTTGAGCGCGAACACCGGCGACAAGGCATTGGTCGCCGGCTGGTTGAAATCTGTCTGCAGAGGCTCGCCGAACAAGGCGTGCTGAAGTGCAACATCTATCTGTATGCCGGCAACCACACGGGCGCCGCGTTCTGGCAGGGCCAAGGTTGGCGCCAGCGCGCCGAGTTGCTCGTAATGCAGCGTGAAACTGGCCCTACACGGCCGGAAGGCCGCGCTTAAGCGGCGGCAAGATTAGCTGTCGGCGCGCTATGGCAAGCGCATCGTGACATTCGGCGAACTTATCCGGCTCTAAGGCGCCGTTTTATTAAAATACTCGTCGGACGCTGCGACGCCGGAGGTGATTTGTTCATCCCTCGCGCCATGTTGTAATTGGTTAACCCAGAAAGCCAGTCCGCTCGGATCGGTCGGCCGCTCGATGAGTTGCAAGTAGATGCCTTGCACGACTTCGTCGAGATACTCCGTGCTGGAAAGCAGGATGGCGCCGACTTTGGCCGTCGAGGTTCCACTGGAAAGCAAGCCATCGAAATAGGTACGTGCGCCTGCGTCGACCGGACGGTTGAGCGTGTCGGCGAATAGAGCGTCAAGGAAACCGTCGTGTGTATTGCCGCCGCGCACCTGGAAGTATTCGGGAGAGCCGATCAGCACGTCGGCCAGTTGCTCGACGGTTTTGCCACTCTGCAGGAAGGCCACGCCGAATGTCTGGGCGCTGGGATCGGCCGCGCGATGCAGATAATGTTGATACAGGGCTTCCGTCTGATCGAGCCGGTACTCATTGCTGTTGATGATCTGAGCAACGATCTGCTGGCGATTGCCGCCCGCAGCTGCCTGGCCGCCCCAAAAGGTCAGCGCGCCAGGTTCGGCTTGCCGGCCGAGCAAATCGTGGAACACTTCATTGACCCAGCGTTCGGTCGGCGTGCCGCGGTTGCCTGTGGAAAGCAGCTCTTCGAGCATGGTGGCAGAGCCTTGCGCGCTGCCGCTGCCGCCGCCGACTTCACTGACAGAAACGCTGATGGCAAAGCTTCCCTCGTCGCCATAGATGTGCGATCCGGTCACGGTGAACGTTCCGCCGTTGACGCTGATCGTACCGGTCGACGCGCTCCCATCGCCCCAATTGATCGTCGCCGAATAATTGCCGACGGGCTCGGCGCCGCCGGGATCAGTAAAGCTGGCGACGGCGACATTCAGCGCGGCGGCTTCCATGCCATTGACTGAGACGGCCGTGACAGACAGCGGAGCATCGACCACTATGGCCGTACTTTGAATCGTCGTGTTGCTGCCGCCGATGTCTTGGACGACGATATGAACAGCCTGTGCCGCTCCTTCTTCACCGAAGGCATGTGAGCCGGTGACATTGAATCCGCCCGCTGCGGCGACCACGGTTCCGCTGGTCGTCGAGCCGTCGCCCCAATCGATCGTGGCGGTGAAGTCGGATACCGGAGCGCTTGGATTTCCATCAGTGAATGAGCCAACCACGCCGTTGAAGGTGCTGTTCTCCGTCGGATGGAAAGTAAGAGGATGGGGAGTGAGCGGAGCATCCGCGATATTGACGATTGCCGTCGCCGTAGCCGATGCCGTGCCCGGCGCGTCGTCCGCGAGCACAACCTTGGGGCTGTGCGAGCCTTCGTCAGCATAGGCATGACTGCCGCTCACGGTAAAATTGCCGCTTGAGCCGGCCACCGTGCCGCCCGTCGTGGCGCCGTCGCCCCAATCGATGGTGACGGTGAAATCGCTCGCCGGGTTGGCCGTGTAGGTATCGCTAAATGTCGCCAATGCTCCGCTAAAGGTTTGGCCTTCTGTAGCGCTGCCCGTCAAACCTGTGCCGGCAAGCACATCGGCATCGGCGATAGTCGCCGGCGAGTTGACCGTGGCGGAAGAGCCCCCAGCGTCATGGATCGTTACGACGACGCCGCTGGCTTCGTCGGCGAAGGTGTGCGACCCGGAAACCGTGTACGAGCCGGCGGCTCCGGTCACCGTGCCGCCGGTCGTGGCGCCATCGCCCCAATTGATCGTCACCGTATATTCGCTGGGGTTGCCGCCGTCGGGATCAGAATCAAAGAATGTGGCGACAGCGCCGGTAAAAGGGGTTCCTTCCGTCCCCGCAATTGCAACTGGCGATCCAGTGATCGGCCAATCGGCGACCGCGGCCGACGTGATGACGCTGCCATTGGCGCCGCCGATGTCGTGGACGAAGACGCCGATGAGATAAGAGCCCCCTTCGGCATAGGCATGTTGCCCGAGCACGTTGAAGCCGCCTAGGCCGTTAGCAACGACGGAGCCGGCGGTCGTCGTGCCATCGCCCCAATTCAAGGTGACGGTGTAATCCGCGGCCGTGGCAAACGGATTCGCATCGGTCAACGTGGCCACCGCTCCGGAGAATGTGACCCCTTCGGTAAGCGACAGATTCTTGCCTGTCGTCGTCAGCGGAGCGTCGGCAACAAGAATGCCGACATTTGCCGTAGCGACCGCCGTGCCCGGCGGATCGTCGCTCAGTACGACATGCCCGGCGAGGTTGCCTTCTTCTGCATAGAAATGCGACCCGCTGACAACTAAATTGCTTCCGCTGCCGGTCACAGTTCCACTGGTTACCGTTCCGTCGCCCCAATCGATGGTGGCGGTAAAATCGCCGGGCTTGGCCGCAAGATTCGTATCGCTGAAAGAGGCCACGGAGCCGCTGAACGTATGTCCTTCAGTCGTTGTCAAGTTAGCCGGCAGCGGCGTCAGCGTATCTCCTTCGGCCACGGCGATATTGCCCGAAAGGGTGATCGCCGCCGTGCCGGGCGGATCGTCGACCATTGTCACGGACAGCACGAAGGCCCCTTCGTCGGAATAGATATGAGAGCCACTGATGGCGAATGCGCCGCCTGAGCCGCTGATCGTGCCGCTCGTGATTGTGCCGTCGCCCCAGTCGATCGTGGCGGTGAAGTCGCTGGCAACGCCGTTGACGTTCGTATTGTTAATATTCGCCACGACGCCGGAAAACGTCGTGCCTTCGGTCGGAGTGATCGGCGCGAGCCCGCCGGTGAGAAAATCGCCTTCAGCGATCGTGGCGGCGATGGTCGCCGTGGCGGAAGCGCCGCCTGCGTCCTTTACGATGACGAAGGCGGTCAGATTTCCTTCGTCAGCATAGCTGTGCTGGCCGGCGATTTGGAATCCGCCGCTGATCGCACTGATGGTCCCGCTGGTCGTCGTGCCATCGCCCCAGCGAATGGTGGCGGTGTAGTCGCTGAGCGTGCCATTGGGATCGGCGTCGGTGAAGGTGGCGACGGCGCCGGAAAACTGCGCGCCTTCCGTGAGATTAAGATTGCCGCCCAGAATCGAGAGTGGCGCGTCGGCCACAGAAACGCTGGCTGAACTGCTCGCACTGGCGCCATCGGTGTCGTGCAAGTTGACGACGACGTTGAATGTCCCTTCTTCGGCGTAAGTGTGCGAGCCGGAGATGTTGAATCGGACGCCATTGAAGCTGACCGTGCCGGCCGTCGTCGAACCGTCGCCCCAGTTGATCGTCGCGGTATAGAGCCCTGGCGCAGTGTTTCCATCCCCATCCGTAAATGCGGCGACGGTCCCAGAGAACGCGGCGCCTTCGGTCGCCGCGAAACTGGGCGCACCCAGCGAGAGCACGCCCCCGCTGGCCTGGATGATGCTCTGGGCCGTAGTTGTGTTTTGCTGCGCATCGGCGATGGTCACCGTGACGTTGAATGTGCCAGCCATCGAATAGGTGTGTGATCCGCCCACATTGAAGCGACCGCCGCCGAGAGGCGTCAAAACGCCGTTAGAACTCGAACCGTCGCCCCAGGCGATCGTTGCTCGGTAGCTGCTCGCTGGAGCACTTAAGGTCGCTCCGGCGAATGTCGCCACCACGCCGTTGTAAAGGGCGCCCGTAGTCGCCGAAAAGCTCCCGCCGACTGAGTCGATCGGCACGCCATCGGCGCTTTCCATCGAGCCGAACAGTCCGTGCGTTTGATTGTTGGGACCGGCTGTGAAAAACAGTACGCCGGTGACTCCAGCGCTCGAACCGTTGCCGAAACTTAACCCATGCAGCCCGCTGATGCTGATTGGATTGCCGTTGGTATCCGAGATCGTGCCAGCAAATGATCCGCTGAACGGGTCGAACGCGCTAATCACGCCGCTGCCCGAATTGGCGACGAGCAGTGCGTTGCTCAAATTGCCAAAATTATTGGGGGCCACCGCTAGACCCCAAGGCGCATTGAGCGCCGGGGCGGCGCCGCCAGGATTACCGGGGACGACTGTGCTAATGAAATTGCCATTGCTGTCGAAAACATCGACGCGGCCCTTACCGGATCCGGCAACCGCATTTTGACCGGAGGCATCGGGTACGGCGTAAGCAACGTACAGATTGCCGAAGAACGATTGGATGTTGTACGGCGATAATCCGGAGGGCAAATTCGGGTCGGTAAAAGAGCCCGACAGCGTCACTTGCTGAAAACTCGAGTTGAACACGTCAACCGTGCCATTGTGGAAATCAGTGGCGAACAGCAGCGGTTGGCCGCCGCTCGTCGCCATGGTCATGCCGGTGAATACGGCGCCTGAGGCACTAGCGCCCACCTGAGCGCTGATCGATGGATTGGGAGGCGGGACGTTGGCGTTCCATCCGCTGATCTGGCCGCTCTTGTTCGCGAATAGGAAGGCGGACGATCCGCTGAATCCGCCCGAGCTGACGGTAAAGCCGGCGCCGCTGGCGTTTGCAATCGACGCCGTGGGCGAACCGTTGGGAACGCTAACCACCAGAGACGACCTGGCAAGAGGTTGACTGTTGACATCGCCGCCGTATTGAGACACGACCCCCTTGCCGTTGTCGGCGATCCAAAAGTTGCCGCTGAACTGATTCAGGCCGATCCCCCACGGGTTAACCAGGTTCGCATCCTGGAGAAGCGCCGCAGATTGATCGGAGACGAGCGCAAACTGTAAGTATTGCGACGTGAGTAACCGCCGTTCTTCCAGCTTTTCCAAGGCTTGTTGCCGTGAGATATGGCCAGGCCGCGACGGCTTCTGCTTGTCAAATTTACGCTGTGAGCGAACTTTGGAATTCGACATGGGTTTGCTTGTGGCGCTGCTTTGAGACGCACCCTGGCTAAATGACGCGAAACTGGATTTTCCGAATAAAATCAGGGTAACTACGGGCCGCAGCGGCAGCAAGAAAATTGCCGCTTTTGGCGGGTTAGGCGAGAAAAAACGCCGCTTTCAGGGCACTTGTGGCGTTCCAGCTCGGAACACGGCAGCGAGATCAAAATACGTGTTCTAAGTCGCCGCAAGCCGTCCCAGCTCGTGGATTGGGCGCAACACGGCTAATGCATAGTGACGGTAGGGATCTAAAATTAGGGAGGCGCTAGCCGCCCCCGCTGGTTGCTTCTGCCTTACGTTCATTCCTGCCGGCATCGCCGGCGCAGCCAGGAGACCAACCCCTCGGCGCTATCGCGATCGGTTGGTTTCATCCAATCCGCGGCGGCGATTTCGCCGCGCGGCCTTTCCGAGCGTACTTGAGAAAAATACTAGGGCGCCGAGTCTTGCACTGCACTGCGCGAAGCCGCCTCGCCAAGCTTGATCTCATCCAGACCTGCTAGCCAACCGCACTCCCAGCGAGATAGTTCGACGAGCGACGCCTTCACAGGGCTTCTTCCTGGCGCAATCCGCCAGCGCCGCTGGCCTATCGTCCATGATCACCGGGCTGCCGTAGTGATCCTTCCATTTATACCGCACATTTTCGGCTCGCATCGTGTTGTATTGCGGACTCGGCCGAGGGCTACTTTCCATACCATTCAATGTCGCACTTGGGGTGCGACTTTTCAAACGCGAGAACGGCCTCGGTCGTCACCGTTGGATTTCCGCTTAAGTCCGCTTCCGTAAGGTGTGGCAGTTTGTCGAGATATTGGAAAACGGCATCGGTGACGTTGGTAGCCGACAATCCGACGTCGGTGAGCGATTGGCATGCTGCCAGACGCGCTACGCCTGAATCGTCGACTTCCGTGTGGTAGAGGTCGAGTCTTTGGAGTTTCGGATGCCGCGAGAGGCGGTTCATCCCAGTGCTGGTCACGCGCGTCCCGCGCAAGCCGAGATCTTGCAGATTAGGCAGCGGATCTAGACGTTCCAGAAACGCATCCGACAATTGCGTGGCGTTGAGCTGCAGGAAGTTCAGGAAACTGATCTTGGAAAGCGTCGCCGCCGAGGCATCGGTGATTTTGGTTTCCTGCAGCCACAATCGCCGAAGCGGCAAATGCACGAGGCGCCGCAGGCCTTCATCATCAATGTCGGCATTGCTCAAGTCGAGGTTGCGCAGTTCTTTCAGGACCGCAAGTTGAGCAAGCAGCGCGTTGTCGACTTTGCCTTCGCGGAGATCGACGTTGTTCACCGTGCCGAATAGGTCCTCCCCAAACCATGTTGCCAACCGCGAACGTTTCCCGGGGCTCATTTCCACCTTGCCGCCCGCTTGGCGAATCGCCGCGAACGCCGCCCAGCGCTGATGGGCATAGCGTGCGAACCCGGCAATCGCGATCGAAACGCACGTGAACAGCACGAAGAACAATCGCAGCGATATGCGAAGCCAACGTCTCTTAGACGACATATCGTTCACGCGGTGCTTATCGAAACGGGAACCAGACGCCCTCAGTTTACACTGGCGCGAATACGCATACTGCGCCGGTCGCGCTGTCCCTGGCCGCATTTTAGTGCGGCCGGTACAATCGCGTGTTTTGCGATGGCTCCGGCAGCTTGCTCGATGAAAATGCATGTTGCGTTGACTACGGCGTTATTTCAGACTGGCCCGGGGACGAATCCTTGAAACGACGGATGATGTTCTTCTTCCCGGTGGCGGCGGCGTTGCCGGTGGCGGTGCTCGCGATGCTGAGTCTGTTTTCACGGCGTCCGTCGAACCTGGGACCAATCGAGGGGCGATTGGCCCCCTGCCCTGCATCTCCGAATTGCGTGGCGACCCAGAGCGGCGATCGCAATCAGCGAATGGCGCCGCTCAGTTTCGAAGGAGCGCCTGCCGCGGCCATGGAGCGGTTGAAGAAGATCACCGCGGGCATGCCGCGATCGCGCATCGCGCGATCGACCGACGATTATCTGCACGTCGAGTTCACAAGCGCCGTGTTTCGTTTTGTTGATGATGTCGAATTCCTGATCGATCCCGCGACGCATGAGATTCACTTTCGTTCCGCCTCGCGCGTCGGATACTCAGATCTGGGCGCGAACCGGCGGCGGATGGAAGAAGTTCGTCGGCGATGGGAGGAATAAGGCATGGCAAGCGAGGGCGGAGGACTTCCCGACGATCCGTCGCTGTTGGAACCAGACGTTCAAGCAGACGAGCAGGAACTCCGCGACGCCGTGCGAGCCGCGTACCATGCGTTTCGTTCCTACAATCTGCACGACCGGGTTGAAGGATGTCCCTGTTGCGTTTCGGAGTCTGCAGAGCGCGAACTCCGCGCGCTGCCTCTGCGCGAGATCGAAGGGGACGCGTTCGGGTACTACGTTTGGAAGGCGATGACGACTTGGGGAGACGTCGGCGACTTCAAACATTTTCTTCCGCGTATCCTGGAATTGCTTGCCCTGGACCCGACCGAGGTTTGCGGGACTGACGGAGAAATCGCCATCGGCAAGCTCCGCTATGCGAAATGGAATTCCTGGCCGGAAGAAGAGCGAGCGCCCATCATTCGCTTTTTCCATGCCTGGTGGCGCCGGGAATTGCACATGGTCCGCGAACCCGTTTACGAGTCGACCCTCGATGGCTGCCTGTGTGCCATTGGACTGGCAATGGACGACCCTTCGCCGTTTCTCGATGTTTGGCGCTCGGATGGTAGCTTGCCTGCGCAGCAGAATCTGGCAAGGTTTATCGAGTCGAACTGGCGGGAGTTGCTGAAGACGGGGCGATTAAGCAACGCGTTCTGACAGGAGCATTTGTCGCCGATGCGAACCGTGATCGACTGGCTGCTCGATCCGAGGACGAAAGAATCGCTGGAAAGGGCGTTCTTTCGAGCCGCCGGGTCAGCCGCCAGCGATGACTTTTCCCGGGCGGTTCAAAAGTGGGAGTGGATTGAAAGTTCCGCTGCGAGGAAGCGAGCGCCTCGATAGTGCGCCTTGCGAGACGCACGGCCTCAACCGGCAAGTCGCAGGTCAACTCCAAGGTCTCGCCGAATTCCCCGCGATTCTTTCCCGATGACGTCGCCTTACGCAAGGAGCTTCGCGACGACATTCCCGCCGACGTCGGTCAGCCGGAAGTTGCGGCCTTGGAACTTGTAGGTGAGCTTAAGATGATCGAGACCCAGCAAATGCAGAATAGTGGCCTGCAGATCGTGCACGTGGACGCGGTCTTCGACGGCATAGAAGCCTAATTCATCGGTTTTGCCGATGGTCTGACCGCCTTTGATCCCGCCGCCGGCCAGCCAGACGGCGTAACCGTCGATATGATGATCGCGGCCCATCTGATCGCGCGGCTCGCCCATCGGAGTGCGGCCGAATTCCCCGCCCCAAATGACCAACGTTTCGTCGAGCATGCCGCGGCGTTTGAGATCCTTGATGAGCATGGCCGCGGGCCCGTCGACCTCGCGACAGCGGTCGTCGAGCGGCTTGCCGAGATGGGTGTCGTTGTTGCCGTGGTGGTCCCAGTCGGTGTGGTAGAGTTGCACGAAGCGCACGCCTCGTTCCACCAGACGGCGAGCCAGCAGGCAGTTGTTGCCAAACGACGGTTTGCCCTGCTCCACGCCATAGCCCGCTAATGTTTCTGCGCTTTCGCCGGAAAGATCCATGAGCTCAGGCGCGCTCGATTGCATGCGATACGCCATTTCATAGGCTGAGATGCGCGTGGCGATTTCGGGATCGCCGACCGCGTCGAGCCGGGCGGCATTCAAATCTTTGACGGCGCTGAAGAAATCGTGTTGCCGTTCGCGGCTAAAACCTTGCGGACTGGCGAGATTCAAAATTGGTTCGGGGCCGAGCAAAAACGGCACGCCTTGATAAGTCGTCGGCAAAAAGCCGCTTCCCCACAAGGGAGCGCCGCCTCGCGGCCCGCGCGGACCCGACTGCAGCACCACAAAGCCCGGCAGATCTTGCGACTCGCTGCCGATGCCATACGTGATCCAAGAACCCATGCTCGGCAGGCCGAAACGCTGCGTGCCGGTGTTGGCGAACAACTTTGCCGGACCATGGTTGAAGACATCGGTCGCCATGCTGCGCACGATACAGACATCATCGGCCACCGACGCCAAGCCCGGCAACAACTCGCTGATTTCGGCGCCGCATTGGCCATGTTGGTCGAACTTGCGCCGTGTGCCGAGCAGCTTGGCGTCCCCTTTGATGAAGGCGAACCGCTTGTTCTTGGTATACGACGGCGGCACGACCTGGCCGTCGAGCTCGCTTAGCTTGGGTTTGTAATCGAGCAGCTCCAACTGGCTCGGGCCGCCGGCCATGAACATGTAAATGACGCGCTTGGCCTTGGCGGGAAAGTGCGTCGGCCGCGGGGCCAACGGGGAGGCGCCCGTCAATGCGGCCGCCTGTATATCGCCTTCCGAGAGCAGTCCGGCAAGCGCGAGCGAACCGAGACCGATGCCGCACTGGCTGAAAAAGTGTCGGCGAGTCTGCAGCAACTCGAGAGCTTGATGGCGTTGTGCGGCAAGGGCGTGGGCGTGTGGGTCAGGCATCGCTAAAGTCTCGGGCGGAAGCTGCGGTGGCGATATTGCATTGCCTTGTTTGCCGCCGGCTTGAGCCGGCGCCAAGCAAACATTCTTGTAGACTCACTCGCGCGTGACGAACTCATCCAGATTCAAGAGCACGCGTGCAACTGCCGTCCAAGCGGCGGCATCGACCAGCGCCAATTCTGCCGGACGATTGGCAGGCGCTACTTTCTTCGCGTCTTCTTCGGCCGCCGCGAACGTTTTCCGCTGGCTAGCAAGCAACTGAGCAAGCCGTTCGCTCTCGACCGGCGACGGCTCGCGAGCGAAACAGAGCCGGAAAGCAAATCGCAAACGTTCCGGGTCGGCGGCCGAGGGCGCTTCTTTCAATAGGCGGCACGCCAAGCCCTGAGCCGCTTCCAGGAACACGCGGTCGTTGGCCAGCGTGAGCGCCTGCAACGGCGTATTGGAGCGCGGTCGACGCGTGCACGCGGTGTTCGCGTCGGGCGCGTCGAAGGTCATCAAGAAGGGATAAGGACTCGATCGCCAGAAATAAGTGTACATGCCGCGGCGGTACCGGTCGCCCCCCTTGCTCTCTTGCCAATATTTCACTTGCTGCGTGAAACGATAGATGCCTTCCGGTTGGGGCGGGTAAACGCCCGGACCGCCGATTTCATGCGAGAGTAGCCCGCCAGAAGCCAGCGCCGCGTCGCGAATCAATTCGGCGTCCAGCCGCAAGCGCGCCTGTCGCGCCAACAGCTTGTTGTTCGGGTCGCGTTCTGCCAGATCGGGGCGAAACGCCGACGACTGGCGATACGTGGCTGAAGTTACGATCAGCCGATGCAAGGCCTTCATGCTCCAACCACGCTCGAGCAGTTGGCCCGCGAGCCAATCAAGCAATTCGGGATGCGTCGGCGGGCTGCCTTGCGTGCCGAAGTCATTCTCCGTGTCGACGAGGCCTTGGCCGAAGTACTGCAGCCAGACGCGGTTGCCGACGACCCGCGGCGTGAGCGGGTTTTCCGGCTCGACCAGCCAGCGCGCCAAATCGAGCCGGTTGGCCTCGGCGCCCGGCGGCTTTAAAGGAGGGAGCACTGCGGGCACGGCAGCCTTGACGCGCGTGCCTGGCCTAAGGAAGTCGCCGCGAATATGAATGAATGTCTCGCGGGGCTTCGCGCGTTCGTTCATCACCAGTGACGTCGTAATTGACGCCGCGAGCTGTTTTTGGCGCTCCTTGAAATCGGCATGCTGAGCGGCGATGGCCACGCGCTCTGGATCGATTTTCTTGAATTCTTCGAACAGCAGTTTCTTCTGCTCTTCATTGCGTTGCTCGGCCGGAACCGCCACGGCTTGTTTTACGGCGTCGGAAACGTCTTGCGACGCCGGATCGGCGACCAGCTTGCGCTCCCATTCCACTTGCCGCACGCCGAGATTGGCATCGACGTCCATCAGCCGCTTTTCGATCTGGGCGATCTCGGCCAATAGCGCCGGCTGCTCTTTGGCCTGTTGCTGGGTTGGCACCGCCAGCGTCGGTTCGTCGGCGTTATTCAAGAGCGCAAAGAACTGATAAAACTCGCGCTGCGAGATCGGGTCGTATTTATGATCGTGGCAGCGAGCGCAACCTAGCGTCAGGCCGAGGAAGACCGAGCCGGTGGTGTTGACGCGATCGACGACGCTTTCGATGCGGAATTGCTCAGGATCGGTGCCCCCTTCCTCGTTCCGCAGCGTGTTGCGATGAAAACCGGTGGCGATCTGTTGCTCGATCGTGGCGCCGGGCAACATGTCGCCGGCGATCTGTTCGACCGTGAATTGATTGAATGGCAGGTCGCGGTTGATGGCGTCGATCACCCAGTCGCGATACTTCCAGATCGAGCGGCCGCCGTCGATCGTGTAGCCGTTGGAATCGGCGTAGCGCGCTTGATCGAGCCAATGCCGGGCCCACCGCTCCCCGTAGTGCGGCGACGCTAACAGCCGATCAACGATTTGGTCGTAGGCATCGCTGTTTGCGTTGGCCAGGAATTGCTCAATTTCGGCGGGCGAGGGAGGTAGCCCGGTCAGATCGAGCGACACGCGACGGATGAGCGTTACCCGATCTGCTTCCGGCGAGGGATGTAAGCCAGCCGCGTCGAGCCGAGCGAGAATGAAGGCATCGATTGGATTGCGGACCCACTCCGGCGAGGAAACAGCGGGGATCGCCGTCCGGGAGAGCGGTTGAAAGGCCCAGTGTTTTTGGGCCCCCGCCTTCGCCGGGGCCGGCGCATCATCGGTCGGGCGTTGCGCGCCTTGATTGATCCAGGTCTTGAGAAGTTCGATTTCTGCCGAGGAAAGCGGCGGCCGTTCCGGCGGCATCTTTTGAATGTCGCCAACTCCTGTCACCGCTGCAATCAACAGGCTTTCGCCGCTCTTGCCGGCCACAATGGCCGCGCCGTTGTAGCCCCCTTCCATGGCAGCCGCGACGGTATCGAGCCGCAACCCCGACTTCTGCACGTCCGGGCCGTGGCACTCGTAACAATGTTTGGCGAGGATCGGCTGAATGTCTTTGCGGTAATCAACCGACTCGGCGCCGTCGGCGGGGCGGAAGCTTGCCGCGAGACACAGCAGGCATGCGAGCAAGAAGCTCCTCATCGACACGACTCTCGGCGGAAACAGGGCGGCTTGAACGGCAGGACCGATATCGACGCACGGTGAGTCGACGGGCTCAAGGCAATCGGATCGGCGAATATTGATCTTAAGAGATCGGGCGGGAAGCCGCAAGAAAAAGGCGGCCGCCAGGAGCGTCGGACATCTAAGTTAGCCGACGGCTGATGGGAGCAGACCCCCGACTATCGACCCCCGACATCGCTTGTTACGATACCACGAAACGTTGCAGCGATCGCCGCAGCCGCCGTCACTTATTGGGAGCGTCCATGCACGAATTGGATATCAACATCGAACATTGCCGAGCCCGGCAACATCGGCTGCTGGAGCACATGCGCAGGGAAAATATCGACCTGGCGATTGTGCAAAAGCCGGAGCATGTGCAATGGCTGATGGGGCCCCGCTTTCCGTGGCTGCTGGATGCGGCGGCGCTGTTGGCGATCGACGGCCGCGCCGCCCTGATCGCTCCTCAGGAAGAACCCGTGACGGCGGCGGACGATGTGGCGCTGTATGATGCGCGTCGCTGTTCCACGCTGCGCAACGATCAGCGGCAAGCGTGTTCCGAAGCGCTCGTCAAATATCTCGACGGCCGGCCGCAGCCGCGCCGCGTGGGCGTCGAGTATTCGGCCTGCGGCTCTTTTCTTGCCAGCGCCTTGCAAGCCGAACTGATTAACATCGAACCAGAGTTATATCGACTGCGGCGCTACAAACACCCGGATGAACTGGCCCGCATCAAAAAGGCGATCGCCGGCACGGGTGCGATGTACGCCAAAGCGCGAGAAATCATTGAGCCGGGCATCAACGAGCTGGAAGTTTTCAACCAACTGCAGGCCGCCGCAGTCCGCGAGTTCGGCGAAATGCTGACCGGAACCGGCAACGATTATGCCTGCGGCGAAAAGGGAGGGCCGCCCCGGGATCGCAAGGCGCAAGACGGAGAACTTTACATTCTCGATCTGGGGCCCGCATTTCGCGGTTACTTCGCCGACAATTGCCGCACGATCGCGGTCAACGGTCGGCCAACCGACGTGCAGCAGGCGGCGTGGGAGCGGTTAGCCGAAGTGTTTCCGCTGATCGAACGGACCGTCAAGCCGGGCGTGAGTTGCCGCCAACTCTACAGCATCGTCCAAGCGCATTTGGATCAACTCTTGCCAGGCAACTTCGATCATCATTTAGGACACGGCATCGGTTTGTTCCCGCACGAGGCGCCCCACTTGAATCCCAGCCTAGAATGGGACGACGTCTTCGAGGAAGGGGACGTGTTCACTGCAGAGCCGGGGCTCTACACGCCCGAAATGCGGGCCGGCATCCGCTTGGAAAACGATTATCTCGTGACTGAGTCAGGCGTTGTACTGCTCAGCGATTTCCCTTTAGAGCTATAAAGCCGCAGCAATTTCAATCGCTGGCTCACGGCGGTTACCGCTGGTATTGTCGAGCGTCCCAGGTTTCGGTCCAGAGACATCCGGCCCACGAGAAGCCGACGCCATATCCGACCAGCAGCGAACGGTGGCCCGGCTTCAGGCGGCCTGCTGCTCTCAGATCGTGAATGATGATCGGCAGAGTGGATGAGACGGTATTTCCGCAATTCTGCATTGCCAGCGGCAGTTTTTGGCTGTCGACGCCGAGACGATCTCGCAATCGGCGAAGCATCAATTCCGTGGCTTGATGCATCAAGTAATGATTCACCTCGGCAGGCGAAATCTCCGCCTTGGCGAGCAGACGCTCGACCATGGGCGGGATGCGATCGAGCGTGAGTTCCACAAGCGCCGGCCCATCCATGTAGAGGGGACTCGCCCAGCGGCGACGCTTACTCGGTTGAATGGCGTGTTCCGTGCGACGCGCTCCGCCCTCGCAGACAAGTAACGTATTGGCGGCGCTGCCGTCGGTGCCGAATTCAAACGCTCCTAGCGATGGCGCGTCGGCTGCTTCAACCAAAGTCGCTGCTGCAGCGTCGCCGAAAATCGTCCGTAGCGAGCGATCTTCCGGATGAATGTATTTGGAATACGTTTCGGCGGTAATTAGCAGTACGCGCCGCGCGGCCCCCGCGCGGATCAGGCCTTCCGCCAGAGAAAGTCCATAGACAAAACCCGAGCAGCCCAGGTTGAAATCGAGCGCGCCAATCGTCGTGGGCAAGTGCAGGCGTTCTTGCAACAGGCAGGCCGTGGTGGGCAGCGGATAGTCGGGCGTTTGGGTGCAAAGCAACAAGAAATCGATGGATGCACGGTCGATTTGGTGTTCGGCAAACAGCTTTTCAGCCGCGGCCACCGCCAAGTCCGAGGCGCATTCGTCTGCACGAGCAATGTGACGAGCCTGAATGCCCGTCTTTTCGGCAATCAGCGGCAGGTCCCACTTGGGAAACTGGGCCTGCAAATCTTCGTTCGTCTCGATGGCCGCCGGCAAATGCACCGCAACAGGGCCGATGGCCGCGTACTTCACCGTCTGTTCCTCCGCTCGGATACCTTGGCGCAAAGTGCGTAGAGGCAAAGTGTTGAAGCTACCATAGCCCGACGAATGCGGTCAATCGCTGCTTGCCGCGGGGCCAAGGCGGACGGCCGCCACCGGAGCAGTTGGAAGAGGTCAATCGCAATCGATTACCCAGACCTTTCCGCCCGCATGGGTGGAGCGGAATGTCCCATACCGATGCAGTCGATCGCTTTTCGGCCGGCCTTACCAGCCGATGGCGCGGCGCCTCGTCTTAGGCGGCAAAACGACGGCTTGCGGGAGTTCGCGACGCAGCGGTGAGATGTTCCCCGACTTCCGTTGCGGAACGCCGGGAACCTGCTTCGTTTTGCGCGAAGTTCGGGTGTCTTCGTTGGTCAGGCGGTGAGTAGGCCGGATGGTGGCATACTGCTTGGACGCGGTGCTCTGCGGCCCGGATGAGGCCGCATGGACCACGTCAGCCACGGCAATCAACAGCATGATTCCAAGTAATCTCGTCATGGAATCCGAGATCTCGGGGCTAGGGGCTATCGCCGGGTCTATCGGCAAACGGACGCGATCGGCTTGAGAATAGGGCAAAAAAAATCAGCGGCGGATCAGGGCTCTGCTTGCCCCCGAGACCAATAAACGGGGCATATCCACTCCAACCGATGACACCCCGTTTGATCCTGGGGCCCACCGCCTAAATTCTAGGATCTAGCCGGCCATGATGCCGGGACGCTCAAGCAACCCTCGCAAATAATCGCCATAACCGTTTCTGAGCGGTCTGGCGAGCGCTTCCAACTGTTCTGCGTCAATAAAGCCTTTCAGGAAAGCGACTTCCTCGACACACGCGATTTTCAGGCCCTGCCGCAGCTCGATCGTCTCGATGAAATTCGAAGCCTGCAGCAGCGATTCGTGGGTGCCTGTATCGAGCCAGGCGAAGCCGCGGCTAAAGACCTCTACGTTCAATTGTCCGCGCCGCAGGTATTCGAGGTTGACGTCGGTGATTTCCAATTCGCCGCGTGCCGAGGGTTTTAGTTTGGCGGCGATATCGAGCACCTGGTTGTCATAAAAATAGAGGCCGGTCACCGCAAACGACGACTTGGGCTTGGCGGGCTTCTCCTCAAGCGAAACCGCCTTGCCTTGCGCATCAAGTTCGACCACGCCGTAGCGTTGCGCGTCTTTCACCGGATAAGCAAAAACAGTGGCGCCGGTCGAAAGTTCGGCGGCCCTGGCGAGCATCCGCTGGAAACCTTGGCCGTAAAACAGATTGTCGCCCAGCACCAATGACACTCGATCTTGGGCGACGAATTCTCGGCCGATATGAAAGGCCTGAGCCAAACCTCCCGGTTGCGGCTGCACAGCATAGCGAATCGAAATGCCTAACCAACTGCCATCGCCCAGCAACCGCTCGAAGCTATCGACGTCGGCGGGCGTCGTAATCAGCAGGATGTCGCGGATGCCGGCCAACATTAACGTCGACAGCGGGTAATAAATCATCGGCTTGTCGTAGATCGGCAGCAATTGCTTGCTGACGGCGCGCGTGATTGGATACAGCCGCGTCCCCGATCCGCCGGCCAGGATGATGCCTTTGTGGTAGAGAGACATAGGAAATTCGGAATTCGGAATGTGGAATTCGGAAGCGAGAGGCTGAAGTCAACCAGGAGCTTTACTTCTGGCAGAATTCCGCATTCCGCATTCCGAATTTGAACTACAGCAGATTCTTTGTCGAGCGATTGCTTGATGCGCCAGCAGTCCCCAGCCTCTCTCTCGCGTAGATTCCGCTGGTGACTCGGTTGACCCAAACGGGATTCTCGAGATACCAGCGCACCGTAGTAGCCAGGCCGGTTGCAAAGCTTTGCGTTGGCTTCCACCCCAGTTCAGTGCGAATCTTGGATGCGTCGATCGCGTAACGCCGGTCATGCCCTGGGCGATCTGTGACGTAAGAGATCAAACTCTCGCATGGAGTATGGCTCAAACCGGGCCGCAGGTCGTCGACCAGGGCGCAGATTCGCTTGACGACGTCGAGATTCGCCTGCTCACAGCCGCCGCCGATGTTGTAGACCTCCCCTATCCTGCCTCGAGCCAACACCGCGCGAATTGCCCGGCAGTGGTCTTCGACAAATAGCCAATCGCGCACCTGCTGGCCGTCGCCGTACACCGGCAACGGCTTGCCTTCGAGCGCGTTGAGAATCATCAGGGGAATCAACTTCTCGGGGAACTGGTAAGGCCCGTAGTTGTTTGAGCAATTGGTCGTCAACGTAGGCAGGCCGTAGGTATGGCAGTAAGCCCGCACGAAATGATCGGAGGCCGCCTTCGAGGCGGCATACGGCGAATTAGGCGCGTAGCGGGTTTCCTCCGTAAACGCCCCCGTCGCCCCGAGCGACCCATAGACCTCGTCGGTCGAGACGTGCAAAAAGCGAAATGCGGTGCGATCGGGCTGTGGCAATTGGTTCCAGTAAGCGCGCGCGGCAGCCAACAACTCGCAGACGCCCAACACATTGGTGCGGACGAAATCGGCGGGACCATCGATGGAACGATCGACGTGTGACTCTGCGGCGAAATTCAAAATCGCCCAGGGCTGGTATTGCTCCAACAGCCGTGCCACCAGTTGCCGGTCGCCAATGTCTCCTTCGACAAAAACATGGCGCGGGTTGTCATCGACCGGCGCCAGCGAATCGAGATTGCCTGCGTACGTCAGCTTGTCCAGGTTCACCAGTTGGTCTGGTTCTTCGCTTAGCCACTGCCGAACAAAGCAACTGCCAATAAAGCCGGCGCCTCCGGTGACCAAGATCGTTTTCATGGAAAGACAGCGTATTCAAAAGCGTTCGCCGCTGGCAATGCGATGCCAACGATTTGCCAGCAGGCATCATAATCCAATTACGGCCTCGAGCCAGCCCCCGACAGTAAGCCGGAAACCCAAGTTAGACAATGATTAAGAATCAGTTGGCGCTTCGCAGCAGCGGGCCGCGAGGCGCGTTAAGCGACTACCCGGATTGTTGGCGCTCGACGGCTGATTGCGGCAATGCTGCTGCCGCCGCCGAGCGGTGAGCGAATCCGCCGCCTTCTGCCCTTAGGATTGCTATTTCCATTAGACTCGATCGCCGCGCCCTGCCGAAGTTGAGATAAGAAGCACCGTTTTAACTCGCCGCCAGCCACTCCGTGCCAGCCCGGGGAGCGCCATGTTGCCTTTGGTCCGCCATTGTCGCAGGTTCTACTTCGCGTACCTGTCGCGGCCTGCCAGCGATCGCGCCATCTATCGATTCTTGCGCAAGCATCGGATCCGAAAGATCTTGGAGCTTGGCATCGGTTCCGGCCAGCGGACGCTGCGCATGCTAGAGCTTGCCTCCCATCAAGATGCCGAGGCGCCCATCTCTTACACGGGGATCGACCTGTTCGAGTCTCGCTCGGAGACCGACGGACCAGGGCTCTCTCTGAAGGCGGCTCATCGGCAGTTAAAGACCACGGGTGCGCGAGTTCGACTTGTTCCGGGCGATCCGTATGCCGCGCTTGCACGCACGGCAAATGAACTTGGCGAGGTTGATCTGGTCGTCGTGTCGGCCGACCAAGACCGCGCGTCGTTGGACCGAGCCTGGTTTTATTTTCCCCGCATCCTTCACGCGCAGACGCAGATTTTCCTGGAAGAACGTCGCGCAGCGGACGGCGCCTGTGAGCTCAGCGTGCTGACTCGCGATCAGATAGCCGAGCGAGTTGGACTGACCGGTCCTCGCAGGGCCGCGGCTTGACATTTGTCGCGGAAGATCGCAAAGTGCATGTTGCGCAATTCTAGGCAGGCTGGGCAGGTTATTGTGACCTGCCTTGTCGGCGTCCCGCGCAGATAAAACGGCCCGACTTTGCTTGGCGTCGATAACTTTCGGGCATTTTCTTCTGGGGCGAGGGCGGGCATTTTCTTCTGGGGCGAGGGAAAAATGCCCGCTCCCGGTGCTTGGCTCGTTTCTAACCGCCTGAAAGTGGCATGAGCCGGCCGGTCCACGGCATGGGTTGGGGACATCGACTTGGCTGTTCGCCTTTGTTCGACCCATTCCCGCCAGAATCTAGTCCCATGATTTAGGCGACCAAATGTCGTCCGACGATCAGAGCGACAACGTAGCGGTTGCTGCGAATCTACAGCCGATGAACGAACCTGTCCCGTTGGCTGGCGTCTAAGTTCGTAAGTTATTCGCTCTTCGGACCCAACAACTTGGACCGGCGGACGAAGAACCTCGATAAATGCCCTGGCAATTCCGGCCGACGCATCGCGGCGGCTGGCCTCGGCGTGTATGATTAACGGAATCGTGCGGCCTCGGGCCCCAGCCACGGCAGCCTGGATCAATGTCGCTTCCAGAACGTCATTTCCTGCAGCTATCGCCCAACGACGTTACGCTCGACGCGCCTGCGTCAACGGCCGAAGCGGGTCGGCAGCCGGGATCTTTCGACAATCGTCGCTCGCCGTGCGCCAAAATCGAGTTGGTCGAGGGGAGCGCCGGCGGTCTGACGAATCAGACCCAGTGCCTGCTGCGCGTCAGGCTGCGAGCAGCCGCTTTAGTGCTGTTTGTCGGTTCGAGCGCGTTTCTGCTCGAGCGACTTTTTAACGCGAGTCGCCATCTGATCAGCAAAGATCCTTTGCTCCAATCGGGCGAGCGGCTTGTCGTATTGTTCCACGTTTTTCACGTGGTCATGCTGGGCCTGACGACCGCGGTTCTTTGGGGGCGGTGCCATCAGTTTTCAATGCGTCAATTGCGGCTGGCTGAGTTGGCCATCTTCGGTTGGACCGGTCTTTTTTTCCTGCGAGTACAGCACTTTACAACCTTGTACTACGCCAATGAGCAAGGCTACGTGCCCAACCCCGTCGGCATGTGGTTTGCGCTCATCTTCACCTATGCCATCTTTATTCCGAACACATGGCGTCGAGCTGCTGTGGTTATCGGAGTGCTCGCCGCCGCGCCGGTGATCTGGACAATCATCGACATGGTTTGTTTTCCCGCGGTGGCCGCTTGCCCTAACGCGTTCGAGCACGTGCGCTCGCTCGTGTTGATGATGCTGTTAGGGTTTGGCTCCAGTGTTTACGGCACGCACATGATCGGCACCTTGCGGCGCGAAGCCTACGAAGCGCGTCAAATGGGGCAATACCATCTGCGCCACCTGATTGGCGCCGGCGGCATGGGCGAAGTCTATCTTGCCGAACACCAACTGCTGAAGCGACCTTGCGCCATCAAGGTGATTCGTCCCGGCAAAGCCGACGATCCTAAAGTTCTCGCTCGGTTTGAACGCGAGGTCCGGGCGACAGCCGGCCTTTCGCATTGGAACACGGTCGAGATCTTCGATTATGGGCGCACGGAGGATGGCACCTTTTATTACGTGATGGAATACCTGCCCGGCTTCAGCCTTGCGGAACTCGTTGAGCGTTACGGCCCTTTACCGGCAGCCCGCGTGATTTACTTGTTACGGCAGACGTGCGACGCGCTGCGCGAGGCTCACGCAGCGGGCTTGATCCATCGCGACATTAAGCCCGGCAACATTTTTGCCGCCCAGCGGGGCGGCATTTACGACGTGGCGAAACTGCTCGACTTCGGCCTCGCGAAGCCGCTGATATCGAGCGATTCGATGCAACTAACGCAAGACGGCGCGATTACCGGTTCGCCGCTGTATATGTCGCCGGAGCAGGCGCTCGGCGAGTTCGAACCGGATGCTCGCGGCGATATCTATTCGCTTGGCGCCGTCGCGTATTTCCTGCTGACCGGTCGGCCGCCGTTCGAGGGCGACAAACCGATGAAGGTGCTGTTAGCCCATGCCCGCGAGGACGTTGTGCCGCCTTCGCGCATCCAGTCCGAAGTTCCAGACGATCTGGAGCGAGTTGTCATGCGCTGCCTGGCAAAGCAGCCCGAAGATCGCTTTCAAAACGTCGCCGCCCTGGGACAGTCGCTTGCGGACTGCGAAGCCGCAGCCGATTGGAGTCGCGAACATGCCGCCCGTTGGTGGTATGAGACCGAGCATGCGCTAGCGGTGGCGAGCGGTTGAATCGCGGCTTCAGCAGTTTCTTCAGCAGCTAGTTGCCTTGAGGGCGAAACGGCATTGGAAGGATCGGGAGCGGCCGGCCGGCGGTTTTGCTTGGAAACCGCTACCATGCAGCTCTGCCAACTCCCCAACGACTTGGCGGGGCGTTATAATACCGGATTAAGTTTACGGCGGGTCTGTTCGCCATTGCCGACTCGACGCGGCCTTGGTTTGATCCGCTCGGCATTCGACCGCCCTCGCTGGCGGCCTTCTTTTTCGAATTGTTGAAGAGAACGAGGACGATGACGGCAAAAACTCCTTCCGCTCCGCGCACCATGTTCGCCAAGATTTGGGATGCTCACGTCGTGCTGACCGAAGAAGGCAAGCAGACCATCCTGTACATCGACCGGCATCTGGTGCATGAAGTGACGAGTGCTCAGGCGTTCGAAGGGCTGCGGCTTGCGAGGCGCAAGGTTCGTCGGCCGGAACTGACCATGGCCACGCCTGACCACAATGTGCCGACAACCGATCGTCGCTTGCCGATCGCCGATCCGATCTCGAAGCAGCAGATCGATACTTTGCGGCAGAACTGCCGCGAGTTTGGCGTGCGACTTTACGACCTGGGCGATCGCAAGCAAGGCGTCGTCCATGTGATCGGTCCCGAACTCGGGTTCACCCAGCCGGGCATGACAATCGTTTGTGGCGACAGTCACACCGCGACGCACGGCGCCTTCGGCGCTTTGGCGTTTGGCATTGGCACGAGCGAGGTCGAGCACGTTCTGGCCACGCAAACGTTGCTGCAATATAAGCCGAAGACGATGGAGATTCGCGTCGAAGGGCAACTGGCGCCGGGCGTCACCGCCAAGGATTTGATCCTCTACATCATCGGCAGGCTGACCACCGACGGGGGCACGGGCTACTGCATCGAATACACGGGCAGCGCCATCCGCGCGCTCAGCGTGGAAGAGCGGATGACCGTTTGCAATATGTCGATTGAGGCGGGGGCCCGCGCCGGCATGATTGCTCCCGATGAGAAGACCTACGAGTATCTGCGCGGACGCGAGTTCGCCCCGGCCGATTTCGAAGCGGCGGTCGAACGCTGGCGCGAATTGCCGAGCGACCCGGGAGCCAAGTACGACCGCGTCGAGATTTTTAGTGCGGCAGACATTGTGCCGCAAGTCACGTGGGGAACGAACCCCGGCCAGGTGGCGCCCGTCACTTCGAGCGTCCCCAATCCGACTGAACTGGCCGACGATAATGAGCGCAAAAGCGCAGCCAGCGCGCTGGAATACATGGGGCTCAAGCCCGGCACGCCGTTGACCGCCTTGGAAATCGATCGCGTGTTCATCGGCTCCTGCACCAACAGCCGGATCGAAGACTTGCGCGCCGCCGCCGCGGTGATTCGCGGCCATCATGTAGCCAAACGCGTGCACGCAATGGTGGTGCCGGGCAGCGGACAGGTGAAGGAACAGGCGGAGCAGGAAGGCTTGGACCGCGTCTTTACTGCGGCAGGCTTCGAATGGCGCGAGGCGGGCTGCAGCATGTGCTTGGGCATGAACCCCGACACGCTCAAGCCGGGCGAGCGCTGCGCGTCGACGAGCAATCGAAATTTCGAAGGCCGCCAAGGCAAAGGCGGGCGCACTCATCTGGTTTCGCCGGCGATGGCTGCCGCCGCTGCCGTGGCGGGCCATTTCGTCGATATCCGCGACTGGAAATACAACAACTAGGCGATGCCGCGATCGTTCAAGGAGCACCTGTGATGAAACCATTTACGAAGCACACCGGCCTCGTCGTTCCCATGGACCGGCCGAATGTCGATACCGATCAGATCATTCCCAAGCAGTTCCTGAAGCGCATCGAGCGCACCGGCTTTGGTCAGTTTCTGTTCTTTGATTGGCGCCAGCTCCCCGATGGCTCGTCCAATCCCGAATTCGAATTGAATCGGGAGCAATTCAAAGGCGCCACAATTCTGCTCGCTCGACGCAATTTCGGCTGCGGTTCCAGCCGCGAGCACGCTCCCTGGGCATTGGAGGATTTCGGTTTCCGGGCGCTGATCGCCCCGAGCTTTGCCGATATTTTCTACAACAATTGCTTTAAGAACGGCCTGTTGCCGATTCGCCTCGAGGAAGCCCAAGTCGACGATCTGTTCCGTCGCGCCGCAAAGCATCCCGGTTATAAGTTGACCGTCGACTTGGAGACGAAGACCATCAGTGACGAGTACGGCTTAAGGCTTTCCTTCGACGTCGATGATTTCCGTCGCCATTGCCTGCTCAACGGGCTGGACGACATCGGGCTGACGCTCGAGCACGCCGATCAGATCGCCGCTTTCGAAGCGGCGCATGGCATCGCGTAGCAGGAGCGGCGGCAGGATCAGGCGGCGCGGAATTCGGACCGCCGCTTCCGGCATCCAGGCGGCGGGTGTGCGTCAAAAGCAGCGTTCGGAGCTGAAAATCTCTCCGACTTGCGCAACGGTTTCTGCTTGCGGGTTTGAGGCGGCTCGACCACAATACGGTCCCTGCCCAGAAGTGAAAATCCGCACCGACGAGCCTTCCTCTGGAGACCTGCCATGCGTTCTTTGTTCGCGGCGCTTGCCCTTGCCGCCTGCATACCGTCGGCCCCTGCTCGTGCCGAAGACAAGTACGATCTTCGCGTCCCTCGCGGGCTCAAGGCGCCGCATATTCCCGAGGATAATGCGCTGACCGCGGCCAAGATCGAACTGGGCAAGCAATTGTACTTCGACCCCCGGCTGTCGCGCGACGACACGGTGAGTTGCGCCAGTTGTCACGATCCGAACAAAGGCTGGTCCAACGGCGAGCGGTTTGCAACGGGAGTTGGCGGCCAGAAAGGGGGCCGCAGTGCGCCGACCATTATCAACTCAGCCTATCAGCACTTGCAATTCTGGGACGGTCGAGCCGACGAGCTCGAAGGGCAGGCCTTGGGACCGATCCAGAATCCGATTGAAATGAACATGACGCTCGACGAGGTCGTCGCCAAACTGCAAAAGATCGGCGGTTATCGAGATCAGTTCAAGCAAGTATTTGGCACAGACGTCGATTCTGCCGGCATTGCCAAAGCGATCGCGGCCTTCGAACGCACCGTGCTTTCGGGAGACGCGCCCTACGATCGCTTTGCCGCAGGCGACAAGTCTGCTTTGTCTCAAGCGGCACAGCGTGGCTATAAGGTGTTTTTCAACCGCGGACACTGCAGCGCCTGCCATGCGGGCCCGAATTTCACCGATGGAGCGTTTCATAACATCGGCGTCGGCATGGACGATGCCAAGCCCGACGCGGGCCGAGAGACGATCAGCAGCTTGCTTGGAGATCGAGGAGCCTTCAAGACGCCCACCTTGCGAGAAATTGCCCGTACGGCGCCCTACATGCACGACGGTCGCTTTAAGACCCTGGAAGAAGTCGTTGATTATTACGACAAAGGGGGCACGGCGAACGACCAATTAGACGAAGAAATTTATGCTCTGCAGTTGAGAGCTCAGGAGAAAGCAGATTTGGTCGCATTCTTGAAGGAAGGGCTCAGCAGCAAAAGTTATCCCTCGGTCAAGCCGCCGAAACTGCCCGAATAGCTGCGACGGCGCGAGGGCGGCCGGATCGGAATCCATCAGAGCGAGCCTTGCGACTACTTGAGACATAGAACACGGAAGCGAAGTAGGAATTGCGAAAAGTAGCTTGAATTCACCCGAGGAGAAATGACCGATGAAGATGCACTCGAAATTCAGCCTGGCTTGTGCGGTCGCTTTGTCTTTGCCTACGGTCTTGCTCGCGGCCGAGCCGCAGGTCAAGACGTTGGTCAAGGGATTGAATAATCCCTGCGGCGTCGAGGTGGCCAAGGGGGGCGACATTTTCGTTTCCGATAGTGCGGCGCATAAGGTGATTCGCGTCAGTGCGAAGGACGGGAAAACCTCGGACGTTATCACCGGTTTTCCGGAAGACATCTACGGTAAAGGGCCGAAATACGCGATCGGTCCCCTAGGCCTGGCGCTGCTCGATGACGAAACGTTGGTGGTCGGCGGCGGCGGCTTGCCCGATGGCCAGGAACTCGTGCAGGTCTACACGATCCCTGAGGCCGGCAAGTCGATTTCACAGGATGACGTGAAATACAAGCTGGGGCCGATCGGTCCGGGCGAAGAATCGCAGAAGGGCGAGGGCAATTTCTACGGCGTCGCGGTCGGCAAGCACGGCATCTACATCACTTCCAACGGAGACGACACGAAAGGCTGGGTTTTGAAGGCCGCGCTGGAAAACGGCAAGCCGGGTCCGCTCAAGCCGTTCATTGCCACCAAGGTCGCTACCAACGTGGATGCTCCCGTCGGCATTACCATCGACAAGCAAGGTCATCTCGTCATTGGGCAAATGGGCGAGGTGTCGGGCAAAGGCAAGGATAGCTTACTCACGATCTACAATGGCACGGGCAAGTTACTCTCGAGCGCCGAGGCCGGTTTGTACGACATTGCCGCATTGGCCTATAGCCCGAAATCGGGCAAACTCTACGCCGTCGATTTTGCTTGGGAGAAAACGAGCGAAGGGGGCCTGTTCCGTCTCGACACGCAGGGCGAAGGGGACAAGCTGTCCGTGAAGGCCGTCAAAATCGCCTCGCTCGATAAGCCGACCGACCTGGCCTTTTCCGACGACGGCACGCTTTACGTGACGGTGTTCGGCACGGCGAAAGAAGGCTCGGACGACAAACCGGGCGAATTGCTCGAGATCAAAGGCGATCTCTAGCCCCAACGTTGTAATCTGATATCAAGCGGTTCTTGCGATGTATGCGAGAACCGGCCCAGGGCGAAACGCCATATCGTAGGGCGGCCTTCCCAGGCCGCCTCTTTTGCTTCCTAGTGGCGTCGGCGGCCTAGGAAGGCCGCCCCACGACAAGCGGCGCCCGTTGAACTGACAAACGCCATCGCTTGGCAAGCATAGCCAGCATGACGCCCGTCCCTATTGTTTCTGCATCGCTTTTTGGAGACGTGTTCAATGACTCCTTCTCGCCGCGCACGCATTGAAGCGATGCTCGCCGACGATCCTCAAGACACGTTCTTGCGCTACAGCCTGGCGATGGAACTCGGCAAGGAGGGAGAGCACGACCGCAGCCTGGAACTGCTTCGCGGGCTGCAGGCCGATCAGCCGCCTTACGTGCCCGCGTTTTTCATGGCGGGGCAACAGTTGGCCCAACTCAATCGCATCAACGAGGCTCGCGCCGTCTTGCGCGACGGCATCGAGAAAGCTCGTCAAGCCGGCGACGCTCACGCTGCCGGCGAAATGAGCGAGTTTCTGGCCAGCTTGGGCGGGCGGGGCGAGTGAGTGGAAAGTTCGGAGTGCTTCCGGTTGCGAGAAATAAGATATACTACAGGCATGATCGGCATTGAAGAATTCTGCGGCTCTGAATGGGCCGAGTGGTACATGATGACGCCTCGCGAGCGTTGGGATGCTACGGAAACCCTGTGGAGCGTCTATCGGATGTTGGGAGGATCGCTTGAGCCTGAACCCGACCCGGACAGTCCTTTCTTCGATGCGGAAGCACCGCGTGCAGTGCCTGCTGATGGGCGGTCAGGCATGCGTATTATACGGCGCAGCGGAGTTTAGTCGCGACGCGGATCTGGCGATTGTCGCAGATCCCGAAAATCTGGCGCGACTCGGCGAGGCGTTGGATGAATTGCAGGCCTCTTGCATCGCTGTTCCGCCGTTTGAAGCCCGCTATCTAGAGATGGGGCTCGCGGTCCATTTTCGCTGTCAACATCCCGATGCTTCCGGCATGCGAGTTGATGTCATGTCGCGGATGCGCGGCGTGGCGCCTTTCTCCGAACTCTGGAACCGTCGCACGACGTTGGAGCTGGATGGCGATAGTATCGAGGTCTTGTCCCTGCCCGACCTCGTGCAGGCGAAAAAGACCCAGCGGGCCAAGTATTGGCCGATGATCGCCCGGTTAGTTG
>JAICIG010000005.1 GCA_025924495.1 Pirellulales bacterium | reverse complement strand
ACGGAGTCAGGCGCAATTGGCTTTTGACGATCCCGGCCGTCTCGATTGGCACTTCATTCCGAAAGACAAACGCAAGGGTCTGCAGATCAAGCACATGAGCGAGGCGCAGCGGAAACAAGCGCACGCCTTGCTGGCGACCGGCGTCAGCGCACTGGGCTATGAAAAGGCGGTGACGATCATGAGTCTGGAATCGATCCTGCGCGAATTGGAGAAGAAGCGCGAAGGCGGCCCGATCCGCGATCCAGAACGCTATTATTTCACGATCTTTGGCCAACCGAAATCAGAGGGGCGTTGGGGCTGGAGCGTGGAAGGCCATCATCTGTCGCTCAACTTTGTGGTCGATGACGGTAAGGCGACTGCAATCACGCCGGCGTTCTTCGGCGCCAACCCGGCGGATGTCAAATCGGACGTAGGCGTTGGGCCGAAGAAAGGAACGCGCGTCTTGCGCGACGAAGAAGAGTTAGCGTTCAAGCTGCTGGCATCGCTCTCCGATTCGCAGCGCAGCAAAGCAGTGCTGGCCGATAAAGCTCCTGCTGACATTCGTGCTGCTGGGGAAGCCCACCCGCCGCAGACTCCGCCGGAAGGACTGGCGGCGAAGCAAATGCAAGGCGAGCAGCTGGAAGTCCTTTGGAGCCTGCTCAAAACATACACCGACAAAATGCCCAAGGAGATTGGCGAGGCCCGAATTGACGAAGTGCGCGAACACGGAATTGAAAACGTACATTTTGCTTGGGCGGGCGCCGACAAGCCCGGCATCGGGCACTACTACCGGGTCCAGGGACCGACTTTCATTATCGAGTTCAATAACACGCAACCTGACGCCTCCGGCAACCTGGCGAACCATATTCACTGCGTCTGGCGCCGCATGGCGGGCGATTTTGGATTGAATCGCGACGAGGCCGGCAAAAAGTAGCCTTGAAGTATTTTCAGTACGCCGCGCTTGCAGAAAATCGATTCGGACAACGGCGGCGCGGGGGCCGAATCCGAGCGATATGCGCCGCTGGCGCTGTAATCCCCGGCCGCATATCGCCATGAATTCAGATGCTCGTTTGCGACTTCTCGCCTGCGCACTGCTGATCTGCGTCTCGGCTGCCGGGTGCGATTCGCCTGGCGCGCAGCGCGCAGCGCAATCCGATGCGCCGGAGTCGCCGCCCGGCTCTGCTTTGTCTGACCAAATCCGCAAGGTGGTGCGCGGCGAGTCCGCCAGTATTGACGTCGAAGATCAGCCGCTGACGGATGCCGACCTTGCAGAGCTCGCAGATCTGCAGGAACTTGTCGAGCTCACTCTGAGGAAGACGGCGATCAGCGACCAGGGCCTGCGGCATTTGCAAGGTTTGACGAAGCTTCAGAAGCTCGTGCTGGGCGATACGACGGTCACCGATGCGGGAGTTGAATCGCTGCTCGGCATGACTCGGCTCAAGATCCTCAATTTCAACCGCGCTCGAATCACTGCGGAAGGATTTGACCGGCTGACGGAACTCCGCCAGTTGGAGTTGATCCGATTTGGTGAAAGTCGCATTGACGACGCCGGGCTGGCTGCGGCGAGCAAATGGCCGAAGTTGAGATCGCTCATTTTGCAGCGCGCACCGATTACTGACGCCGGGCTGAAACGCCTGCAGTCGTTGCACCAACTCGAATCGCTCTACTTGGAGGGAACCGAAGTGACGGACAGCGGCATTACCGCACTCCAGCAGGTGTTGCCCAAGTTGCATATTCACCCGCATCCCTAGGCAGCTGCTGCATGAGCGGCGCGCTGCCGGACAATATGCCGTCGATGCGGCGGCCTGCGGCTAAACATGCTTTCAGCTCGCACGGCCGGATACTAGGCGCCAGCTTCGAAAAGTGCGACGTCTGTCAGTCGGCTGCAAGGACTCGTCTCGCGGCGGGGATCAAGCGCGAGAGCACTGGCGTCGTTGCCATCGTCGTAGCGACGGCCATCAGAACCAGCATCGCAAACAAGGTTGGCGAAATCACGCCCATGTCGAGCCCGATATTGAGCACCACGAGTTCCATCAAGCCGCGCGTGTTCATCAGGATGCCGAGGGCGGCCGACTCGCGCCATCCCAGGCCCGTCAACCGAGCGGCCCCGACCGTGCCGCCGAATTTCCCCAGCGTCGCAATGAGAATGATCGCGCCGCATGCCAGCCAAGCCTCCAGCCCCGAAACCAGGCCAATTTGAGTGCGCATGCCGGTAAACGCAAAGAAGGCCGGCAGGAACAGCACGGTTACAACATCTTCCAATTTATGCGTCAGTTCGCGGGCGACGACGCTGTCGCAGGGAATGACGGCGCCGAGCAAGAACGCGCCAAAAATTGCGTGAATGCCGATCGCTTGCGTCGTCATGGCCGACAACAACACTGCGACGAGCGTCAGGGCGATGGCCCCGGGAGAGAGTCGCGAATGCTCGAATCGCGCCGCCAGTCGCGTGGCGATGGGACGCACGACCATGAACATGAATCCGATGTAAGCCAGCGCGGCCAGGATCATCATCGCCGCAGCGCCGACTTTCGCCTGGGTCACGCCGACGACAAAGGCCAGCAGGCACCAGGCGGTGACGTCGTCCGTGGCGGCGCACGATAACGCCATCACTCCCAAATCAGTTTTCGCGATTTGCCTGTCGCTAAGAATGCGGGCCAACACCGGAAACGCCGTGACGGACATGGCTACGCCGAGAAACAAGGCGAAGCTCGTAAAGCGGACGTCGTTCGTCGAAAAGCGAGGGTAAAGCGCCAACGCGAGCACGGCGCCGAGCAAAAAGGGAAGCACGATGCTCGCGTGCGAAATGGCGATCGTGGCATGCGCCCGATCTCGCAGCAATCCCGCATTAAGCTCGAGCCCCACCAGAAACATGTATAAGATCACGCCCAGTTGCGCGATGATCCCCAAGTAAGGGGCCGTAGCCTGAGGCAACACATACTGGAACAATTCGGGACTGATTCTGCCCAACAGCGACGGGCCGAGCAGAATCCCAGCAACGACTTCGCCGATGACGGGGGGCTGCTCCAGGTATGCAAACAGTTTGGCCAGCAGGTGACCTGTTGCGATGACCGCGGCCAGGGCGAGCAGCACATGGAACAAGATATCTCCATGGCCGGCCGCGGCCGGCCCCTTTGGCAGAGACGACGCGTGAGCAAGCGATTCTGGCGCTCTCAGCGACGAGCCGAAATAGTCGACCCCCAGGAAAAGGCTGATCGCAGCGATGAGCACAGCGACATAAGCCGCCGTTGCGGGAAGCCGTTTGACCATCGAGACGGATGAAGCGTATTGCATAAGCAATCGTAAGTTGAACGGCTGAGCGTTCCGAGCAGCGGTCTCGAGCGCTGGCCCGCGCTCGAAGGGGTTTCTGCGAAAGTACGACGAGATTATCTAGCTTTTCTACTGCGTTTTGGCATCTGGCAGCCGATGATTACGCCCGTTCGCCGCTTGCCAGGAGTGATCGGCGCCAGGCGCCGGACGACCAGCGAAGATGCTCGATGCGACCGATGCAATCCGCATATCCGGCATTCTCGGAATGCGAGTTAAAGGAAGCAGAGGGCATCCTTCGCCGCAATCAATAATCCCTCGCATGGCGGTTTGCCTTCCGACGGCGGCAAGCTAGCTTACGATAGCCCCTCGCTATGTCGAACGCCTGATTGGCGAAGATAGCTTTGCGCCTTCGCGCTGGCTGAGGCGGAGGGACTCGAGAAGCTGATCGAAGCACGCCCGGCTGAAGACAACCTGCGAGCGGAAGATCGATTTTTCAAAGTCGCAAAGTCGCTTGATTGGGATTCTTATGCATATCCTTGCCGTAGACGATGATGAACTGGCGTTGATGGTAATTGAGCGCGACCTTGTCCGCGCCGGTTATCAAGTGACCACCGCTCGCGATGGCCGGGAAGCCCTGGAAATCTTGCGGCGCGGCGAGGTGCGCATGGTCATTTCCGATTGGAATATGCCCGGGCTCAACGGCATTTCGCTGTGCCAGGCGATTCGAGGCGAGGATTCAAATCGCTATATTTACTGCATCCTGTTGACGTCGAACGACAGCGCCGAGCACGCCGTGATCGGCCTGTCGGCTGGCGCCGACGATTTCATGAGCAAGCCTTTCAATCCCGCCGAGTTGATCTTCCGGGTCCGAGCGGGCGAACGAGTGCTGACGCTCGAATCGCATAACGCCGCGTTGTTTGAGATCGCCAAGTTGGCCGAGTCGCGCGATCCGGACTCCGGCGCTCACGTAGAACGCGTGCAGAGCTACTCGCGAGTGCTCGCGAAGCATTTATCGGCACACCCGAAATTCAAGCAAGAAGTCGACGCCGATTTCGTCCGCCTGATCCACCTCGCCAGCCCGCTGCACGATATCGGCAACATTGCGATTCCCGATGCACTTCTGCTGAAGTCTGGCAAGCTGAACGCGAACGAATTTGCGATCGTCAAAACGCATACCCAGATCGGCGCTCGCACCTTGGAGGCGGCCCTGAGCCAGTTTCCTGACGTGAAGTTTTTGCGCATGGCCCGAGATATTGCCGCATCGCACCACGAAAGGTGGGACGGCAGCGGATATCCGGCGGGCTTATCGGGCGCAAAAATTCCGCTTTGCGCGCGGATTGTATCGCTCGCCGACGCTTATGACGCGATGACGACCAAGCACGTCTATAAGGAGGCGGGCAGTCATGAGTCGGCCAAGGCCGAGATCCTCTCCGAATCGGGGCGGCAATTCGATCCCGATGTCGTCGAGGCCTTTGTGCAGTCGGAAGATGAATTTCTCATCATCCATCAGTGGACCAATGTGTTGGAACTCGTCTGAGGTTTCTCGCTAAGGTCCTTTCGCGGGTCAGTCTGGCACGCGATTGAAGGCGGCGTCCTTCAATTGCGCAACCCGCGATACCTTCCTGTGGAACTGCCGTGCTGAGCGCGCGCTCGCAGCGACTTTGCATCCGAGCGGACGGCCGTTCTCGTCATCTCAAAGCGGCTGCGCCGCAAAAGCCGGTCGTGCCGCACATGCGAGTGGCGACCGGTCTGCTGCCATGGTCAGGCGATGCGGGCGTGGGGCGCTATGTTGTGCGAAGTCGCCCGGCGGAAGCAATTCCGCCCGCTGTGTTGCAATTCCGTAACCTAGACTTCCTCGTCAACCTCCTAACTCCCACCCATGTGAGTAAGTGTTTTCATGAGCACCAACGCTTGCGCCACGGATACTGTCGCCGTTTCCGCTTCGCCGCGAACAACGGCAGTCCAGACTGCGTCCTCGTCCTTATTCCCCGCAGAGGGCCTGCCCTCGGCCGAGCAGATTCAAGCGCAGATTGCGCCTGTGCTCAACATGACGCTTAGTCCGCGGCTGGAGTATTGGGCCTCGCGCTACGCGGAGGTCGGCAAGCGAAATATCTATTTGTGGAAATGGTGCCGGCAAGGCGTGGAGATCACGACGTTGCCCTGCGTCATGCCCGAATTCCACGACGAAGTTTGCGAGACGCGCGTGCTCGGAATCATGCTCGACGTGCTGCTCGACGACGTCGCCGATCGCAAAGGCAACGAGGAACTGCTGGAGAAACTGTTGAGCTTGTCGTTCAACGGACCGGCGCCGGATTTCTCGGAATTCCCTCAGGCGGAGCGCGCGTATGCGGAGTTCACCGTCGAGGTGTGGGAAGAGATCAAGTTGCGCACGTCGCAATTTCCATGCTGCCAGGAGTACGCCAAGCTGTTGCAATTCGACTATTTGCAATTGTTCAACGTGATGCGCTACTCGCACCTGCTCAATGAAAACCTCTCGCTGCTCAACATGGCGGAGCACGACCTGTATACGCCGCACAACATGCACATGATCATTTCCGGCACGCTCGATCTGATGTGCTCGCCGGATTTCAACCGGGACGAGCTGGGCCTGTTGCGAGAGTTGCTGTGGCATGCCCAGTGCATGGGCCGCGTCGGCAACCTGGTCACGACCTGGGAACGCGAACTGGCCGATGGAGATTACACAAGCGGCGTCTATGCCAGCGCCGTGACGAGCGGCGATGTCACGCTGGAGCAACTACGCAAGGGCGATCGCGAGCGGATTCGCGAGGGCGTCGTGAAAGGCGGACATGAGTCGCGGTTTTTGACGGGTTGGCACGAACACCGTCGCTACCTGCTGGAAAAGGCGCCGCTGATTCGTTCGTTCGATTTCGGCCACAACATCCGAGGGCTGGAACGCTTGATTTGCCTGCACTTGGGCAGCCGGGGCTACAAATAGCGCCGCCGATACTCGGCTCCTACCGCCTGAAATCGAGCAAGTCATGAAAAAACAGCAAGGCAGATTCCGACAATTGCCCGAGAGAATGTTGCGCCGCCTCGGCCCTCATTACATCTTGTGGATGATGGGGGTCACGCGCCTCTCGGGGTCGGTCGGCGGCCTGCTGGTGCTGTATTACGTGCACTTGACCTTGTCGCTGCCGGACAATGTGCGGCGGCATTTCGAGTCGGTGTCGTTGATCGCCGTGACCGCCGCGGTCACCTTGACGGCAATCTACAGCCTCTGGGAAACACGGCGGTTGCGCCGCGTTCTGAAGCTCGTGCAACGAGGATTGCCCGTCGATCCGGCACTGGGCCAGGAAGCGGGGCGCGAAGCGGTGACCTTCGCCGGTCGCCACCACCGCGCCGAGGCCTGGTTGGTTCCCGCCTCGACGGCCGCTCCATTATTAATCTTCTTGAGGGTGGTCGATAACGCCTCGCCGACGATTTTGCTCAACGTCAGCATGGCGGCGTTCATTTGCACCGTCATGGCGCTGATGACCACCTATTTCCTTATCGCCTCATTAATGCGGCCGGTAACCGCGTATTTGCTCGAGCACGGCGTTGCCATCAATTTCGACCTGCTGCCGGTTAGTCGTTTGCGCAACCGCCTCAGCATCAGCTTTTCACTGATCATTTTGACTACGGCTTTGATGATCGGCACCTTGGCCAGGCAGCGCGCCCGGGACATGGTGGATCAGCCTGAACGACAGCAGGAAGCGCTGGCGAGCCTGCAGGCGCATACCACGTATATCACGCTCGCCGCCGTGGCTATCGGGCTGGTGTTTTCCACGGTTCTTGCGCAGTCGGTCGCGGTGCGCGTGGGCCGAATCGTCCATTCTATGAAACGCGTGCAGGCGGGCGATCTTTCGGTCCGCATCACGCCGACGGGCAACGATGAGATCGATGTCGTCACGTGCCAGTTCAATGCGATGGTTGATCAACTGGATCTGAACGACCATACGATCCGAGATCTTAACTCAAATCTTGAACGAAAGGTCAAGCAACGCACTCGGCAGCTCTCCAAGAAACGGCGCGAACTGCAAGCGTCGCTCGACCAACTTCAGCAATACGATCGACTCAAAACGGAGTTCTTTTCGAACGTCAGCCACGAATTGCGAACGCCGCTCACCATGATCCTGGCGCCGATCGAAGAGATTGTCGCCAAGCGACGGCAAGAACTGGGCGGCGATTTGCCCTATATGCTCGATGCCGCCCTCGTCAATGGCCGGCGACTGCTGGATTTGATCAATCGCTTGCTGGAGTTTTCCAAGCTCGAAGCCGGACAGGCGCGGCTCTGCCTGTCGCCTGTCGACATTGGCAAAATGGCTGGAGAATTGGTTGCTGTCGCCATGCCGCTAGCCAAACAGCGGCGCGTCGATTTGCGATTCCATTGCGAGTCCGGCATTCCGGTGATCGGCGCCGACACCGACAAGCTGGACTCCGTAATCACCAACTTGATGTCCAATGCACTGAAATTCACTCCGGAGGGAGGCGTTGTCGAGGTGCAGGTGCGGCGCCAGGGCGATCAGGTTTCCGTCAGTGTTCGCGACTCGGGCATTGGCATCGCGCCGGAGGACCACGCACGCGTCTTCGAGCGTTTTGTTCAGCTCGACGGTTCGACTTCTCGCCGCTATTCGGGCACCGGCCTGGGGCTGGCGCTGGTCAAGGAACTCGTGGAACTGCACGGCGGCAAGATCCACCTGCAGAGCGAGGTCGGCCAGGGAACGATGTTCTGGTTCGACCTGCCGATCACCGAGCCGCCCACCGAAGTGCAGCGGCAGGCGTCGGCCTTGTCGCAATCCTGCCGCTTCGCCGATTTGGTGATCTGCGAGACGGAGGAATCGAATCCGGGCGCCGAGCTGCGACAAGTGGCTCCCAGCGGCGCACCTCGCGTGCTGGTCGTCGACGACACGCCAGAAATGCGTCAACTGGTCGCCAGCGTGCTCAAGGATCGCTACGTCGTGCTGACTGCATGCGACGGCGAGGAAGGCACGCAGACGGCGCTGCGCGAAATGCCGGACGTGATCTTATCTGATGTGATGATGCCCGTAGTCGACGGCTATGAGTTCTGTCGCCGGATCAAGCAGAATCCCGCTACGGCCAGGATTCCCTTCGTACTGCTGACCGCCAAGGCGGACCGCACGATGAAGATCGAAGGCCTCGATACAGGGGCCGACGACTACCTCGTTAAGCCGTTCGACGCCGAAGAGCTTCGCGCTCGAGTGAATTCGCTATTGCGAATGCGCATGCTCGATCGCAAGCTCGATGAACGAAACGCCGAACTCGAATCGGCGATGGCCGCCTTGCAGAGCACGCAGGAGCAGATGCTGCAAGTCGCTCACCTTGCCGGCATGACGGAAATTGCCACAGGCGTGCTGCATAACGTGGGCAACGTGCTGAATAACGTCAATGTATCGACGACGGTCATCAGCGACCGGCTGCGTCGCATGCGCGTGGATGGCGTCTCCAAAGTCGCGCAGCTGCTCAACGAACATGCGGATGACCTGCCTGCGTTCCTTGCCAAAGACGGCAGCGGAGAGCGGATCCGCCAGTATCTGTCCGGCGTGACCAAAGAGCTTGCCGAGGATCAGCAAGCGCTTTCAGGAGAGATGGAGTTCCTGGTCGACAAGGTTCAACACATCCGCAACATCATCACGGCCGAGCAGCAATATGCACGGCGGGTGTCGTTCCGCGAGCACTGCGACCTGCACAAGCTGATCGACGATACGTTGTTGATGCATGGGCACTCGCTGACCAAGTATGAAATCGAGGTCGAGCGCGACTTTGATCAAGTGCCCGCAGCTCAGTTGGAAAAATCGAAGCTGCTGCAGGTCGTCGACAATCTGATCAAAAATGCCATCGAATCGATGGCGGCCCAGGGCGCGCCGCGGAAACTCTCCGTACGCACGCGCATGGTCGGTTCGGACCGGGTGCGATTCGAAGTAACGGATACCGGCTTGGGCATCAAACCCGACGATGCACAGCGAATATTCAACTTTGGTTTTACGACCAAGGCGACGGGCAATGGCTTCGGCTTGCACTCGGCCGCGAACACGATGGCGGAGATGGGAGGCGCCATTTCCGCAAATAGCGACGGACCTGGCCAAGGCGCCCGCTTCTCGATCGAGTTTCCCCTGCTGACTGTGCCCGCTGCTTCGAGCTTGACTCAATGCCCTGAGCCATCCGGCGACTTCGCCGTCATGGCGACATAAACCCCACTGTACCGATCTTGAACTCTCCCGCGATTTTCTAACCCACCCCTACCTCAGCCGACCCTCCGCTTGGAGCGAGCTATGACCAGGCCCCGCCGCATTTTGATTATTGACGACAACAAAGACATTCACGCGGACTTCCGCAAGGTGTTCGAGAGTTCCTCGGCGCCGGCTAGCGAAATGGATCGGCTGGAGGCCGAGTTGTTCGGCTCCAGTGTGCCCGCGAAGCCCGCCCAAGCCTCCTTGCAGGTCGAAATCGAGTCGGCCTATCAAGGCGAGGAGGGCGTCCAGCTTGCCGTTGCCGCCGCGCGCCGCGGCGAGCCGCACTTCATGGCGTTCGTGGACGTCCGCATGCCGCCCGGCATGGACGGCATCAAAACCATCAAGGCCCTCTGGAAGGACCTGCCCGATTTGCCGTGCGTGATTTGCACGGCATATTCGGACTACGATTGGGACGCCATCACGAAAGAACTGGGCAAGTCGAGCAATCTGCTGATTCTAAAAAAGCCGTTCGACGCCGTCGAGGTGTTGCAATTGGCGCAGTCGATGGCCGAGAAGACCGAGTTAGCCGCTTCCGCCCAAACCTACCTGGAAACCGTCGAGCGCAAAGTCGAGGAGCTGAAAAAGAAGGAGCTCGAACTGCAACGGTACAACCAGGAACTGCTCGACGCCAAAGCTCATCTCGAATCCCAGGCCGCCGAATTGGCGACCAAGTCGCAGCAACTTGAGGTGGCTCGCGTCGCCGCCGAAGCCGCCAACCGCGCCAAGAGCGAATTTTTGGCGAATATGTCGCATGAGTTGCGCACTCCGCTCAATGGCGTGATCGGCATGGGGCAATTGCTGATGGACACGAATCTGGACGCTCAACAGCGACGATTCGTGGAGGCTGCCAAACTCTCGGCCAAGGTGCTGCTGCAACTAATTAATGACGTGCTCGATTTCTCGAAGATCGAGGCGGGCCGGATGGAACTGGAGACCATCGAGTTCGACTTGCACACGGTCGTCGAACGCTCGATCACGATGGTGATCGAAGATGCGGTCAAGAAGAACCTGGAAGTCGTCTGTTTCGTCGAGCCTGCTCTGCCGGCTCACTACCGCGGCGATCCCAGCCGCATACAGCAAATCTTCACCAATCTGCTGTCGAACGCCGTCAAATTCACGGCCGCCGGGCATATCGGCGTCAATGTCTCGCTGGCGGCGGAGTCGGAAGACGACTTGACTCTGCGCTGCAGCGTGTCGGACACCGGCACCGGAATTCCCAAAGAGTTGCAGTCGCGACTCTTCCACTCGTTCTCGCAGGTCGATTCGTCGACGACGCGTAAATTCGGGGGCACCGGCCTGGGATTGTCCATCTGCAAGAAATTGGCGGAGATGATGGGAGGAGAGATTTCCGTGGAAAGCGAACACGGAAAGGGTTCGACCTTCTCATTCACGGTCAGGTTACAGCGCAGCGCAGAAAGTCAACGACGCGCCGAGTTGGCGGCGGCCAAGCCGCTGCAAGGCTTGCGAGTGTTGTGCGTTGATGACAGCCCGTCGGTGCTGGCATCGCTCGAGCGCCAGTTGACTGCCTGGGGCTGCGAGTGCCGGACCGCAGAAGATGGCCCTGCAGCTTTGGCTTTGCTTCGTTCCGCAGCGACGGCCGGCCGCGCTTTCCAGGTCGCCATTCTCGATCTCTGCATGCCGACGTTGCGCGGCGATGAATTGGCCGGAGCGATCAAGGCCATCCCGGCTTTGCGCGACACGCTGCTGTATGTCATGACGGGCCTCCAAGATCAACCTGGCGAAGCCAAATTGGCCGAAAGCGGCATTCTCAGTTGTTTGCGCAAGCCTATCACGGCGTCACGGCTGCTCGACGCCATGATGTCTGGGCTGAAGCCTTCGCTGGTTGAGAAAGCGGGCGGCAACGCGGCGGCATCGAAATCGCGCCGGCCGCGCCGTTCATCCACGCCGAAAACCGCGAAGATTTTGCTTGTCGAGGACAATGAAGTCAATCAACTCGTGGCCGTCGAGATGCTCAAGGCGGCTGGATACCGTTGCGAGATTCGCGGCAACGGCAAGGAAGCGGTCGAGGCGGTCGCCCAACGAACATACGACCTCATTCTGATGGACTGTCAGATGCCGGAGATGGATGGCTACGAAGCGACGCGCACCATTCGCCAGGCAGAGCGGACAAGCGGCAAGAAGTCGCCGCTGCCGATCGTCGCACTGACCGCCAACGCTCTCGAAGGAGATCGTCAGCGGTGCCTGGAAGCGGGTATGACCGACTACCTGAAAAAGCCGCTCAATCGCGAAGAGCTGTTTGACGCCCTGGAACGATTTTTATCGCACCTTGACGAGGCGCCGGAATGCGAGGCGGCTGCGGTCGAGCAAGAGCCTGAACGTCCGGCTGCGGCGCCCATTGCGGCGTCGGCGCCTGCCCAAGCGATTCCGGCCGCCGCGCCATGGAACCGCGATGCAGTCGCCGAGCGCTTCATGGGCGATTGGGACTTCGTGAAAGTGCTGCTGGAAAAATTCGAGCGGCAAGCCGACCTCGACGTCCAGCAACTGGAACAGCGCGTGGCCGCGCACGATGCCGAGCAAACGGCGCAGCTCGCCCATCGACTGAAAGGCGCCGCGGCAAGCCTTTCCGCCGAGCCCTTGGCTGCCGCCGCAGCGCGGCTCGAGGCGCTCGGTCGCAAACAGGCCTTGGACGAGATTGAAGATTGCTTTGCGGAACTCCGTGACGAACTCGAGCGGTTTCGAAGTTATCACCGAGAGGTGCTTGCCGTTCGTTAAACGGCAAGAGAATGCACTCGCCCATCCAAGAGACGAATTCCGCCAAAAGCAGTTAAGAGAAATTGAATATGCCGGGGACCGATTTACGAATCCTGATCGTTGACGACGACGAAGTATCGCTCGCCATTTCCCGGCGGACCGTCGAGCAGGCAGGTTACCAGGTTGAGGTGGCCGGGAACGGCCGCGAAGCATTAGAGCTTCTGAATCAAGGCGCGTGCCAGCTTGTCATCACCGATTGGATGATGCCGGAAATGGACGGCATCGAATTGTGCCGGCAAATTCGGGCCCGCGATTTCTGCAGTTACGTGTACGTGATCTTGCTGACGTCGCGCGGCGAGAAGAAAGACATGATCGAAGGGCTGGCGGCAGGGGCGGATGACTTCATGACCAAGCCGTTCGATCCCGCGGAATTGCGATTCAGATTGCATTCTGGCCGGCGGGTGCTTGCCTTGGAAACTCGCGATCTGGCGATTTTTGCGCTCGCCAAGCTGGCCGAATCGCGCGATCCGGAAACGGGAGCTCATCTGGAGCGAATGCGATGCTATGCGAGCGTTCTCGCCAGGCGCCTCGCGGACTCGCCAAAACTCGGCGATCAAATCAACGCCGACTACGCGCGGATGATTTACCTTACCAGTCCGCTGCACGACATCGGCAAAGTCGGCATACCCGATAGCGTGCTGCTGAAGGCCGGCAGGTTGAGCAATTGGGAATTCGAAGTCATGAAGCGGCACACGCTGATCGGCGCCGAAACCCTGAATGCCGCACTTCGCCAGCATCCGAACGCCGCCTTCTTGCGGCTAGGCCGCGATATTGCCTTGAGCCATCACGAGCGTTGGGACGGCGCCGGTTACCCGCATGGATTGGCGGGCCAGGAGATTCCCCTTTGCGGGCGAATCGTGGCGCTGGCCGACGTCTACGACGCACTGACCAGCAAACGCTCCTACAAAGAAGCCTTCGCGCACGAGCTGACGCGCTCGATCCTTGTCGAGGAAGCCGGGACGCATTTCGACCCCGATGTGGTCGAGGCCTTCCTGGCGTGTGAAAACGAATTTGTTCAAATCCGCGAGAAGTTCGCCGAGCACGAGTCTTACCAAGCTGACGAGACGACGTGTGGCCCTAATCTCCTGACAGAACCGGTGGTGATATGAAAGTGTTATTAGCGAATCCGCACGGCTTTTGTGCGGGCGTAGTGATGGTCGTGCGCAGCCTCGAGCGAGCGCTCGACCTGCTCGGGGCGCCCCTGTACGTGTTCCACGAAATCGTCCACAACAAGCACGTTGTCGACGATTTCCAGCGCCGCGGCGTGATTTTCGTGAACTCGATCGATGAAGCGCCGATCGGCGCCAATTTGCTGTATAGCGCGCATGGCGTTTCGCCCGCCGTCCGCGAGCAGGCTCGGCAGCGGAAATTGCATACGATCGACGCCACCTGCCCGCTGGTCACGAAGGTCCACTTGGAGGCGGTCCGTTTTGCACGAGACGGTTACACGATCGTGCTCATTGGTCACGAGGGGCATGACGAAGTAATCGGCACGATGGGCGAAGCACCGGGACAAATCGTGCTTGTCGAAACGCCCGAGGATGTTGCGAGTCTGGATCTGCCCGACGCCGACCGCGTGGCCTATCTCACTCAGACTACTCTGAGCGTCGACGACGCGAACCGCGTGATTGCCGCCTTGCGGGCCCGATATCCAAACATTGCCAGTCCTCCGAAAGAGGATATCTGCTACGCCACGCAGAACCGCCAGGAAGCAGTACGAGAGCTGGCGCGTGAAGTCGAGGTCGTGCTGGTCGTGGGCAGCGACAATAGCTCAAACTCGATCAGGCTGGCCGAAGTCGCACGGCAGCACGGCGCCCGCGCTTACTTGATCGATGACGTGGAAGACATCGACCCGGCGTGGCTGGAAGGCGTGGAGAGGATCGCTCTCACGGCAGGAGCCAGTGCGCCTGAAAAACTGGTGGTCGAGTGCCTTGACTGGTTGCAGTCTTGTTACGGCGCCGAGGTGGAAAACCGCGTGGTGCGCGAAGAAGACGTAGTCTTCCCGCTGCCGCGAGCGTTGCGTGCGACAACAGCGCACGAAGGTTCTCCTGTCGCCGGTTAATTTCTTATTCGCAATTTACCCGAGGATATCTCATGAATAATCTTCCGCGCAACCCGACGCGAGCCGTCCGGATCGGCTCGGTGACGATCGGCGAGAAACACCCGATCGCCGTGCAAAGCATGTGTGCCACGCATACGCAAGACATCGAGGCCACCGCGGCTCAGGCGAACGCCTTGGTCGATGCCGGCGCCGACGTGGTGCGGATCGCCGTCGATAATGCTCGCGACGCGGAGGCCCTGGCTGAGATTCGCCGCCGCACGAAGGCGAATCTCTCCGTCGACTTGCAGGAAAATTACCGGCTGGCATCGCTTGTGGCCCCGCACGTCGATAAAGTCCGCTACAACCCCGGGCATCTTTATCATCACGAACGCGAGAAGCGCTGGCAGGACAAGGTCAAGTTTCTGGCCGACGTGGCAGGCAAGAATGATTGCGCCATTCGCGTAGGCGTCAATTGCGGCTCGGTCGACCCTGCGAAGCTGGATAAGTACGACGCCAAGGACTCGATTTCACCCATGCTCGAGAGCGCCTTGGAGCACTGCGCGCTGCTTGATTCGCTGGGCTTCACCCGGTATTGCGTCTCGCTGAAGGACTCCGACCCGAAGAAGGTGGTCGAGGTCAACCGGCGTTTCGCCGCCGAGCGTCCGGACGTACCCATCCACTTGGGCGTCACCGAGGCGGGCATCCCGCCGGACGGCATTATTAAAACGCGAATCGCCTTCGAGCAGCTCATCAGTCGCGGCATCGGCGATACGATCCGCGTGTCGCTGACGGTTCCCAACGCACGCAAGCCGGAAGAAATCGCCGCCGGACGGCAGATTCTGGCCGACATTGCAGCCGGTCGCGTGCGCAGCGTCGTCGACTACGGCCTGCAAACCTTGAATATCATCAGTTGCCCCAGTTGCTCGCGAGTCGAGAACGAAGCCTTCGTCGAACTGGCGCAGCAGGTGAAGGAAATGACCGCTTACGCCAAAGACCATGCCATCACCATCGCGGTGATGGGCTGCCGGGTCAACGGGCCGGGCGAAACCGATGATGCCGACTTAGGGCTGTGGTGCGGACCGAATTTCGTGAACCTTAAGCGAGGCGGCGAGGACTTAGGCGCCTATCCTTACGATTCCATCCTGCCCAAGCTAAGGCAGGAATTGGACGCTTTGATCGAAGCAAAAAGTGCGATTACGTGTTGAACAACCGCCATGAATCGCGGTTATTGTCTGGCGCCGGCCGGGCATCCGACGCTTCGTGGAACTGTGGACTAATGTTCGTATGTCGTAGACGCAGCGATTGCGGGCGGCGACATGAGCGACCTCGTGTGTCGAAAGTGAATATCAACCATGCCGACTTTACCTGCTAGCAACGTCTCGCCCTCCGCAACGGCCCTTGTCGAAGTTCCGACGGCGCTGTTTCAGGAGTCTTGCCGCGAGCGGCGAACGGCGATCGACGCCGCGCTAGACCGCTGGTTGCCGCGAGAACCCGAGTGCCCGGCGAAGCTGGCCGCCGCCATGCGTTATGCCGTACTGTCAGGCGGAAAACGCGTGCGGCCTTTGCTGTCATTGATGTCGTGCGCCGCTTGTGGCGGCGCCGAAGAACTTGCCATGCCCGCGGCGTGCGCCCTGGAGTGCATCCACGCATATTCGCTGATCCACGATGACCTGCCGGCTCTCGACAACGACGACTTGCGCCGCGGCAGGCCAACCGTCCACAAGGCCTTTGACGAGGCGACCGCAATCCTGGCGGGCGATGCCCTATTGACGCTCGCTTTTGAGCTGTTGAGCCGCGAGATTTCCGATCCAGCGGCGGCTGCGGCATGCGTGCTGGAATTGAGTACGGCGGCCGGCGCCGCCGGCATGGTCGGCGGACAAGCCGACGATCTGGCCGGTTTAGGGCCATCCCACGATCGGGAAGCGTCGCTCTCGCGGCTCGAGGCCATTCATGCTCGCAAGACCGGCGCTTTATGTCTGGCCTCGGTCCGCATGGGCGCTATTTCGGCGGGAGCCGGCGACCGAGCCCGGCGCGCTATCGAACAGTACGGCCGCCGGATCGGCCTGGTGTTTCAGATTGTCGACGACATCCTCGATCACGAGCAGGACGCCGCGCCGGCGACTCATGAGATCCAAGCTGGCGCGGCCTCGCCGCCGAGCTTTCCCGAATTGCTGGGACTGACGGAGTCGCGCCTCCGCGCAGAACAGTTGGTTTCCGAGGCCTGCGATGCCCTCTTGCCGTTGGGCCCGCGTGCTGAACATCTACGCGCCTTGGCGCATTTCATACTGAAGAGGACTGAGTGATGGATCATTTGCTTTCCCGACTAGTCACTCCGCTCGAACTGCACGACTATAGCGTCGAAGAACTGCAGCAGTTGGCGCGAGAGATACGCGAGGAGTTGCGCGGCATCCTGCGCCTCCGCAGCGCACACTTCGCGTCGAACTTGGGCGTGGTCGAATTGTGCTTGGCGCTGCACGCGGCGTATGACTTCACTCGCGATCGGCTGGTCTGGGACACCGGGCACCAGATTTATCCGCAGAAAATGATCACCGGTCGCTACTACCAGATGCACACCATCCGGACGAAAGGGGGCCTGATGGGCTTCCCCAATCCGGCGGAAAGCGACTATGACTTGTTCATGACCGGACATGCCGGGTGCAGCGTCTCGAGCGCTCTGGGCCTGCGCGCGGGCGACGAACTGCTCGGTGGCGGCGATCGGCGGACGGTCGCCGTGATTGGCGACGGGGCGTTGCCCAGCGGCATTGTGTTCGAAGCGCTCAATCATGCCGGTTTCTTGAGAAAGAATCTGCTGGTCATTTTGAACGACAACCAAATGTCGATTTGTCCGCGCGTCGGTTCGGTGGCCGCGTATCTCGATAAGACGCCAGTCACCGATTATCCGATTGGCTTGCGAAGATCGAAGCGCGAACGAGAAGCTCTGGAAGCCGCGGGACAAACGCCGCCCCCTGCGGCGCAGCGCGGGCCCAAAAGCTTCGGCACGCTGTTTGAAGATTTCGGATTTCGTTATATCGGGCCAGTCGATGGTCACGACGTGGGAATGCTGACCCAGATTTTCCGCGATCTGGCGCCGGCCGGCGGCCCGATCTTAATTCATGCATTGACCAAGAAAGGCCATGGATTCGAGCCCGCCGCCGCGGATCCCGTGAAATTCCACGCGCCAACGCAGTTTGAATGGAACGGCAAGGAAGTCATCCCGCTGGCCAAGGCATCGCCGCGAACCTACACGCACGCGGTCAGCGAAGCCATCTACGCGACCATGCAACGGAACCCCAAAGTGGCGACGATCGTGGCCGCCATGTGCGAAGGGAACAAGCTGCAAAAGGTGCGGGCGAATATGCCCGAGCGGTTCTTCGACACCGGAATTTGCGAGTCGCACGCTGTCGCCTTTGCAGCCGGATTGGCCAAGAGCGGCGTGCGTCCGATCGTCTCGATCTATTCGACTTTTATGCAACGTTCGTACGATCAGATCTTCCAGGAGGTGTCGCTGCAGAATTTGCCCGTGACGTTGTGCATGGATCGCGCGGGATTCACCGGTCCCGACGGCCCGACGCATCATGGCTCGTTCGACACGGTCTACGTGCGGTCGTTACCCAATATGACGATCATGTCTCCCGGCGACGCGCTCGACGTGCCGCTGATGATCGATTTTGCCACCGAACATCCGGGGCCAACCGCGATTCGCTACCCGAAGGAACAGGAAGAACGCATCGAACGCGAAGTGCAGCCCGTGGAGCACGGACGCGCTGAAATCTTGCAGTGGGGCCGCGACGGCATGCTGATCGCCTATGGCACGTTGCTAGGCTCGTGCGTTCGCGCCGCCGAGAAACTGCGAAACGACGGGCTCGACGTGGGCGTGATCAACGCTCGCTTCGCCAAGCCGATCGACGAGGAGACAATCTTGCGGGCCATTTCTGAGTGCGGCTTTGTGCTGACCGTCGAAGAGGGAACCTTAGCTGGCGGCTTCGGCAGCGCCGTACTGGAAGCGGCCAATGCCGCGCAAATCGATGTGCGAAATCTCGTGCGCCTCGGGCTTCCAGACCGGTTCGTTCTGCATGCAGAACGAGAGGAACAGCTTCAGGAAGTCGGTCTCGATATTGACGGCATTTACCGGCAGGCCTGCCGGCTGGCCGAGCGCTGTGGCATCAATAACGAAACATCGCGCGTGTAAACAGACCGTCGAATGCCATGATGTTCGAGTCGTCGACTTCGATGTATTTGCCGCCGTTCGTGCCGCCCGAAACTCCCAAATCCCACCAGGCCTGAAACATCCAGCCGGCCGACAGAGTAAATGCGGGCGTCGGCTGCCAGGCGGCGCCGAGTTCGGCTTCGATCACCGGTACGGTCAGAGTTCGGCTCGCCAGTTGGTCCGCTCCGCCCACCCCCGTGAACACGGCGCCCGAAGAAATATCGTAGCCGCCTACCAACAGCGAGCCCGCCCCGTGGGCCAGCAGCGAGAACGGGCTATTCGCATGTTGCCGAGCTTGTGCTTGCAAACCAAAGTGCGGGCCGGCCCCGAAGAAATGCGTGGCAAACGTTCCTTGCCCCATCACATTACCTAGCGCATCGTAGGTGTTCGAACCATAGCTTTGTCGAACGTCGGCAAGGCGCACGCCGGCTGCTGCGCGCAAGTTCAAGCGACCGTTATGGAAGGACAGCGGCTTCACATAATCGAAATCGAACGCGTTTAACTGCACGCTGGCATTGGTCTGGATGGACTGGCCGAAACCAGCTCGGTCGGCGAACGCATCGATGTTGAATTGCGCTGGCGACGACGACGTGCCGTTCACTGAAACGCTGGTGTTGAAATGCAGAAAGGTGAACTGCAGGTCGGCCTGGGGCGCCAGATGATAGCCCAGGTAAGTGCGGAACGCCGAGTTATAGCTAAAGTTCAATTCCCGAGCTTGAGACTGTTCGTGAGGCAGGCCATTTTGCAGCGAATCGGTCACCGTGACGAAGGCGATCGCTTCGCTGAAGTGCATTCGCAGCAGCAAGTAGTCGGCGCCGCCGTAAAGGCGATAGACGGCGGGCGGCAGGGTAATCCCGTCTGTGAGTCCGGATAAGCCGCCGGATAAGAAACCTTGGGGCGGGGCCAATCCTGGGGAAGGCTCGGATTCCGGCAATCGCGACACAGGCGGCACGTCGCGCGCATATCCCTCGGAAATGCTGCCTGCGGGCGGTTCCGGAAATAACGGTTGTATGGGTCTGCCGCCGGGAATCGCTTCGCTCTGGGCAAAGCTCTCCGAGGCCGCCGCAGTGGCGACGACCGCCAAACAGAATAGTCGCCCGAGTTTCGTCATAACGCCATCTGACCTCTGGAATAGAGCGCCTTACCGTCAGATTCTCACAACCGCCGCCGCAGCAACGGAGTAAGTCGAATATTGAGTCGTCCTCGGGAAAGTCGTTGCTTAACAAAAGTCCGTTGCGACCGTGCAATTGGACCCCCGCCTCCGAGTGCCCCGATTGCGATCAGTTCTTAGGGCTTCCCTTGGGCCAGTTTGCGTACGCCTTTCGGCTGACGTAGATACCTGTAACCGGGCGCTCCTTAGCATTTAAACGGGCAACCGCCAAGGAACTCCCGGAAACACAATGGAAAAAGGCACGCTTTTCAAGGACGCGGATGTGAACGACAACGCAATGGGGGCGAGCACGCTTAAGGATCCGCCGGCGCTTCCGGCTGCGCGGTTTTGTCCGCCGTGGATGTTATTTCACATGATGTATCGGCCCTTGCCGTATCTGCTCAAAGTCGGCCTGGAGCATGACATCGTGCGATTGGGCTGGGTCGGGGCGCCGTACTTCCTGGTGACCGAGCCCGAATTAGTGAAACAGATGCTGGGAGATCCCAAGCGGTTTCAAAAGGGCTCTCTGTTCAAAAAGTTGCAGATGGTGCTAGGCAAGGGGCTGGTGACCCTGGACGGCCAGGCTTGGATCGACGCACGTCGCCGCGTGCAATACGCATTTCGTCCGGGGCTACTGCCGCAACAGCAGCAAATCGTCATTCGACATGCGCGGGAAATGATTGAGCGCCTGCGCAAAGCTCCCTCGGGGGCGGCCATCGATCTCGACGCGGTGACGACCGAGCTCATGCTCCACGTTGCCTTGGAACTGCTGTTTGGCGCATCGCCTGGCGATATCGACCTCGAGGAGGCTCGTCACGCCGTCGATGTGTGCAACGCGTATGCACGTTATCGCATCTGGTCGCTGGTCCCTGAGAAATGGAATACCCCGCGCAAGCGAAAATTTCTGGCTGCGCTCGCCACGCTTGAGTCGGTGGTCAACCGCGTCATCGAGCAGCGTCGCGGCGAGACGAAGGCGGCGCGCGGCGAACGTTGCGACGTCTTGTCGCTGCTATTCGAGGCCGGGTTCGAGGGCGTTGAATTGCGCGATCACGTGATGACGTTATTCGTGGCAGGACACGAAACCACGGCAGGCTCCGTCGCGTTTCTGTTGGGCCTGTTGGCGCGTCGTCCGCATTTGCAGGACGAGTTGTTTGCGGAATCTCGCGAGTTGCCGGCGGATGAGGCTCCGCTCGACTCTCTTCCGCTGACCGAGGCGATCTGGAAGGAAACGCTGCGGGTGTTCCCCTCGGTCCCCATGATGGATCGGACCGTGGCGGAAAGGACGCAGCTCGGCGAGTACTCGATTCCCCCGGGCTCCAACCTGATCTGGAGCCCCTACGTCATGCACCGCAAGTACTGCCCTGATGGCGACGAATTCAACCCACAGCGGTTTTTGAACGGACGCCAACCGGCGCCAGGATCGTACTTGCCGTTTGGCGAAGGGCCGCGGATGTGTATCGGCAAAGGACTGGCAGACATGGAAGGCGTGACGATCTCGTCCTTGTTTACCCGCGCCTTTGAAGTCGAACCGGCGGACGCGGCGGAGCTGAGCGTGCGGCCGATGATCACGTTGCGCCCGGAGCGCGGTTTCATGGTCCGGCTGCGGCCGCGAGTGGAAACCGCAGGCGCCGGCCTCGACTCAAGCTGCGGCTCGGTAGCGACGGCCGTCTGAGGCGGCTGCCGCTCGCTCGGCATTCTAGTATTGGAAGACCGAACCTGAACCCTGTATTGGCAGGCAAGCGAATATGTCTCTCGAAAGCAACAAGCAAATCGTGCGGCGCGTCTGGGACGAATTGGTCAATAGCTGCCGCCTGGAAGCGGTCGACGAACTTGTCAGCCCAAATTTTCTGGATCATACGCCGCTGCCGGGAATGTCCTCGGGGATTGAGGGCCTTCAGCAGCGACTGATGGTGCTGCACGGCGCCTTCCCCGACTTTCATTCGACGATCGAGCAATTGATTGCCGAAGGCGACAAGGTGGTGGCGCTGATTACCTCAACCGGCACGCATCAGCGAGACTTCGTCGGCGCTCCGCCGAGCGGTCGGCGGTTTTCAATCAAGGAAATCCACATTCTGCGGATTGCCGAGGGGCGAATGGCTGAGCATTGGGGGATTCCCGACTTCTTTGCCATGCTCGAGCAACTAGGGCTGGTAGCCGCCCCTTGGCAGGTTTCTGCCGGCGCTTAAGGCGGATTATTCATCGGCCCATACGAACCCGAAGCGCCAGCAAGGGCGAACGCTCTCGAAGGGCCGCCTACCGGCGACCGCCCTCCCTCGCTGGCGCTTCGGGTTCGTGTGAACAGTAGTCCGTCAGGCTATCGCGGTGGTTGGTGAATAATCCGGGTTAAGGCGGCGGTATGGCCGTCATCGGGCCGCTGCGATTGGTTGGCCGCCATCTGTGCTCACAGCGGCCGCGCATCTGTTCGGCACGCACTTAGAACGGCACCAGCAAGCTTATAGAGCCGATATGAGCTTGGGCGTGCAGCGTGCTGTTCGAGAAGTCTCCACCGGCCAGTGCGCTGGTCCCCTCTCTTCGCGTCGGACCGAACGTGAATTGATAGGCCGTATTCAAATAAGCCCGGCCGATCTTGCGGCTGTATCCGCCGCTGAACGCATGCAGCAAGACACCGTCGGTATACGGGGTCAGCGTATTGCTCGGCGTGGGGCTTGCGTGATAAACGTAGCCGGCGCGGAAGGTATTGATCGAATTAGGCATCCATTGATAGCCCAATCGCATGGAAACCGTATCGTGCCAGTTCAGCGGCAATCGCTGCGCAATGGTGGGGCCGGTCAGCAGCGGAACCATCGGGTTCGACGGATTGGTCAGGTTAATTCCCACGCCGCTATAAGCATGCTTCCAGTCGTACCAGATCACATCGGCCCCGACCTGGTGCTTGCGGTTGATCTTATGGGCCAGCCCGATGCCGACGGAACGCGGCCAGTTGATGTCGGTCGAGGATGAAAAGCGGCTATAAACGGGAAGCGGCGTGACGCCATAGATGTTGGCGTTCATGACTCCGCCCATGTGGAACTTGGTCATGCTGGTGTAGCTCAGGCCGAGCGTAGTCTTCTCCGTCAATTTGTATTGCAAGCCGAAGGAGCCGACCGGCGCCACGCCAAAGCCTTGCAGGTTGACGATGGCCGGAGCGCCCGCCAGGCTGCCGCTGGGCATGAACAACGGACCTTCCAAGTTCAGATAGCTGGCCGCAATGCCCACGCTGCCGCCGATCGAGAGTCGATCGGTCACCCGGTAGGATAGCGTAGGCAGCACTTTGCCGACCGCGGCGAACGACTTGTATTGCTGCGGGCCTGCAAATGAATTCTGGAATTCGTACGACGCGCCGAACCCCTGGGGCCCGAACACGCCCAACCCCCAAGCCCATCGTTTGTCCTTGCTGCGGCGGATATAGCCGATATCGGGAATGGGAATGGGCCGGATGGCGGACTGTACGTCGTTGGGTTTTACGTCCGTATAGTGGACCTGGCTGACTACCGTGTCGGCGCCGAATTCGAACATGCCGTCGTTCGCCACGTTCACCAGCGCGCCCGGATTGTCCATGATGATGGCCGTGTTGTCGGCAAAACCGAGGTTGGTTCCGCCGCGGCCGATCGAAATGGGTCCCACGCCGTCGCGAACCAGGCCGTCGGCAATCGCTGAACGCGAGAGGGAAGAGATCGCGACCAGGATAATCCAGAGGACAAAGAATCGCGCGACGTTCATGGTTCGTCACTCAGCGGTGGAGAGTAAGATCGATCACGCCGGGGAGCAAGTCGGTCCAATTGTCTAGCTGTCGTAGCGAGACAATCTCGATGGTTCCGACTTCTTCTGCTTCCGTTTGTCTGCGCAGCCGATTTTCAAAACGAAGGTTGCCCGGCTGAAAGATCGTCGCCACCTGAACAGGGACTTGGGCCGATCCAAGCTGCTGTGCATAGGCGCTAAAGTCCGCAAAGTCGCCTATAGCCAGGTAAAGTTTTGCAATCCGCAGGCCCGTTGGGCAGCAGCGTTCCGTCTGGGTAAGACAGGTTGCCCGTATCGATGGCCACGCCCGCCAAGTTCGGCAAACAGGTAAAGATGTCCGGCCGCTGAGGCTCCCTGCGGGCGGTGAGTATGATCCGCCATGCAACGCTCATTCACGCCGCCCAGATCAGCCAGAGAGTCACGCAATCTCTGGAGGAGGTCCGGCAGCCGTCCTATTCCTGACGGACTTGAATCGCTTTCAAACCGGTCGGCCCGACGCGCGAGTGGCCATCGTCACGTAAGGTGAGCAGGGACGTTTCGAGTTGGCGGTATAAATCTCTGCTGCCTTCGGCATCGCACAAGAAATAGAACGTGAATTCCACATTGCCTTCCAAGTGAATCAGCACTTGACCGGCTCTTTCCTGGCGAGGCAGATCCTGATCGAACTTGATGGCGCCGGAGAATGCTGCCTTGATAAATCGCTTGCCGGCGAGAGAGCCAATCTCGCCGGCGTCCCCCACGAAATTCGACGCTCTGACGTTTCGCTGCATGCGGTCATAGAATCGTTCGAGTGCCTGGCTCAGGTCGTCCCCATTCATCTCGGCCGTCGGGTATTTGATTTCGCTGGCGACGATCAACGCTTGCCGGCCGGGCGTTCGAATCCAACTCGCGCCGAGATAGGAAGCGCCTCGCGGCAACCAGGCAGGTTGCTGACGCAAAGGAAATGGGGAAAAATCGGCCGGCGCGCGGAAATGGTAGGAGGCGATCCCCGCTTCGCCGTTCAAGGTCGCTGCGATTGCGGGATCGGGCAACCATGTTGATTGTTCCTGCTGAGTGTCTGGCGGCGCCTGAGTTACGGCGGTTTGCTTCGCCTCCCTCGCTCGCAAAACCCGCCAGGCTCGATGCAGACCCCAGCCGGCAAATAGCAAGAGCAGAACTGCCGACGCCGCGATCACGGCCAATTTGATGCTGATCAATCGCTTGCGGGGAGAACGCCATTTGATCGTGACGTTTGTAGACGATATCGCGCCGCTCGATAGATCAAACGCATCGCGAGCCTGCTCTGACGCCACGGTCGTCGTTAGCAAACTCCAAGCGCTCCCGCAGGCGGTGCAGCGATACGACGTGCGCGATGGTTGTGGGACGCGCTCGGCGAGTGAATTGCACCGGTGACAACGCATTTCAGCGACGCTCGCGTGCCGACGCCCGGTCCGACGTTTGAACGACATTTGCCCTGCGCGACGAATTAAATCATCGAGCCGCGGTTTGAGCAATGAGTTGCCTGGCGATTCTGGCCCGTGAATCAGAATCTAATGCACGCCTCACGAAATCGTTGCCTGGCGATCGCTCGGCTTCACTGCGGCGAAACTCCGACCGCCGCATGCTGGCGATAAGGTTTCTGTTCGCAGTAAAGAGCTAATCGGTCGTCAATCTGCGCTGCCATTTCGGCCCGTCCGCCTGCTTTGGCCAACTGCAAGGCTTCTTTTGCTGAAGCGATGGCCTGCTTGAATTCGCCCGCATTGGCATAGGCGGCGGCCAGTACGTCCAGGCAATCGGACCGTGTGGCGAACTCGCCGCGGCACGCTTGGCGCGCGTATGCAAGAGCCTGATACGAATCTCGTTTGGCCGGCTGCGGATCTGTGGCAAGCTGCCACGCCGTGACGCACGCCGTCTCCTGCCATTGCGGCTCTAAACTTCGAGCATACTCGAATTCTGCGTCGGCCTCCCGGCGGAGCCCCTCGTTTTCGAGCGCTAACGCGAGTTTCAGTCGGTACATCACGTTGCGAGGCGCCATTCGCACGGCATCGCGAAATCGCAACGTCGCCGCTGCAATGCGACCTTCGCGCTCGAGCGACTCGCCGTAATTCGCCGCGGCCATGGCCAGCGTGGGTTGTAGCTCCAGCGCACGCTTAAACTCGCTCTGCGCCTGCGGCTGCTTGCCTTGTCGCATGAACAGATAGCCCAGGTTGTTTATGGCAATCGCGTCATGCGGATTGAGAAAGATTGCCTGGCGATACGCCCGTTCCGCTTCGGCCCAATTTCCCGTTTGCCGCAAGGCAATGCCCAGATGCTTATAGGCATCGGAATAGGCAGGATCGAGCGCCACCGCTTGCCGCAGATGATTCACCGCTTCGTCAAATCGATCCGCTGCCATGAGTTCGCCGCTGAGGAAGTTATGACCGACGGCGTTGGGGCCCGTGACTGCCATTGCATGCTCCCACAATAAAATGCCGTTGGTCCAATATTGCAACTGAACGTGTGTCAGAAATACACAAGCGGAAACCGATATGATTGCCGCCGCGGCGGCGACCGACCGTCGAGCGCGAGTCGGGAGCAGCTCTGCAATGGTCCATATCAGCATCACGTAGAGGCCGACGCTGGGGATGTAATTATATCGATCGGCCATCGCCTGCCGGCCGACCTGGACCAGTCCGATGACCGGCAGTAACGAAATCAAGAACCACAACCAGCCCGTCAGGACATAAGGCCGACGACTCCGCTCTCGCCACGCCAGCCAGCTCATGGCGGAAATAAACAAGCTTGCGCCTGCCACTTTCCAAGCCGACAGACTGTAAAACGGATGCGGATAAAACACGGCCAAGTCTGCGGGCCAGAGCGTCTTGACGACATATTCGCCCACGCTAGTCACGGCATTCTGCAAGCGCAGGCTAAACGGAATCACGTCAATGGAGGCCACCGCTCCGCCGTGTTTTTGCGCGTAGATCGTTATGACGGCGGCCGCTGCCGAAAGGGCGAACCAGGGCAGCTTCTCCAGGATTAGGCGAACGCGAGACGACCCGGCACTAGATTTCGGCGGATCATCGCCTGCGGTCCAGCGCTCGAGCGGCCAATGATCAAGCAGCAAGAGAATGACAGGCAGCGTGACCAGCATCGGCTTAGCCATCAGGCCGAGCGTGAAACTTGCCGTCACGCAGGCGTGGCGCTGCCAAGAAGGGCGCCGTGCATAGCGCACATAAGCTGCCAACGTCAGCATCCAGAAAACGGCGCTGAGCACGTCCTTTCGCTCTGCGACCCAGGCGACTGACTCCACATGCTGAGGATGCACTGCGAAGAATGCCGCGACCAGGCTGCTCTTCCAGACGGCGCCGGTCATTTTCCGCCACACGAGAAACAGCAAGACGCTGGCGGATGCGTGCAATAAGACGTTGGTGAAGTGATACCCATAGGCTTGCAGCCCGTACAACTGATTGTCTAGCTGTAAAGAGAGCCAGGTGAGGGGGTGCCAATTGGCCGCGAACGTCGCCGTCATCGCCCACGATGCGTCGTCCCAATTCAACCCGTTCTGCACGCGCGGGTTCTCGGTGACGTAGTCGTTGTCGTCGTAGAGCAGGAACCCCAGTGTTCCGGCAGAGCGGTAGGCGGCGAGCGTCAACAAAATGAGCGCCAGGCAATGCAGCGCCAGCAGTCGGGCGCCATGAGGCAAGAGTCGCTGCTGCGAGTTTCGCTCCGTTTCGGCTGCGCCCCGGCGCTCGCCGGATGTGGAGGTTCCGCTACGGTCAACAAGAGTCGACGCCAATCCAACAGAGGATTTGAGTCGACGCTTCACGCCCGCGCTCCGCGGACCGCTAGCCATGCGATCACTCCGCGATTCCCGCGAGCGACGGTCGTTCGTTGTCGGGAACCATGTGTGCGCTTTCTTCAACCCGCCCGGCGCGGCGTTCGTAGCGGTAGTAACTCGGCTGCAGCCGATAGGTCGGGCTGCGGCTGAATCGGCTCGACTTAACAAGGCCCCACTTCCAGCAGCGGTATAGGAGACTGGTCGCCAACACGCCCAATCCGTAGGTCACCGAGCGGCGGAAGCTGATCGAGCTGGCCTCGGCAAAGTACTTGGTCGGGCAACTGACTTCGCCCACGCGGTACCCGAAGGCGATGGTCTGAGTCAGCATTTGGTTGTCGAACACGAAGTCGTCGGAGTTGGCCAGCAAAGGCAGCGACTCGAGCACTCGGCGAGAGAAGGCGCGATAGCCGGTGTGATACTCGGAAAGCTTGGCCCCGAGCAGCAGATTCTGCACGAGGGTCAACGCGCGATTGAACAGATACTTATATCTCGGCATGCCCCCACTCAACGCCGTGCCGCCGAGGATCCGCGAGCCGAGCACGACGTCGTACACCTCCGACGCGACCATGCCCGCCATCGCGGAAATCAAGCGGGGATCGTACTGATAGTCGGGGTGCAGCATCACGACGATGTCGGCGCCGAGGGCCAGCGCTTCGCGATAGCAAGTTTTCTGGTTGGCGCCGTAGCCCAGGTTGGACTGGTGCACGAACACATGCAGTCCTAGCTGATGAGCCAGCAGCGCTGTGTCGTCGTTGCTGGCATCGTCGACGAGAATGATCTCGTCGACAATGTCGCGAGGAATTTCCGCACAGGTCTGCTCGAGCGTCTTGGCCGCCTTGTAGGCCGGCAACACGACGACGACTTTTTTATTGTGCAGCATGAGGATTGTACGCCCGCAGGTATTCTGCGGATTCTGCTAGTCAGAATTATTCAGCACATGAACGGACCTCCCGCATTATGCGCGGCTCTCAGGCCGTGGAAAGTCGCCTAACCAAATCCTGACAATTGAAGCTGTCGCTGTATCGCGGCAAGAATTCAGGTTTGGCAAGAATTTAAGCATCTCTGAGCGAGATTTTCACAATTCCCGAACGGTTTCCTCGTAATTGATCATTAGCTTGACGGGCGACTGGCGAAATCCCGCCAAGGAAAATCTGCGAGCAACCTTTTGCCAGACCAGACTCCAAAACGCCCCGCTGCCCGCAATACGCCTTCCTCAGCGACAGGCCGCGCTCCTTCATCTGCGAGCGATCCGCAAGCAGCCGCCAAGAAAGCTGCCGCTGCTCCCAGCGCCGCTGCTCCCAGCGCCGCTGCCAAGGCACAGCAAGCCAAGGCGCAGCAAAGCGAGTATCAGTATTTGCCTGTGCAGTGCCCCAATTGCGGGCTGGAGGGCAAAGTCAAAATCTCGCGTCTCGATCGCACTTTCACGTGCAAACAGTGCAAGAAGGTATTTCATTGTGCGCTCGACGGCACCGTCTCGGGCGAACGCCCGCCGGATGTCGACCCGATGGCGCTGGACGCTCCGGTCTCGGAGGCGCCGTCTCCTTGGTTCGTTCGCGTGCTGGGGGGCCTGCCCCGGCCATTGCAGTGGACCACCCTAGGCCTTCTTGGGCTGGGGCTGTTATATGGCCTGGTGATGTTGCTCGAACCCGCCGAGCCATTGCCCGACGAGCTTGGGTCTCGCGCCAAGTTGGCTGCCGAGTCATTCGGGCATGGCGACTGGAAAACGCTCAAGCGGATGGCTTTCAAGGGGACCGCCGGCTCCTTGGGAACGTGGTTCGACCGCGCCCGTCCAAAGGAATGGGCCGATGTGACCAAAGATTCGTCTGTCAATGTCGAGGTCGTGTCTGTGGATAAGCAGCTGCGCGGCTACTCGAAGAAGACGGACCAGCCGATCATGGACGCCACCGCGATCGCCAATATTCACGTCGCCGGAAAGCCCGAGGCTAGTCAGCGCGACGGATTGGTCTTCTCTTGGAAGGTCGATGACGAGCAAAAGTATTGGCTCGATGGCGAACGCATGTTGGGGGAATACAAGCCCGCCAAGAGAAAACTCGATAAGAAAGCGTCGACGACATCGCCCGGAAACTGACTCGTCAAGCGGCTGTCATTCGTAGCGGCAGGATTTAGCGCAATTCTCATTATCCAAGGCATTGACCGCTAACATCCGTTTTCCATAATGCCCCCCGTCGCGAGCCGTCCGACGAAGCGAGGTGGCGAGGCAAGACGGGCTGGCGACTCGATCGGAAGAACTTCAGCGAGGATTGAAAATTGAAATCAGAGAAAATGAATTAAAGGAGGACCGCCGCGGAAAGGAATTGTAGTTCCGGTCGGATTCGGGACGCGACGAGCAAGGAGTTGCCCGCGAGTGTTTAGCGTTGCATTGCTGCTGTTTCAAGTCGTGTTTTGTTTTTTGTTTACCTAGAGAGAGAATGAACCTCATGAAAATGACTCGGTCAATGAAGGGTTTTACCCTGATCGAACTGCTGGTGGTCATCGCCATTATCGGCTTGTTGATCGCCCTGCTTCTGCCCGCGGTGCAGAAGGCTCGCGAAGCGGCCAATCGCAATACCTGTGCGAACAACCTCAAGCAAATCGGCCTTGCCTTGCACACCTTCCACGACGGCCGCAAGGCCTTCCCCTCGGCCGGCGAAGGCACGAACTTCAATTCGGGAACGAGCGGCGCCCCGCAATACGTCTCGGGCGTCTATCCCCGCGGCACGTCATTCCCGTCGACCGGATGGGGATGGACCCCGGGCACCATCTTCGATGCCCCGACGAGCGAGGCCGTCTCAACGGGCGGTTCGAACGAAGCTGCCGCTTCGCTTGGCAATCCTGGCGGTTACTCGGTGTTTTATTACATCCTGCCGTACATCGAACAGCAGGAATTGTACGACTCGATCGACAATCGCTATTACTACAATGACACGGCCAATCAGCAGGTTGACCTGACCGGCAAGCTGCCTGGCCAGCAGGCGGTTTCCACGTTCTTGTGCCCCACGAATCCGTTGCGTCCCAAGAGCGGTCTTGATTCGATGGGCTACGGTTACACCGACTACGGCGCCACGGTCTACACGGATATCGATCCATTTTACACGGGCACTGGCACTATGCGTAACAAGGCGACCCGCCTGGGCGGCGGTTTGCATGCTGGCGGAAGCACGATCGGCGAATTGGTCGACGGCTTGAGCAAGACGATTGCCTTGGCCGAAGACGTCGGCCGCAATGAGACGATGCCCGGCGCCTACCTTGACCCGAACGGCGGGGCTACGTTGCCGGCTTCGGCGGGTGGCTATCGTGGTTTCTGGCGGTGGATTGAGGAGGATTCCGGCTTCGGCGTTTCGGGTCCGAGCAATCAGCCTGCTGGCGGCGGCGTGGGTTCGTCGCGCGCCATCAACAATAACTCGTATCCGTTTGGCGGCCCGGGCAACTGCAACTGGAATACTGTTGCCGGGAACTGCGGTCCGAACGACGAGATCTTCAGCTTCCACGGCGCCAACGCGAATGTGGTCTTCATGGACGGTCACGTCACCGGCTTGTCGCAAGACATCAACCCGGTCGTGCTCCGCTACCTGGTGACGGCCGCCGAGAAGGTCCCGCCCGGAACCACCGACTATTAATCGAATAGTCGGTTGTTTGATTGGTATTTGCTCGTTCATGGGTTCCCCGGCGGCCTTCGCCGCCGGGGGACCTGTCTTGTTTACTAAAGGAATTAAGGATGATGAATTTGCTGCCGGGAAGAACGTTGGGGTTGGCGAGTGCGGCGTGCGCAATGCTGCTCGTGGTCGCGGGCTGTGGAGAAAAAACATTGCCGAGGCGTGCTACCGCGCCCGTGCATGGCAAGATAACTCTGGCCGACGGTAACCCCCTTGATGCCGGCGCCGTGTTGTTCGAGCCGGAGGACATTGAAGTTGGTACGCCTTGCGAAGCGAGGTTGCAGAAGGACGGGACGTTCACGGCGAACGCCTATCCCGGCCAGGATGGTCTGGCGCCAGGCGAATACCGCGTAGCAATCGTACGGCACGACATCGCGCGGCACGGGAAATATGCCGGTACGCCCCCCGGGGTTCCTGCCAAGTACCTTGATCCTAAGACGTCGGAAGTCAAGCTGACTGTCGTCAAGGATCAGGACAACACGCTTGATATCCAACTGAAATGAGTCGGCTGAGCGGCCACAAAGTAAGCGCATGTGACGTGACCGCGGCAAGCCAACATGCGTTGCACGTCGGTCGGAGCTGTGTTCCACGCAATCGTGCTCCAAGCCGTCGGTTCGATATGCGTTCAGGAGGCGACAACGAAAGAACGGATGCACGGAGGACTAATGTGAATAGGCGTCGTCGCTGTGCCATTGGCGCGCCGGGGTTCACTGTGCTGGAATTGCTTGTACTGATCTCGGTAATCGGCTTGCTCCTGGCACTGCTGCTCCCGGCCGTGCAGGCCAGCCGGGAATCGGGCCGCCGAACGCAATGCATGAACAACTTGCGCCAACAAGGCGTCGCGTTGCACCAGTTCATCGAGGTGCGAGGCAAGCTACCCTCGGGCGGGATGGGAACCGATCCGTCCAAAACTCCGCCGGAGACGGCGGTGGAGCTGCAGTCGACGTTTTCTCAGCTCATGCCCTACATCGAAGAGACTTATCTCGCGGCAGACGCCAAAGGGGCCTACGCCTATAACGATGCGGCATGCCCTGCCAACCAGACGTTCGCGAAGGTGGCCGTCGTAAATTTCCTCTGTCCAACCGTCCCCATTCGGCAGCCAGATCCCAATGACTACGGTCTCACCGACTACATGCCGACGGTTTACTGCGACATCGACCCCGGTTCAGGGATTCGTAATCCGGCGAGCCGCATGAACGGGGCGCTAAAGCTGGGATGCACTCCGATTGCCGCGATTATCGATGGCATGAGCCGTACGATCGCCATTGCCGAGAGCGCAGGGCGCAGCTTCGAGAACGAGCCGCCCAATACAACCTCTCCCTATGCCGACCCTGTGTTTAGCGGCGGGACATCCCTCATTTGGAGCGGTTCGGCACAAGTGACTTATTCGCAATGGTGTGCTGCAAACAACATTGCTTCCGGCGGCGCGCCGCCGGGAGACATCGTGCCGCCGAGTAAGCGCCTGGTAATGAACCGTTGGGCGTCGCCGGGCAGCGGCGGCGGAATCTCTGGTCAGGCGAACAGCACGGTTGCCAAGATCGTCCCCGCGGTAAACGGGAATTCCTCGCCTCCTGGCGGACCGCCCAATTGTCCCTGGAGCCAGACTGATTGCGGACCAAACGATGAAATCTGGAGTTGGCACAGCGGCGGAGCGAACGTGCTGATGTGCGATGGAGCGGTTCGCTCTCTCGGTAGCAGCGTCGATCCTCGCGTGCTCCGCAAGTTAGTGACGGCAAGCGAACAATCCCCCTACGGCGACAACGAAGTACCGGACTAGTTGAGCGCCATCGGCGGATTGCCGAGCGTCGTGCTATTCTTCGACGAGAGACGAGAAGCAATAATCGCGGTCGACTAGCGAGGATGGCGCTGCATGGCGAGCGGCGCCAAGCGTGATTCGCGGCGCTCAGAGCGAGAGTCGGAAATGGAGACATTGAGCGGGGGCGCCTCGCGGCGAGCCTGGCATCGTGAATGGATACGGCGCCCATGGTTGCGCGAAGGCTTGATTGTCACGGCGTTTTTTGTCGTCTGGGGAGCCTGGTGGATTCATTCGGCGCGGTTGCAAGGCGAGGCCGTGCGTGACATTCGGCGTCTTCGCGGCGTTGTGGTCTACGCGGACGACCTGCCCTTCCAGGAGCCCTTTGCACCAATCCTGTGGCTCGAGCGAAGGTTCGGCCACGACTACACTTCCACCGTGGCACAAGTGAATCTCGGAGGCAAGCGGATTGAACCGCGCGATGTAAGCTGCCTCGCGGCTCTCAGCGGGCTGCGAGCCCTATGGCTGCACGACACCGAGATCGACGACGATGGGCTGTCGGCGCTGGCGGGGCATCGGCGCCTGGAAGAGCTGTCGTTGCGCAGCACCCGAATCACGAACGCTGGCTTGGCGAGCCTCGCCAAATTGGAACGGTTGGAGTTTCTTTATTTGAATGACACGGCGATCAGCGATTCCGGCCTGGCTCACCTGCAACAGCTGACCTCACTCAAAACTCTCGATCTCGCTCGCACTCGCGTAACCGCCGTCGGCGTCCGAAAGCTGAGTCAGGCCCTGCCCGAAACGAGGATCATTTATTAATTGCCTTTCCGCAGCCTAACCGTTGTGAAGCAGCGATTGGACTAACGGTCAAAGATTGCGTTCGTTGAATAAGAACCGACCGCGGCAAGTCGCTCGACGTCGTCAGCAAATATGGATTAGCGCGGCGTTGGTGGCGACGACGTGCGTCGCCTATGCGCCTGTGTTGCGGGCAGGCTTCAACAATTACGACGACGACCTTTACGCCTCTAACAATCCCCGCGTTAAAGAGGGATTCACGTTCGACTCGGTTCGCTGGGCTCTAACCGCCACAGACTGCGCGAATTGGCACCCGCTGACTTGGCTCTCGTTGCAACTTGATGCGCAGTTGTTCGGCGCCGGTCCCAAAGGGTTCCACGTTACTAATGTGTTGCTGCACGCTGCCAACAGCGTCCTGCTATTTCGGATCTTGCAGCTTATGACCGGCGCGATGGCGAGAAGCGCGTGCGTCGCCGCGTTCTTTGCGCTGCATCCGCTGCACGTCGAGTCAGTCGCTTGGATCGCAGAACGCAAGGACGTCTTGAGCGCGCTATTCGCCATGCTCACGCTGCTCGCTTATCTGCACTATGTAGCTAGCCCGACATGGCGCTGGTATCTGCTCGTGCTCTTGACGTTTGCTCTCGGCTTAATGGCCAAACCGATGCTCGTGACCCTGCCTTGCATCTTGCTGCTGTTGGATTATTGGCCCCTTTCGCGCAGCTCGGCCGCCGAACCATCGGCTCTTCCGCCGGGCGTTTTCGAGCAGCTCGCGTGCAAACGCGGCCGAACGTGGCCCTGGCTGATCGCCGAAAAACTCCCGATGTTCGCTTTAAGCGCCGCGTCGAGCGTCGTTACCGTGTTGGTGCAGCACCAGGCGGGGGCGGTCCGATCCGCCGAGGAGATGTCGTTCTCCGCTCGCGTAATGAACGCCCTGATTGCGTACGCGGGCTACTTGGCAAAAACCATCTGGCCGACGGATCTCGCCGTGTTTTATCCGCATCCTCGCGATCGCATATCCATGTGGCCAGCGATCGGAGCCGGAGCGGCGATTCTGGCGATCAGCGCGCTTGCCTTTGGCGCCCGGAGGACGCGACCCTATCTCGCCATCGGCTGGTGCTGGTATCTGGGCATGCTCTTTCCGGTGATCGGCATCGTGCAAGTGGGGGATCAGGCCATGGCCGATCGCTATATGTATTTGCCCGTGATCGGATTGCTCGCGGCTGCCGTCTGGGGCGCTTGCGACGCAGCGAGACGGCTCGCCTTAAGACCGCGCACGATGGGATTCGTCGCCGCCAGCTTACTGGTCGCCTGCGCGGCGGCGAGTTGGCGTCAATCGGGCTACTGGCTGAATAGCGTGACGCTGTGGCGGCATGCAATCGACGTTACGGAACCGAATCCCGTGGCTTATAACAGCTATGGCGTGGCGCTGTTGGAGAGCAATCGCCCGCGCGAGGCCGTGAGCTGGTTGCGCAAAGGGGTGGAATTATCGCCACGGGATGAGCGCGGGCAACAGAATCTGGGCATGGCCCTCGGTCACTTACGCCGCCCGGACGAGAGCATGGCCGCGTTTGAGGCGGTGCTCCGCATCAATCCTCGCAATGCCGTAGCGCACTACAACCTGGGCGTGTTGGCTGAAGTGAAGGGCCAGCCGAAGAAGGCCATTGAACGTTATCGAGCAGCGCTTGAGGTCAACCCCGACTACTGGCAGGCTCATTTGAGCTTAGGTCGTGTGCTGTACAGTGCCGGCGCCCGACAGCAGGCCGAGCAACATCTGGCGGAAGCGGTGCAGATTAATCCCGGTTTGCTGCATGGCGGTCGCGCCCAATCGCGAATTAGCGCCGGCCAGAATGAACCGCAAAACGTCCCGAATCGCGCTAGATAGCGCAACCGTGGCAGGATCCGCATTGGGCCAATTCATGCCGACTTGATCATGCGCGCCAGCGCCGCGAATTTCGGAACGGAAGAACGCTGACGCGTCGCGAGGTTCGCTCACCGCGGCTGCGGTCAAACGTGTGGCGATTCGCTCGTTTTTAAAACTACTGACACGAGCTGATCCGCTGGGCACACCAATTTTGAATGCCTCGCTCGCAATTCACGAATATTTGCTCGCCACAATCGGTGGCGAAGTGCACCTGCCTGTCAGAGCGCCGAAAACATTCTATGCAGTCGATTCCCTTCAATAAGCCCTTTATTGCCGGCAAGGAGCTGTACTACATCGCCCAGGCCGTGGCGCTAGGAAACATCGCCGGCGACGGGCATTTCACTCAGAAATGCTCGGAACTACTCGAACAGCGGTTTGCCATTTCCAAAGTGTTGATGACGCCTTCTTGCACGGCAGCCTTGGAAATGGCGGCGATGCTATGCGAGTTGGGACCCGGCGATGAAGTCATCCTGCCCTCGTTCACGTTCGTCTCCACGGCCAATGCCGTCGTTCGGTTGGGCGCCAGGCCGGTGTTTGTGGACGTTCGGCCTGACACGCTCAACATCGATGATTCGCTCCTCGAAGACGCCATCACCGATCGCACCAAGGCGATCTTCGCGGTCCACTATGCGGGCGTCGGCTGCGAGATGGATCGGATCGTGGCCATTGCCCGCAAACATGGCTTGCGAGTAGTCGAAGACGCCGCCCAAGGAGTGAACTCCTTTTACAACGACAGGGCCTTGGGTTCGATCGGCGATCTGGGCTGTTACAGCTTTCACGAGACGAAGAACTATATTTGCGGCGAGGGGGGCGCGCTATGCATCAACGATCCTCAATTGATCGAGCGCGCCGAGATCATCCGCGACAAAGGCACGAACCGCAAACAATTCTTTCGCGGCGAGGTCGACAAATACACTTGGACGGATAGCGGCGGCTCCTACGTGCCGAGCGAAATCTGCTGCGCCTTCTTGTACGGTCAGTTGGAACTGTTCGATGAAATCTCCGCTCGGCGCCGCGCGATCTATCGAGAGTACCGCCAACGGCTGAAGCCGCTCGAGGCCGAAGGGCTGTTGCGCCTACCGCAGATTCCGGAAGATTGCACGAGCAATTACCACATGTTCTACGTGTTGCTCCGCGATCAGCAGACTCGCGATGAACTGCTCGAATACCTGCGCGAGCGGGGCATTCATCCCGTCTTCCATTACGTTCCGCTGCACACATCGCCGATGGGCGCCAGGTTCGGCTATCAGCCAGGGCAACTGCCGATCACGGAACAGATCAGCGGTTGCCTGTTACGATTGCCCTTCTATCACGAAATCAGCGAAGCCGACCAGGCGGAGATTGTCGACAAAATCTCCGCTTTTTTAAGGGCAGGACGGGTCGACATTGCCGCACATCGGCCCCGAATTGAACAAGCTTGCCAGAATCTGGCGCCGGTCTCATGAACGCGGGACTGGCACGACATGCGACTTCGCCAAACAAGGCAGACAAGTCCGTAGCGATCGTACAGTCGAGCTATATCCCCTGGAAGGGATACTTCGACCTCATTCGTAGCGTGGACGAGTTCATTTTGTTCGACGACATGCAGTTCACTCGGCGCGATTGGCGCAATCGCAACCGCGTCAAGTCGCCGTCGGGCCCGATCTGGCTGACAATTCCCGTCCAGGTGAAAGGCAGGTACTACCAACGGATCGACGAGACAAAGATTGCCGAAGCGACTTGGGCTGGCAGGCACTGGCAGACCATCCAACGTTGCTATCGCCGTGCTCCGCACTTCGCTCGGTATGCGCCGATCTTCGAAGAACTGCTTTTAGGGTGCAAAGAAGATCTGCTCAGCCGGATCAACTACCGCTTCATCAAGGCCATCTGCGAGTTGCTGGGCATTTCGACGTCGATCGCCTGGTCGACTGACTATTCATCGGCGCCAGGTAAGACCGCACGGCTCGTCCATCTCTGCCGCCAGGCAGGCGCCAAGCATTATGTTTCTGGTCCATCGGCCCGCGATTATCTGGAGCCGGCCTTGTTTGAAGAAGCAGGGCTGACGCTGTCGTTCGCCGACTACAGCGGTTATCCGGAATACCGCCAGCTGTATCCCCCCTTCGATCATCACGTCAGCATCATCGATCTGCTGTTCAATGAAGGCCCTGAAAGCCCGCGATTTTTATTTGGCATCTCTGCCGAGGGCGGCCTGGCAACGGGAGCGATCGCATGAGCCGCGAAACGGCGGAAGTCCAAGCCAGCAAAATCTCGGCGCCTGAGGTCAGGGGAGCCCTGGCCGAAGTGAGTCGCTATTACAGCGACAAGCTGGCGAAACACGGCCCGACGCCCGCGGGCGTTGACTGGAAGAACGGCGAATCTCAGGGGCTCCGCTTTCGGCAGCTCTCGCGGTTGTTCCGCGATGCTTCTGAATCGCTGTCTGTAAACGACCTCGGTTGCGGATACGGCGCCTTCTACGACTATCTCGCGCGGTTGGGTATGGCCTGCGACTATGTGGGAGCAGATATCAGCCCGGCGATGATCGAGCAGGCGCGGCTCTTGCATTCGGACGCGCCACACTGCAGGTTCGTCGCGGGCGCGGGGGACCTGCCAGTCGCCGACTACACGGTGGCGAGCGGCATCTTCAACGTCAAACTCGGAACTCCCCACGCGGCATGGGAAGCTGGCATGCGCGACACGATTCGATCGATGGATCGCCTGAGTCGACGCGGGTTTGCCTTCAATTGCCTGACCATCTACTCCGACGCCGACAAAATGGTCGACCGCCTGTATTACGCGGATCCATGCCAATACTTCGACTTCTGCAAGCGCAGCTTCTCGCCTCACGTGGCATTGCTGCATGACTACGGGCTGTACGAATTTACGATCCTCGTACGCAAAGACATTTAGGCTAAGAAACGCCCGGAGCGCTTGCGACCGCGCCGTGGATCATGCTGTGTTGAATGCGATTGCTGTCTGAAAAATGAACGACCAACACGAATCGACGAAAATCTCCTATTCGGCGGAGAGCAGCCTGAAGGCTCGAGCCCAGTTGTTCGGATTGCTCAAGAACTACCCGGCGACCGAAGAGGAAACCGAGCGCTCGTTGGGCCTTTTCTTGCGAGGCTCTCTGTTGGCTCGCATCTTCGCGATTCGCGAGCTGTACGAGAAGATCGTCATGCTGCCCGGCGTAATCATCGACCTGGGCACGTGGCGAGGGCAAACCGCCGTCGTCTGCGAAAATCTGCGGGCCATTTTCGAGCCTTTGCACTTCAACCGACGGATAATTTGCTTCGATACCTTCGAAGGCTATCGCGGTTTTTCCGAGAAGGACCGACAGACCGAGTTGCACAAGGATGGAACATACAACGTCGGAGCAGGGTATGCGGGCTTGCTTAGGCAACTATTGGTCCTGCACGAGCAAAACAATGCCATGGGCCACAACTGTGGCAAGCATCAGGTGATTGCAGGAGATTGTCGCGCGACACTGCCCGGGTTCTTTGAGAAACACCCCCACGAGGTGACGGCGCTCGCCTTTTTCGACCTGAATTCCTACGATCCGACGCGGCAGTGTTTTCAGGCGGTGTTTCAGCGGCTTGTGCCAGGCGGGATCATCGCGTTCTGGCAATTGACGCGCGACGCAATTCCTGCCGAGGGGGCGGTCTACGCGAAGGAAATTTTGAACCGATATAGCCATCGGCTGCAGCGATCGCAGTTCTATCCGGGGCTCTGCTTCCTGCAGAAACACTAGCGGCATGAAGACAATCATTATTGGCAACGGCATTCTCGGCTTGATGACGGCCTGGCGCCTGATTAGCCGGGACCCAAGCGGCACGGCGTGCGTTGTCGGACCGGCTAGCCAAAAAGGATGCGCATCGCTAGCGGCGGCGGCGATGTTCAACTCGTTCTGCGAAGTGGATTCTGGAACATTCGCCAACCAATATGAGACCGCCAAGTTTTTCTTCAACCGAGCGGCGACGCCCCTCTGGCCGTCCCTTTTGAAACAGCTGGAAGAGGAATCCGGGAGCGAGCTGCCCTATGGCTTCGGCACGTTTCTAATCAATAATCATGCGACCGATTCGCTAGAGGACGAGACGTTCGATGCCGTGGTCCGTGCTCTACGTCGCTTCGAAGAACCGTACCAGACGGTCGATCCCAGGGAGATTCCCAATTATCAACCAGCCGCCCAGGCCCGTGCGGCGCGAGCGATCTTCATTCCCGGCGAAGGTTGGGTCAATCCCGTCGCCTTGTTGGCGGTCTTGAGAAGTATTCTCGCTTGCAGCGGTCGAGTCGAGTTCATCGACGGTTACTGCAGGTCGTTGGAGCGCAGCGGCAATCGAGTTGCCCGCCTGCAAACGGAGAGCGGCGACACGCTGACGGGCGATGTGTTCGTGTTGTCGCCCGGCGCTGCATTCTCGAAAATCGTGGCCGCATCCAATCTTGATCTCCAACTGCCGCGAATCTTTTACGGAATTGGTTGCAGCATTTTACTCAAGACCGGCGACGCCACCTTGGCGAACTGCGTTCGCACGCCAAACCGAGGGCTGGCGTGCGGCGTCTACGCGGCGCCGCACGACGCGTCGCATACGCTCGTAGGCGCGAGCAATCTGATTTCTACCGAACCCGAAGAACATCCTCGCGTCACGAGCGTCCACACGCTGCTGCAAGCCGCCATGGAACAGATCAATGCCGACTATTATCGCAGCCAATTGGTCAAAGTGAACGTCGGCTGGCGTCCGACCTCGGAAGACACGCTGCCGCTGTTGGGAAAAACTTCGATCGATAATCTGCTCGTCGCCACCGGGACCAAGCGCGATGGGCTGCACTGCTCCCCGGTAATTTCCAATCTCATCGCCGATCTGATCTTGGGCGCCGATATTACGACCGACGTCAGCCTGTTTCGCCCCGAACGAAAGCCGTGGCGAGTCTATTCGCGCGAGGACGCCATCGACACGGCGGTGCGCCACATGATCAATGCGGCGTATCAGCACGGATTCGTCCCGGCCAAAGACCGGATGGTCGAAGACCTGCAGCGCCACTTCCGCACCGATTTAGAACGCCTGCACGACTCCGTCGGCGCCTTGGACTGGGGAATTCCGCCGGAAATGGTGAACATGTACAAGTATGGGCACGCCCGATGATTGCCGGCTCCGATGCCGTTCGCCCGATGATGGCAACCGATTCGCATCCTGACGAAGTCGTGGATGGTTCGCAAACCCGCGTCCCCAAGGTTTCGGTGGTGACGGCGGTCTACAAGTCCGCCCCTTATATCAAGGAGTTTCACGCCCGACATCTGAGCTGTTTGACGCAACTGGGGGTCGCGTTCGAATTCATCTTCGTCAACGACGGCTCTCCGGACGACTCGGAAGCGGTTGTCAAGCAACTAATGGCCGCCCACGCCGGTATCACGCTTGTCTCACTTTCAAGAAACTTCGGCCAGCATGCGGCCATGTCGGCGGGATTGACGCACGCATCCGGCGACTACGTCTGCGCCTTGGATTGCGATCTCGAAGAAGAACCCGAGAATATCGTCGGCATGTTCGAATTGATCCGGGCAAATCCCGAGATCGATGTCGTCTATGGCGTCGTTGAACAGCGAAACGCCGGCGCACTTCGCAATTTCTTGTCCAGCGCCTTTTATTCGGTCTTGAACCTGCTCTCCAAGTTGGATCTGGCGCCCAATCAAGCCTGGCAGCGGGTCATGACCGGGCAGTACGTCGCAGAGCTATTGCGATACCAGGAGTCGACCTCGCTTTACGCCGGCTTGATGCAGCTTGCCGGTTTCAACCAGCAACCTTATCGCATCCGCAAGCAGTACAAAGGATCGTCTTCGTATTCCTTTGCCCGGCGACTGATTCTGGCGGTTGATTCGATCGTTTCCTTTACTTCGGCTCCCCTGTTGATCATTAGTTGCTTCGGCGTGGCAGTCACGTTCGTGTCGTTCGCCTGCCTCGCTGTGTTAGTTGCAGCACAACTGCTAGGCCGCGATTTTCAAACGGGTTGGCCATCGGTCATCGCCTCGATCTGGTGCGTCGGCGGCTTGATCCTGTTTTCGGTAGGAGTGGTCGGCATTTACCTGGCGCGCGTTTTCGACCAGGTCAAGAACCGCCCGCAATTCATTGTCAGGAAGCTGTTGCGCAGTTGACATGAGGCACGACGTCAAGCGAATGGCCTGCAGAAAAGCTTGCTCTCAGGAATGCGAATGAAAGACGCCGGTCAACCGCCTGGAACAGACCGGCTGGCATCCACCGAGTGCGAACCCCGACGATGGCAGCGGGCGGCCGTATTGCTCGTTGGCTGGCTCCTGCCGCAGTTTCTCCTCTATGGAAGCGATCTGATCGGCTCGACGGTTCCGCTGCCGCTAGACCTGTTGGCGCTGCCTGACCATTACTTGCCGCAGACCGCCGCATATGCAGAGGTCTCGCCCGACAATGCCGTGTTGTCCGATCTGGTCTTGATCTACCCCCTCGCCCGACAGTTTGCGGTTCGCGAGATTCATGCCGGGCGGCTTCCGCTTTGGGATCCTGACAATTTCGCGGGGACGCCGTTCTGCTGGGCGGTCTATTCGCCGTTCGAGTGGCCACACTTCGTCTTTCCTTCGCCAACCACGCTTGCTTGGACCCAACTGTTGCAGAGCCTGACGCTGGCAGGAGGGATGTATGTTTTCGCAAGAAAAAGCCTCGGCGTTTCCTTCTGGCCGGCGGCGATCGGATCGTGCTGCGCACCCTGGATCGGATTCATGGTGCTGTGGAAAGGCTACCCGGCCAGCCCTGTCGTTGCGCTGTTTCCTTGGCTGCTGACCGCAGCTGACCGCGCAGTGCGCTCTCCCTGGAGCGCTGCTCCGCCTGCGCTGGCGATGTTCACGGGGGTGCTGTTAGTGAGCGGCCAGCTCGACGTGGCGGGGCAGGCCTTGCTCGCCACGGGCTTATTTTCATTGTGGAGCTTGTACGACCGCTACCGGGATATGCGGGAGTGGCGCTTGTGCGCGGCGGGCGCCACGGCGGCGGCCATCGCCTGGCTGGCAGGATTCCTGATTGCTTCGCCCGGATTCCTGCCGCTGATCGAATACTCGAAGACTGGGCTGCGGATGGAGCGCCGTTCGGGCGGCGAAGAAGAACGCCCGCCGTTTGGCATCGCCGCGCTGCCGCAGGCGGTGCTACCCGAACTGTATGGAAACGGATCTCGCAACCTGCCTCGCTATGCGCCTGACAACCAGCTCGAGAGTTCGGCGACTGCCTACGTCGGTTTACTGGCGACCCTCTTTCTGGCCCCGCTGGCATGGTTTGATCGCACCTCGCGGTCCCAAAACTTGTTCTTCTGCTTTCTAGCCGTTCTGGGCCTGGCTTGGAGCGCGAACCTGCCCGGGTTGGTGCACCTGCTCCGTCTGCCTGGTCTCAACATGTTTTCGCACAACCGATTTACGCTTGTGTCCGCCATCGCCATCATGGCGCTCGCAATGAGAGGCATGAACGTCTTGTGGTCAGCGGAGTTTCGCTGGCGCGGCTGGTGTCTGGTCCCCATGGCGGTCGCACTATTCCTCGCCGTCATGATGCTCGCCCGCGCAATCGATTTGCCAGAGCCGATGCGAAGCCAGTGGATGGAATTAGCGCGCGGCGGCAGGCGGCTGCCTGGATTGGAGAACCTCGACGCCGTTCGCCAGGCGCAAAGCGCGTTTGTCGTGTCGTTTCTTTTCAGCGCGGCACTCGGTTTCCTCACGGCGTTGGCATGGTGGGGCGCTGCGAAAGAGTTTGGCGGACGTCGTTGGTTTCTAGCGTGCATCGGGCTGGTCTGGCTGGGAGAATTGCTGTGGTTCGCGGGCAGTCAAGTACGGCGTAGCGATCCGAGCCTGTACTATCCGCGAATTCCCATTCTCGAGCGGCTGGCGGCCGCGCCGCCTGGCCGGATCCTGGGGATCAATTGCTTGCCGCCCATGCTCAACAAATCGCACCATCTGCGCGATATCCGCGGCTATGACGGCGTCGATCCTGTCCGCATGGTCGAACTGCTCGAGTTGGCCCGTGCGCCGGGTACGTCGTCTCCCTCGTACGCCGTTACGCAATGGTTCATTCCCGCGATCCTACCGGGCCCCCACGGCCTGCAATTGTCTCCTGTTCTCGATCTGCTGGGCGTCCGCTACCTCATTTTTCGCCGACCTCCTCCGCAAGGTTTCTCAGTGATAATGCAGGAAGACGATTACTGGGTGGTCGAGAACAATTCAGCCTTGCCCCGCACGTTCGTGCCGCGGAAGGTCGCCGCAGTCAACGATCGTCAGACCTTGCTCCAAGCCTTGAAGAAGCGCGGTTTCAATCCCGCTGAGCAAGCTTATGTCGACGAACCGCTCGATGTTCCCAACGGCGCTCGCGGTAGCGTTAAGATCGTCAGCGAGACGCCGACCAGGGTCGAAATCGAGGCGGACATGCAAACGCCCGCGCTTGTCGTGCTCGCCGATATGTGGGATGCCGGTTGGCGTGCGACGCTCGATGATGTTCCAACTGCCATCGCGCGGGTCGACCTAGCGTTGCGAGGCGTGAAAACGCCGGCGGGTCGCCATCGCCTGGTTTTCAGCTATGAGCCCGCCAGTTTTGCGCTCGGCGTCCGGCTGGCATCCGGCGGCCTCGTTGTGTTGGCATGTTGGTTTGCCGTCGTCTGCTGGCGAGCGAAACAGAACGGGCTACGCTGACGGACTTTACAGCAATGGAAGCCCCTAAGTTGAGTCGGATGCAGATTACTGTCCCGCTCGATTCGCGCGGATGCTCGGCTCACTGCTTGCGAACGAAGACGAGTGTCGACCACTCGCTCCAGTCATTTTCCGCGGGATGATCGGCGTCGCAATCGGCTGACGAACCTGATTCGACAGGCGGCAGGGAATGCAGATCGGGATCGTTGAGATCGGGCAGGCCGTCCTTCATTCTTTGTTCCAGATACAAGTCGCCATTCTTGAGTTCCATGCGGACGTAGCATTTGCTCATATCGCCGGGATCATAGCGATCTTCGTGATGCCAGGCTTTGCCGCACATTTTGCCATTGTGTTCGTGCATGCCGAAGAAGCGGTACTCCGAGCTGAGCGGGCCTGAGCTGACGGCCTCGTCTCCCTTGATGTCCAGATCGGCATGCATTTGTCCGAATTCCGGATGGTCGGCATACAGCTTGCGAACCTGTTCGATTTGTTCGTCTACGACGCCCGCGGCGTTTTGAACGGCGAGTGTTTTTTCCAGGTCGAACGACCAGTGTCCGGCAAGGGGCGCTAGCAACTTGCTTTCGCGCGGCGGACCGAACGGGCCCTCGCCCGGCAGGCCGTCGCCCGACAGACCCTGCTCGATATTACAGCCCGCCAGCGCCAGCAGCGGCAGGACGAGAAGAAAGCCAGACCGAACGGTCGAACAACTCATGACGCGCGATCCTTCCGGAAGCGACGGCGTTACCGCTTCGCTCGGCACGATGAACGACGCGAAGCTGCGCTATGCGCAGCGAGCATTGTACATCGCGATTATCAGAAAGACGACGAGCCGCGGCTCCAAAGATTGAGAATTGGTGCGCTCAACCCTAAGCACCCGTCCCCAACCTCAACCGCCCACGCGCTTGCCTAAATGCTCGGCTAGCCGATCGAGGGCCTGGCTGCGGTCGTCGAGCGAGAGATGCACCTGGATCAAGCTCATCTGCTTCGCGTTCCAGGCCTGCTTCAGAGCGGCGTCGAACTCGCCTTCGGTGCGAACCTCGTAGCCGGTCCCGCCTTGCAGTACTTCCGGCAGCTTGCAGTACTTCCAGGGATGGATCTCGTTGTACATATAGTCGCCCGGGTGCAGGAACCGTTCGGTGCCATAGCCCTTGTTGTCGAGCACGATCACGATCGAATGCAGCCCGCGGCGGACGATCGTCGACAGTTCGTTGCCGGTCATCTGGAAGGCGCCGTCGCCCACTAACACCACCGTCCGCACCTCGGGCCGCGCGGTAGCCGCGCCGACGGTGCCGGGCACGGCGAAACCCATCGACGTGTAATACGCCGGGCCGATGAACTCCGTTCGGCCGCGGGTCATCAGTTCCGTGGCGGCGAACAGCGAGTCGCCGACGTCGGAAATGACGATCGTCCGGTCGTCGAGCGACTCGTTGAGTCGCTGCATCAGCCGGGTGATCGAGATCGGCGCTTCGGAACGCAGTT
>JAICIG010000004.1 GCA_025924495.1 Pirellulales bacterium | reverse complement strand
TAACTCTTGCCGGTGGCGGCAACGAACCCCGTCACGCCGTTGTTTTGCGGCTGGGCATAGAGATCACGGCCGGTGGCTTCCGGCACGAGTCCTTCCGACAACAGCGGCTCCAGCTTGCCGGTTTTCGCGTCAAGCAGCCGGATTTCAACGACCTTGTAGTTCAACAGGTCGCGAGTGTAATGCAGGATGTTCGATTTGAGCAGCTCGATCCGCTCCTCGACGGTCATATGGAACAGTTCGTCGGGAGTCAGATTCGCCAGCTCGATGCCGGCCTGATGGATGGCGGCCAGCTTTTGCTGCTGCAGCACCTCGGCGGTCACATCTCGAATGGTGACCACCAGATTCTTTGGGGGCCCTTCAGTTTCGAGCAAGGGGGCGGCATGCACTCGGTAATAACGGTTGTCACTCGAACGCAACGTCGAACTGCTGCCGGCGCCGGTGGCCAAAGCGGTATGGAATGGGCAGAAATCGGGGCCCAGAATCTCGGGACTGCCGAGAGCAGCGTAAAAGTTCGTGCCGACGACGTTGTCGCGCCGCGCCCACTCTCGCAGCCGGCCATTGCCCCAGAGAATGGAATTGTCGCTGTCGAGCAGGACCACGCCATCGGGCATGCCCTGCAAGATGCGCTCATTCTGCAGCAGCTTGCCAACCTTCAAGGCCTCGCGCAGGTGCTCGGCATCGACGAACACCCCAGCGAACTCTTCTTTACTCAGTCGCGCCAGCGCGCGGATTGGGCTGCGGACTTCGACCAAATCGAAGACCTCGGCCAAGCGGGCTAACCCCGCTTCGTTCCCATCACGAGAACCGGAGACCAGCAGCAGTTTGGGTTTCGCCGACAAGAGCTCTCACTCCCGGGTCGTCAGACAGCTCGTGAGTATTATAGAACCGGGACCAAGCCCGAACAACCTGCCCTGCCGAGCCTGCTGTCTCTTGATCGGTCGTTTCATGCGCGCCATTGAAACGCTCCGCGAGTTGCCGCATTTTTCCTTTTTTCCCTTGCCCGCGGCCTCCGCATCCCCGGCGTGTCCGCTATAGGCAGTTTGAACCGCACGATTTGGGAGGGCCTCCGCCGCGCAAGACCGTCTGCTAGTTGTTCGGGCGCTGCGGGCTATAGGGCGGATTTCGATGAAATGCGCCTTCGTCGGGTTTGATGTCCGATACAAGAATACAACGAGTCGACGCCTGCTCGCGCAGTTAATGTCATCGGGCCTCTGAAACTTCGGCGACAAATCGACCCTACTCGGTCGAGACGCGTCTAAGCGACCTGCGCAAGCGGCAACCAGCTTTGGGAGCATTTCACAAGAAAGGTTGATGCCATGTGGCGCGCACTATTCCTGGCGCTGGGCATTTACGCTTGCCTGCTGGGCGCCGAGTGCCTGGTGATTGATAAGGCGCTGCTCACCAGCCGGGATCGTTCGCAGGGGCTGATGGGCCGCCTCGACCCTTCCGCCGGACGGCAGCGCGAACTGATCCCATCCGAATGGGCGCCCTGGAGCCTGCTGTCGGCAGGCGCGGTGACAATCTTGTACTCGTTCACTCTGCCGCAGCGGCTCCACAAGGCGTAAGCCGCTTCGCGGAAAGCGCAATCGGACGCCAAGCGGCGTCTCCTCGCGCTTTTCCAGGCTCGTTCCCAGTCCTACGACTGAACTCCAGGCCTTGGCTATTTCTTACCTTCGCGCAGGCCATCGAAGTACTTCTTGGCGTGTTCGCGATAGGCTCGCGGCAGTTGCTGGTCGGTCAGCGGATCCTCGTCGGCTGCTTGAGCGGCTTCAAACTCGGTTTGAATCTGCTGGTCGACCTGCCCTTTGATATTCGGCCCCTCGACTGAGCCGACGACCACGGCGCCTCCCTTGCCCGTCTTGGTCTTGGCCTTGGTATCGTAGAAGCCGCTATTGGTCTTCTCTTCGGGCCGCGGTCCAGTTCCGCGGCCGCGACCTAGGCCCATGCCGGGTCGCCCAGCGCGATTTCCCGAGCCGCGGCAAGCCTGGCAGCCGACGCCATCGCACTCTTTGCAATTCATGGAGTCCTTGGTCATATCCAGTTCGCTCAAGGCTTCCTCAAGCATGGCCATTTCCTCGGCCTGCTGCTGCAGGTCGGCAAGTTCCGTTTTCATGGCATCCATGGCCTGCTTGGCCCCCGCCTTATCGCCTTGCTTCATGCACTTCGAGCACTCGCCGAGTTTGTCGGCCATCCGCTTCAACTGATCCATTTGCGAGGCCTGCTGAGCCAACTTCGAAAGTTGCTTCTCGAGTTCGTCCGCCTCTTTCTTGCGGCCCTGTTCACGTAGCGTCTTGGCCTGCTGCTTTAGATCTTGCTCGAGCTTCTTGTGGGCTTCGACCATCTGTCGCAACTTTTGCTCCATCTGGTCCATTTGCTTGGCCAACTGGGCCTTGCTTTCGGCATCCAGCTTGTCGTGATTGAGCTGGTTGCGGAGTTCTTTGAGCTCCTTGAGGGCTTGCTCAAAATCGCCCTTCTTCAGCGCTTCGCCAAACTTGTCTGCCGGACCTTGCTGGATGTTTTTGAGCTGTTTGAGTTGATCCTGCAGTTTGTCGCCGCCACCCAGTTTTTCCCGACGCTTCTCCAGGTCCTTGGCCAGGTCGTTAAGCTTGACTAGCGCTTGTTTGCGATCGGCGGCGTCCGTCTTGGTGAGATCTTTCGTGCCTTGCTCTAACTTGGCAAACAGGTCCTCCGCATCCTTCAGGCCTTGCTCGCGCGCTTCCTTACGGCGTTCGATCAACTTCTTGCGCAGCGCCTCGGTCGACGTCTTCACGGCTTTGCGGTCGGCCTTAGTGGAGATGGAACCTCCGGCTTTGTTCTCACCGACTGCAGGCAAAACGGCGATCACGAGCGCCAGTGCGGCTGGCGCCAGCGGCAGCCAAGTCCAGCGATTCAGTTTGATCCGGAATTGGTCCGCCACATGTAACCGATCGACTCGTTTTACCGCATCTTCGACCAGCGCTTGCCCGGCGGGCGACTGAAGTTGCTCGGGCGAAAGCGCGAAAGTGCTCGAAACTCGCTCCTTCAGGCCGAAACGGCGATCAATCTCCAATGCCGCCTCGAGCTGGCCGCGACGAGTAAACCAGGTCCACCCGATCGCCGCCAGCAGACCAAACGCCAACGCGCCGACTACCCAAATCTCAGGCCGCACCCCCAACGGACGAAACTTATCCACCGCAATCGCTGCTGCTGCCAGCAGCAAGGCGCCGAACCAGCACCAACTCAAAATAGCCAGAAAACGCTGAAACACGAGTCGCCGCTGAGCACGTCGGATCTGTTGCTTCAGGACGTCCATTGCGGTTGCCTCCTAGCAGGGCACGGGGCGAGTAAGAGTCGCCTGGGTTACTGGAGTGTTCAGAGAAGAATTATATCAACTTCGACGGGACGATCCGCCATACGGCTAACGACTCGAAAACGAATGCGGTTCGCACGTTCGACGGCTGCCCGCAGTATACCGAATGTGTTAGGTCAATTGCCAATGCAAAATTGCAAAAAGTGCTATATTTCTGGACGCCGGCTCCAGTCCAGAAGTTCCGACCGGGTCCGGACTTTCGACCCGCAATTGCCAGTCAGCCGATGGCTTTTTAACACTCGCTCGCCGCTTCGCTAGAATTGCACCATGCCCCAAAACTCTACCATCGAAGCGCCCTCTCTGCCGACGCCCGAACAGCGCCCCAGCGCCGAGGTGGTGATCTATGACGGCCATTGCCGCATTTGCACCTCGCAAATCCGCCGCCTGGCGGCTTGGGATACTGGCGGACGACTCTCCTATTTATCGCTTCACGACCCTCAAACTCGCCAGCGATATCCGGATCTGTCGCATGAAGCGCTAATGCAGGACATGTACCTGGTTGATCGCCGGGGACATCGACATCGCGGCGCCGAGGCATTGCGATACTTATCACGCAGATTGCCGTGGTTGTGGTGGCTGGCGCCGATTCTCAATTTGCCGGGCACGCTGCCGCTCTGGCAATGGTGTTATCGACAAGTGGCGAAGCGTCGCTATCGTTTTGGGCGCATCGAATCTTGCGACGACGGCAGTTGCCGCCTGCACGGATAGCAATTCGCAATAGCGCGACCTTTCTTCTGCAATCTTCGGCCCGCCTGGGCCCATTGTGACCTCGCCGCGAAGGGCTATCATTGGAGCGCGGGCGGTGCTTTCGCCCGCTAAACGTGCTGAACCGAGGAGTAGTGCGACATGAGCGACTTCCGCATCGAGCGGGATTCCATGGGAGAAGTCCGCGTCCCCGCCCAGGCCTATTACGGCGCCCAAACGCAGCGGGCCGTGGAAAACTTTCCGATCTCCGGCTGGCCGCTGCCCAAACCGCTGATTCATGCGATGGGGCTGGTTAAATACGCCGCCGGAGTCGCCAATCGCGATTTGGGCAAGCTCACCGGCAGCGGCAAGAACCCGCTGAACGACAAACAGGTACAGGCCATGCTCGACTCGGCGCGCGAGGTGGCCGAGGGCAAGTTCGACGACCAGTTCCCGATTGACGTCTTCCAGACTGGCTCGGGCACGTCGAGCAATATGAACGTCAACGAAGTGATCAGCAATCGGGCGATCGAGATGCTGGGGGGCGATCGGATGCAGGCGCAAAAGCCCGTCCATCCGAACGACCATGTGAACATGGGCCAGAGCACCAACGACACCTTCCCGACGGCCATTCACGTGGCGGTGGCGGTATCGATCGCGGAAAAACTGATTCCAGCCTTGAAGCGACTCGCACAAACCTTGGCCGACAAAGCGGCTCAGTGGGACAAGATCATCAAGATCGGCCGCACGCACCTGGCCGACGCCACGCCCTTGCGGCTGGGACAGGAGATCGGCGGCTTTGCCAGGCAGTTGGAACTGTCGATTGAGCGCGCTCGCCGTGCAAAGAACGCAGTCCTCGAGTTGCCCGTGGGCGGCACGGCGGTGGGCACCGGCATCAACACCCATCCCGAATTCGCCGGGCGAGTCTGCGCCGAATTGGCTAAACAGACCGGCATCCCCTTTGTCGAAGCGTCCAATCACTTCGAAGCCAATGCCCAGCGCGATGGGTTGGTTGAGTGCCACGGCCAGTTGCGAACAATCGCCAGCACACTGTTCAACGTGGCCAACAACATCCGCTGGCTAGGCTCCGGGCCGCGCTGCGGATTTTATGAGGTGATGCTGCCCGACCGTCAACCTGGCAGCTCGATTATGCCGGGCAAGGTTAACCCGGTGATGTGCGAAAGCATGATGCAAGTTGCGGCCCGCGTGATGGGCAACGATCAGACCATCGCCATCAGCGGCGCCACGGGCGGCCAATTCCAGCTCAATATCATGATGCCGGTCATGGGACAGACCACACTGGAGAGTATCGTGCTCTTGGCCAGCGCGACCGAGGCGTTCGTCGATTTCTGCGCGCTCGAAATGGAAGCCAACGAGGAAGCGTGCAATGCATCCGTTGAGAAGAGTCTGTCGATGGTCACCAGCTTGAACCCCTACATCGGATATGAAAGAGCGGCCGCCATGGCCAAAGAGGCTTTCAAATCGGGTAAGACGATCCGAGAGCTGTGCCAAGAGCAAAAGGTATTGCCGCCGGACGAGTTGCAAAAGGCCCTCGATCCTTGGAGCATGACCGAACCGCACGCCTGACCGACGACGCGTCGAATCACGGCTGCCAGGCATGTTCGGCAAGAAGCGATAAAACTGCACAAGTTCTTGCCTCGCCAAGTCCTTTCGCTACCATTTTACATCCCCTCGAAGGGGCAGCTGGCGAAGTCTGGGCAGAGTAAGAGTCCCAGGGAGAACGCCACCTTGGCGCAAACCCTTGTGTTCTTTTGCAAAACTCATCAGAATTGAGCTTTGCCGCCCGACGAAACTGGCTAGGATATATCGGAAGCCCTCCCACCAAAGCGGAGCGGTTGCGCTGAAATGCGCATTAGGGCTGAGTTTGCCGGCTTCAGCCGCTGGCAAACGAGAATCTCCTGACGGCCCCTTTTATTGGCAATTACCGCGAGCGAACGCGGCACGTGACGTGGCGTGCAACGGTCGCGGCGGTGAAACTGTTTTTTTGAGATTCGGACATGGATCTGGCGAGATTTCGAAACATTGGCATTTCCGCTCACATCGACTCGGGCAAAACGACCTTGAGTGAGCGCATCTTGTTTTACGCCGGGCGCATTCACCGGATCCAAGAGGTGAAAGGCGAAGGCGGCGCGACCATGGACTACATGGACCTGGAGCGCGAACGCGGCATCACCATCACCAGCGCCGCCACGACCGTCGAGTGGGAAGACCACCGCATTAACCTGATCGATACGCCGGGGCACGTCGACTTCACGGTCGAAGTCGAACGCAGCTTGCGCGTGCTCGACGGCGCCGTGCTGGTGCTGTGTGCCGTGGGCGGCGTGCAGTCGCAATCGATGACGGTCGATCGGCAGATGAAGCGGTATCACGTGCCGCGTCTGGCGTTCATTAATAAAATGGATCGCACCGGCGCCGATTTCCGCCGCGTCGTCAAGCAGCTCCACGAAAAGCTCGATGCCGATGCGGTGCTGATGCAATTGCCAATCGGCAAAGAAGACAATTTCGAAGGCGTGATCGACTTGATCACCATGAAGGCCATCTATTTCGACGGCAATAACGGCGAGAAGGTCCGCGAGGAAGAAATTCCCGCCGCGCTGGCCGCCGATGCCGCCGCCGAGCGTCAGCACATGCTGGAAGCTCTGGCCATGTACAGCGACGAATTGATGGAACTGATGTTGGGCGAGGAACAGCCGCCCGTGGAATTGGTCCACGCCATCGTCAAGCAGGCAGTGCAGGGGCAAGGCCTGACGCCGGTGTTCATGGGCACCGCCTACCGCAACAAGGGCGTGCAGCCGCTGCTGGATGCCGTGGTGCGCTATTTGCCCTCGCCGCTGGAGCGCAACGTCGTGGCGAAGAACCACGCCGACGCCACGCAGCAGTTTCCGCTCGAGCCGGATCCCGCGAAGCCGTTCGTCGGCATGGCCTTCAAGATCGTGGAAGATCCCTACGGCCAGTTGACGTTTATGCGGATCTATCAAGGCACGATCGCCAAGGGCGAGACGTACTATAACCAGCGCACGAGCCAGAAGCAGCGGTTCAGCCGCATCGTGCGGATGCATGCCGATAAGCGAGAAGAAATCGACTCGGCCGGCCCGGGCGATATTGTGGCTGTGATGGGCGTTGATTGTGCCAGCGGCGATACTTACTCGTCGCAGCACAAGTATTGCACGCTGGAAAGCATGTTCGTGCCCGATCCGGTCATCAAGATGGCCATCAACCCGACCACGCGCGACGGGGTCGATCGCTTGGGCAAGGCCTTGCAGCGGTTCACCAAGGAAGATCCGACTTTCCGCGTCGCGACCGACGAAGAGACGGGCGAAACGGTGATCGCCGGCATGGGCGAATTGCACCTGGAGATTTACGTCGAACGCATCCGCCGCGAATACAAGGTGGAGGTCGAAGTCGGGGCGCCGAAGGTCAGCTACCGCGAGGCGCCGACCAAGGATACGGATTACAACTTCAAGCACAAGAAGCAGACCGGCGGTTCGGGTCAATACGCCCATATCGTCGGCAAGATGCTGCCGTTGCCGGAGGACTCGGAGGAAGAGAATTTCGAATTCGAGGACAAGGTGGTCGGCGGACGCATTCCACGCGAGTACATCCCCTCAGTCGAAAAGGGCTTCCGCGATTCGTTGTCCAAAGGGCCGCTGGCGGGCTACCCGATCGTGGGCGTTAAGACGACGCTGGAAGATGGTTCGTATCACGACGTCGACAGCTCCGATATGGCGTTCCAGATCTGCGCCCGCAATTGCTTCCGCGAGACGTTCCTCAAAACCAAGCCGGTCTTGTTAGAGCCGGTGATGAAGCTCGAAGTCGAAGTGCCCGCCAATTTCCAAGGTTCGGTGGCCGGCGAATTGACCAGCCGTCGCGGCATGATCGTGTCGACCGAAATGATGGGCAACACGGCGACAATCGAAGCCGAGGTGCCGCTGGCCGAGACCTTTGGCTACTCAACCGATTTGCGGAGCATGACGCAAGGTCAGGGGACTTTCACCATGGAATTCTCCAAGTACCGACGCGTACCGGCGAACATTCAGGAAGCAATCATCGCCGACAAGAAGAAGCAGGCGCTGGTCGGCGCCAAATAGACGCCGGGCACGGCGTCTAGGGCAAATTGAATTCATCACGGCCGCGGTTCTTGAACCGCGGCCGTGTTTTTTGCGCGCTTGTCATCGGTGCAATTCAAACGAACGCCACGCTGTGTGCAGGAAATAGTCCATTTCTGGGGTTATTTTTGGGAGCCCCCAGCTAGCAACGCCTGAATAGCGGTTATGGCTGATGGGCGATTGGCGAACCGGCCGCGAGCGGGGCGTGCCGCTTGCGGCGCGCCAGGGATTCACGAATAATTCATTTTTGTCGCATCAAGCGGAGACGGCGGCGAAATCTGGCGTAGCCGCGCGCTGAGTATGCCGCCGAGGAAGCTGGGATGTTGCCTGCAAATTCGCAACTCGATACGCGGATCGAGATTGTCACGCCGGAGAATATCGCCTTTCAATATCAGGTGGCGGGCCCATTCCGCCGTTTGCCCGCCTATTTGATCGATTTGTTGTTGCGAGTCGCCTTCATTGTGCTGGCAATCATCGCGGTCGGACTGGCGTTCGGCTCGGTCGGTCAGACCGGTCTAGGATTTGGTTTGGTTGCGGTCGGCTGGTTCGTGCTCGACTGGTTCTACGGCGGATTATTCGAGGCCTATTGGAACGGCCAGACGCCCGGCAAGCGCTTGATGCGAATTCGCGTCATCTCGGATGAAGGACAGCCGATCAACGGCGTGCAAGCCGTGCTCAGAAACTTTTTGCGGTCCGTCGATGCGATGCCCGTCGCTTTGTTCTTTCCGACCTATTTGCTAGGTCTTGTCTCGACCGCCATGAACGATCGCTTTCAGCGGTTGGGCGATCTCGCGGCGGGCACGATGGTGATCGTCGAGGAGCCGCAGAGGCACTATGGCGTCGCCCGGGTCAACGAACCCGAGGCGATCCGCCTGGCGGCCGAATTGCCGGCAAACCTGACGATTAGCCGCAGCTTGGCGCGAGCACTTTCCAGCTACGTGCAGCGGCGCCAGGCGTTTCCATGGCGACGTCGAGCGGAAATTGCCATGCACGTGGCCGAACCGCTGCGCGTCAAGTACGAACTTCCCCCCGGCACTAGCCACGACTTGTTGTTGTGCGCATTGTATTATCGAGCATTCATCGCCGATCGCGTGGACGAAACGTCGGCTGCCAGCCCGTTTGCGGCCGCGGCAAGATGAGCGAGCCGGGAGCGAATTACACTTCCGCCACTTTTCGGCTCTCGGTTGGGGTTTCGCTTCAACAGCGGCTAAAATCGTCCGATTGCCGGGTTGGCATCTGGACCAGGTAGAACCGTTCCATGAAAGTCGCAGATCTGCTCGAATCGAGGCGCGAAAACTGGCGCGAGCTGGATCGCTACTGCATGCTCGTAGAAAGCAAGCGAGCCCGCACGCTGGGCGCCCCGGCAACGCAACGCTTTGCAGCATTGTATCGGGCGGCATGCGCCGACTTAGCGCTGGCCGACGCCTACCAGTTGCCGCCAAATACCGTTCACTATCTGCACCAATTGGTCGGTCGCGCGCATAACTTGCTTTATCCTAGCCGCAGCTTCGATCCCTCCGCCTGGGGCGATGAACTGCTCTATCGCCTGCCGCAACGCCTGTTCAAAGATAACAGCTTGCGGCTGGCCTTCACGGTTTTCTGGGGAGTGTTTCTGGCCGCCATGGTCAATGCCTACCTCTCGCCCAACCGCTTCGCCGAAGCCGTGGTGGGCAAGCCGATGTTGCAGCAAATGGATGAGATGTACGAAAAGCCGCTCGCCGGGCGCGACCCCAACGTCAATGCCTTGATGGCCGGGTTCTATGTCCAGCATAACGCGTCGATCGGCTTGAAATGCTTCGCCGCGGGGTTGTTGTGCGGGATCGGCGGCTTATTCATTACGATCTCTAATGCCGCCATCCTGGGCACGGTGTTCGGTTATATGGCAACGACGCCAAATCGCGATAACTTCTTCCAATTCGTGACGGCTCACGGACCGTTTGAATTAACCGCAATCGTGCTGGGCGCGGGGGCAGGCATGCGTCTCGGGTTTTCGCTGATCGACACCCGCGGTTGGAGCCGAGGCGCCGCATTGCGGCTCGCCAGCCGCGAGGCGGTGCCGGCCGCTTGTTTCAGCATTATCTTGTTTTGCCTGGCAGCCGTGATTGAAGCATACATTTCGCCCTCGGCTCTGCCCTACTGGGTCAAGGCGTCGGTGGCAGTCTTCTCCGGCGGCGTGCTGATGTTCTACTTCGTCATGCTGGGTTATCCGCGCGAGGGCGAGCATGCAGCTGGATAAAACCCGGATTGCGATTCGCGAACGCAGCTTCCCGGATATCCTGGATTTATCGCTGCAGGTCATGCGACGCCACGCGCTGGCGTTGGCCGCCACGTTCCTGGCGACCGCCTTACCGCTGGCGATCTTCAATTACTGGTGTCTGGGCAGCTACATCAACGAGTTCGACGCAGATGAAGTTCCGTCGGCCGACTACTTCTACATGCTGCTGGCGTTGCTGATCTGGGAACTGCCTTTAGCCGCCGCGCCGACCACGCTTTATCTGGGGCAGGTTCTGTTTACCGAGCAGCCGAGCGTCTCCCGACTGTGCAAGGACTTGCTGGCTTCCTTGCCGCAGTTGATCCTGTTTCAGATCGTGCTGCGCGGCATGCTCTGCCTTATCTTCCTGACCTGGCCGATCTTGTTTTGGGTCTGGCCCTACTTGAATGAAATCATTTTGCTCGAGCGCAACCCATGGCGCAAGCGAGGCCCTTACGGGGCCAGCACGGCCTCGCGCAGCTCGAACATGCACGCGCGCAACCGGGGCGAACTGTTCAGCCGTTGGCTTGGTTCATTGGTGATTGGGGCAGGGCTGATCTCGACGCTGCTGGCGGCCGCCTGGTTTGCGCGCATGGTGTTCACTTACCAAGCCGAATTCGACCGGGCGATGTACACGCTTTATCTGCAGTTAGCTATCTGGATTGTCATCGGTTACTTCGTCGTCGTCAGGTTTCTGAGCTATCTCGATTTGCGCATTCGGACGGAGGGTTGGGAAGTTGAATTGATCATGCGGGCCGAAGCCGCTCGATTGACGAGGCAGCTGGCATGAACCGCGAGCAACCTATAACCGGCTGCTGTTGGCGGAAAGTCCCCCTCGACGCTCGAGCGCCGTCTCGCGCTTGGATGATGGTCGGCTGGCTGACGCTTGCCTGGATCTTGGCGCTCGCTTCAGCCTCAAACAGAGCGCAGGCAGAGGAAGCGGCGCCATCGAGCGTAGATGGCGTTGAAGAAGCTCGAGAGGCTCTGGGCAGCCATCGGCGCTATCCTTGGTATGACGAGACGCAAGACGGCGTGCGGCGGGTAAATGTAAGAATCCCTTGGCGTCCCCCCGATACGAACTTCAGTCGGCCTGGCCGAGGACCCCGATGGAATTTCTCCTGGATGGAGCTGATCGTCTGGTCGGCGGCCCTCATCTTCTTCCTGCTGCTGGCCTACTTGCTCATCCGCGCTTATCTGAACCGCGAAGACGTCAAAGCAACGGCTGCCAGCAGCGCAAGTGCGCGCACCGTGATGGACGATACAACCCGCATCGAGGCCTTGCCGTTTCACGTTCGCCGCGGCCCTTTGACGCTGTTGGAAGAAGCGCGGCGGCACTATGAGCTGGGCGATTTGCGGCAGGCGATCATCTATCTGTTCAGCTACGAATTGGTTGAGATGGACAAGCAGCAAGTGATTCGGCTGGCCAAGGGCAAGACAAACCGCCAATATCTGCGCGAGATTCGCCGACGGCCCTCGTTGCAATCGCTGGTGGAACAAACCATGATCGCCTTCGAGGACGTGTTTTTCGGCGATCATCCCCTCCCGCTGACGCGATTCGAAGCATGCTGGCGCCGTTTGGACGAATTCGAAGCCCTGATCGTGGAGCCGGCAACATGAGGCGGCGCGGCGCTGCGGACCAAACGGGAAGGGTAAAGATCTCGCGAAGCGCGAAGTCGGCGGTCGGAGGTCGGAGGTCGGAAATGTCGACTTCCGGCTTCCGAATTCCGACTTGGCATCGCTTTCTGTCTCCCTATTGTTTCGCGTTCATCGCACTGCTTGTCTTCCCTGGCTGCGAGGATGGGATTGATGCGACATATGGCCAGCGGACAGGGCTGGGTGCGGATAGCGTCAACGGCACCGCCGTCTTGGCCAACATGTTCCAGCAGGCCGGACATCAAGTATCGACCGCCAGCAGGCTCGCGCCCAAACTGCAGAAAAAGGCCGACGTGATCGTCTGGTTCCCCAACGATTTTCAGCCGCCAACGCCTGCCATCCGCAATTGGTTCAAAGCCTGGTGGCTGGCGGCGCCGGGAAGGACGCTCATTTACGTCGGCCGCGATTTTGACGCCGCGCCAGGTTATTGGCGCGCGATGCAGACCGGGGCTCCGGCCGAGCAACTGCCCGAAATCAAACGCCGGCTGGCAAAGGCTAAAAGCGAGTTTCTGCTGGAGCGCAGCAAGGCTCCTGACGATGCCGACGGCGACTGGTTCGTAGTCAAAGGAAAATCCAAGTCGCGCAAGGTAAAGACCGTCTCGGGCGAGCCGGAATGGGTCGCCGGCATCGACGCGAGCAAACTAGACATTGAATTGAACGGGCGACTTGTGCCGTCGGCGGGCGCGCAGGTGGTGTTGCGCGACCAGGGCGACATGCTCGTCAGTCGCGAAATGATGCATGGCGGCAAACTGATCGTCGTCGTCAACGGCTCGTTTCTCTTGAACTTGCCGCTCGTGAATCACGAGCACCGTAAACTGGCTGCTAAGCTGATCGACGAGGTCGGCGCCAACCGCCAGGTCGCGTTTCTAGAGAGCGAAGCCGGCGGACCGACAGTGTTTGATGAAGATCCGCCCGACACGCCCCGCAGCGAAATGGAAATTTTCGGCATCGCCCCTTTTAATTCAATCCTGCTGCACCTCGCATTTGCCGGCATGATTCTTTGTGCCGCTCGCTTTCCGATATTCGGCCGACCGCGCGAACTGCCGCCGCCGCGGCTGTCTGACTTTGGCCGGCATGTCTGGGCGCTCGGTCAAATGCTCCAGCGGACGAAAGATCGCGCCTATGCGCTCGGCCGGGTATTGCATTACCAGCAGAACAGCCGTCGCGACGCAACTCGCCATCGTCCGCCGCCGACTCCGCCGCGCGAGCAGGCTTCGCCTGGAGACGAGTAGCCTCTACGATTCTTGAATTCCTCATTCCTTTGACGAAGACGCCATGCCATACGACCGTGAATCGGAACCTGACTCGTCCCTGCAACCCGAGCACGCGCCGCCTGACGCGGCGCAAGTCGTCGATCCGGCCGGCGCCCTGGCGAATCAGGCGGCTGCGCTGACGGAACCTGAGACCCTGCCCATCGACGGCTCGCCCGTCCAACAGTTATTCGGCCGCATTACCGCCGAACTGCGGAAGATCTATGTCGGCCAGGACGAACTGGTACTGGGGGCGCTCGTGGCATTATTTTCCGGCGGTCACGTATTGATCGAAAGCGTGCCGGGGCTCGGCAAAACGTTATTCGTGCGGGCGCTCGGGCGCGTGTTGGGTTGCAAGTTCGGGCGTATCCAGTTCACGGCCGACTTGATGCCATCGGACATTACCGGGGCGCCGATCTTCGACATGAAGACGCAGGATTTCCGCTTCCGTCCCGGGCCCGTGTTCACGCAGTTGCTGCTGGCCGATGAAATCAACCGTTCGCCTGCCAAAACGCATGCGGCTCTGCTGGAGATCATGCAGGAATATCACGTGACCGTCGAGCGAGTCAGCCATAAGTTGGAACGCCCCTTTCTGGTTCTGGCCACGCAGAACCCGATCGAGTCGGAAGGGACTTACAACCTGCCAGAAGCGCAGCTCGATCGCTTCATGTTCAAGATCGTGGCCGACTATCCGTCCGCCGAAGAAGAGGCGGACGTGCTGAAAATGCACCGCGAGAAGATCGACTTTGACGACCGATTGCAGTCGCTCGAGACATTGACCAGTCCCGAGGAGATCATGGCGGTCACGGAAGATTGCCGTCGCGTCCGCGTCGACGATAAGCTGATCGACTACATTAATACTCTGGTGCGGCTCACGCGGCAGTGGCCGCAATTTCACTTAGGGGCATCGCCGCGCGCCGGGATTGCGTTGGTCTACGGCGCCCGCACGCTGGCGGCGTTTCTAGGCCGCGATTACGCCGTGCCAGACGATATCGTGCAGATTGCCTTACCGGCCTTGCGGCATCGCGTCACGCTCACCGCTGAGGCCGAAGTCGAGGGCCGGAGAGTCGACGAATTGCTGGAAGATCTGATCCGGTCGGTTGAGGTTCCGCGGCTGTGAACCCCATCCTGTTTTTAACTCTCTTGGCGCTGAGCTTGCTGTTGCTCGCCTTCGGCCGCCAGTTTTATCAGCAGCGCGGCGAGCGCCGCTGGCGATTTTGGCTGCTGTCGCCACCCCTTTTCTTCGCCGGCTTGGCGATTTTGTCGGCGCTGATCCTGCAGTCGCTGCTCCGCGCAGAAGGCATCTCGGCGTTCCTGCTGCGAGTGTCATTGTTTCTGGGCGCCTTAGCCGTGCTAGGTCACTTCTGGAGAGTTTTTCCCCACCGTCCGCTCGTTTACCTGGCACTGGCGCCCGGGCTGCTTTCGTTGGCGTTGCTCATTCCACAGGTTGCCGAATCGTCGGCTGCTTGGATGGCATTGTACATTGTCGACGCCGCAGTCGCGCTGGTCGCATTTGCCGACCTGTTCACGCTGCCAAAGCGATCGGCGTTTGCCGTCGATCGGGAGACGGGCCGCGTGGCTTCGCTCAGGCAAAGCCATCCGGTACATCTGATTATCTCAAATCAATCGTCGCAGCCGCATTTCGTTTGGGTTCGCGACGGAGCGCCCGAGGAATTGAGGCCCGAGCCAGCGGAGTTTTGCTTTCGTCTCGCAGGCCGCAGCCGGGCCACGGCCGCCTACCAGGCTCGGAGCATTCGTCGCGGAGCGTTCAATTTGTCGCGAGCCCATCTTCGCGTCCGCAGCCGTCTGGGGCTCTGGCAACGGCTGCTCGACTACGAAGTCTCGTCGGTAATTCACGTCTATCCAGACATGAAACAACTTTCGGAGTACGCGTTGCTCGCGCGCACGAATCGGCTCAACTTGCTGGGAGTTCGTCGCACGCGGCGGATTGGTCAGGACAATGAGTTCGAGCGATTGCGTGATTACACGCCTGATGACAATTACAAACACATCGACTGGAGCAGCACCGCCCGGCGGCGCAAGCTGACGGTCAAGGATTTCCAGACGAATCAGAGCCAGCGGCTGATCTTCCTGCTGGATTGCGGCCGCATGATGACGAACCTGGCCGGCGATTTAAGCCTGCTCGATCATTCACTCAACGCCATGCTGATGCTCAGTTATGTTGCCCTGTCGCATGGCGATTCGGTGGGGCTGCTATGCTTTTCCGACGAAATTCATGGGTTCGTGCCGCCAACCAGCGGCATGCACCAGATGAATCGCCTGTTGCATGCGTCCTTTGATCGGTTCCCGCGATTGGTAGAGTCTCGCTACGACCAGGCGTTTTTGTATTTGGCCTCGCATTGTCGCAAACGCTCGCTGGTGATCTTGATCAGCAATTTGATCGACGAGGTGAACGCCAACCAGGTGGGCCAATACCTGAAATCATTTGTGGGCAAGCACCTGCCGCTGGGCGTCTTGCTGCGCGACCGCCGTCTGTTCGAGGCCGCGGACGTTTCCAACCCGGACGACGACGCCCTATATCGCGCGGCGGCTGCCGCAGATATTCTCTCTTGGCGGCAACAGGTCTTGACCGATCTGGAGGCCAAAGGCGTGCTCTCCTTGGACGTTTTCCCGGAGAGCCTGACGGCCCCTCTGATCAACAGTTACTTGGAAATCAAGGCCCGCCACTTGCTCTGAAGCGCGACGCTGGACGCAGACATGACAGGCTGTTAGGTTGCAAGACGATATGGTTGCCACGTTCGAATATATCGAAGGCGTGATCTCCACGTTCCGCAAGGCCGCAAAGGCGAATGAGGACACGCCTGCGCGCGAAGGCAACGTGATCGTGCTTACGCCCGAGATCGCCGACGACGTGATGATCACGGCTGATCTGCATGGACATCGCAAAAACTTCAACGCGATCAAGAAAATCGCCGACCTGGAGCGACATCCCCGACGACATCTGATTCTGCAAGAGGTATGCCACGGCGGCCCCACCTATCCGACTAACGGCGGCTGTATGTCGCACAGCATGTTGGAAGATGTGGCAAGGCTGAAAACCAATTTCCCGGAACGGGTCCATTTTCTGCTCAGCAACCATGAATTGGCCGAGCTGACCGACTACCCGATCATCAAATCGAAGAAAATGCTCAACTTGATGTTCCGGCTCGGATTACAGGAAATGTATGGGCCGGCGGTCGAAAAGGTTCGCGAGGCGTACACGGCGTTCATTCGAAGTTGCCCGCTGGCGGCACGGTTGCCCGGCGGCGTTTTCGTCTGCCACAGCCTTCCGGAGAAATGCGACGGACGCAACTTTGATCGGGACATTTTGCAGCGTCCGCTAGAGGCTCCTGAACTGCTAGAACATGGAGAAGTGTTCGATCTGGTGTGGGGGCGCGACTATCGTGCCGAAAACGCCCGGGCATTTGCCAAACAAGTGTCGGCCAGAGTATTGATCCACGGTCATGAACCATGCCCCGAAGGGTTCAGCGTTCCTAACGACACGCAAATCATTCTGGATTGTTGCGGGCAGCCGGCTTGCTACTTGCTCGTGCCAACGAATCGGGAATTCACCCACGGCGAATTAGTTCAACGAATCCAGCGATTGCCATGATCGCCCGACAGAATTCGCCCGACCGGTCCTCGATCCGGCCACGTCCCGGCGGTCGATTTCAATTTGGCATGCGCGGCTTGATGGCGACCATCGTCCTGCTGTGCGTGCCGTTTGCCATCTGGGGCGGCCTGCTCAGGGCGGGACGCGAAGCCGACGGCAGCCCGCGGATCATCATCTTCGTGCTGTTGTGCCTAGCGGCGCCAATGGGCGTGATGATCTTGCTCGCCGCGATGAACGCCGCCGCGAGCGTTTATCGGGCCTGCCGCCCGCCCAAGAAAACCGGCGACGACGGCGACGATTTCGCATCAGGTAGTTAGCGGCGGCGGCGAATCGAGGAACTCGCGATATGCCGCCGCGGCGACGAGCTCATCGTCGGCATTGTCCAGGTAACCGCCGCGGATGCGAGCTCGCAAGATCACGCCTTTTTCCAGCGAACCGGGGAACAAACCGTGCTTCAATTGCAGACGCTCATCTTCGTACGCAGCCAGATCGTCGCGGCCGAAATCGCTCGGGTGGATCATCTCAAGGTAGCTCGCGTCGGATTGCGGCCAGCGAAATAGCAGGCAGCCCGGTCCTTGTTCCGGCGCGAGTACTGCGGGGCCGGATGCTGAGATTGAAAGCGGGGCAAAGACGCCGGCGCTTGCATCGACCAATCGTCGCACTTCGCCGCGCGGCAGGCGGCTGAACGCTTGCAGACGAGGATGACTATCCAAAAGGTTCGTTTGCACCGAGACTTGCAGATCGACAATCGCCGCTTCTCGATCGCCGACGTGAAAGCTGGCGGCGCGCCAGTAGATTTGGATGCGAGACGGCCGCTCGGGAGTTTGAGCGTAAGTCGCTATTAAATCGCTGCCGCGCGGATAACAATCGATTAGCGTTTCGTCAGCCGATTCTCCATTTGCGGATGGCAACTCAACGCCGAGAATCTGGTGGCCATTCAACGTCTTTCCGCGCCAACGGAGATCCGAAAGGCCGCTTTGCGGTCGGCATGGCTCAAGCCTTGCTGCGAGCGAACTGAACTGCGCGAAAGCCGCAGAATCTTGCAGGGTCCAGGTGGCGTGAGACATGACCAAACACGAGGAAATAAAAAACCCCGCCGCTCACGCAAGGCGAGACGGCGGGGCCGGAACAGAGAAGAGGCCGATTGCGTAAGAAACTTGTCCCTATGAAAGATTGAATATATGAGGCAACTAACCACTCACAATCGCCCGTCTCTTCACTGAGCTTGATCATACCAACTCAGATAGCCGTGTCCAGCATTTTGTAAAAAGTTTTTTTCGCCTCGCATGTGCAGGTTTCAATTCCCGCCACGTTGCTGTTAAGGTGTACAGTCATTAATGATTCCGCGGAGAATGGGGCGCGCCCGCGGATCGAGTCTGTCGGCAAGCTGGCAATGTGGTACTCTCCAATCGCAGGTGGAATCTCAACCGTATGGCCATAATTGCTGAATACAAAATGGTTTGCGAACAGGCGGCCGAAGCAGGCGGCGCCGTATTGCTCGACTGGGCCGGGCGCTTCGCGGTGCGCGAAAAAGGCCCTGCTGATCTGGTAACGGAGGCCGATCTCGCATCCCAGGATGCCATTCGAGAAGTGTTGCTCGGCGCCTTTCCGGAGCATGGATTTCTGGCCGAGGAAAATCTTTCGATCCCAAGTCGGCAGGATGGTTTGCGGTGGATCGTCGATCCACTCGATGGGACCACAAATTATGTGCATGGATTGCCGCAGTACGCAGTCTCGATCGCACTCGAGCAAGCGGGAAAACTTCTGGTTGGCGTAGTCTACAATCCCGCGACGGGCGAGCGTTTTTCAGCGACGACAGGACAAGGCGCGCAACTTAATGGAAGAACGCTACGGGTAAGCAAAGTCACAAACTTGAACCAAGCGCTCATAGCGACTAGTTTGCCCGCCAAAGTGCGCAGGGAAGATCCGGAAGTCAGCGACTTCCTAGCGGTCACTTTTGCCTCCCAGGCCGTCCGGCGAATGGGGTCCTCGGCCTTGAACTTATGTTATTTGGCTGCCGGCCGTTTCGACGCCTATTGGGCGCGAAGCACCAAGGCTTGGGATATCGCCGCGGGCATGCTCATCGTCCGCGAAGCGGGGGGCGTGGCGACCGGCATCGATGGCGGCGAACTCGACCTCGCTCGGCCGGAGTTTATCGCCGCCAGCACGTCGGCCCTGCACCGGGAAATCTCGCAAGTCCTTGGCCTGACAGCTCGTTAGCGGGGCAAGCTGGGGCAAATTATTGCTTTGAGCGATTTCTATCAGTGAGTAAACTAATACAGGGCGCCGCGGGTCGTTTCCCAATCCCTTCTTTATGTGCCAGCGGCGAGCGCGCGTCGATCGTCTTCTAGCGGCGGGGCCAGAGAGGAACAGCATTCTTGCGAGCGAGTTCATTCGGACTGACGCTCCTCGTCGTCGCCCAGGCGTGGTCCTGGGGCGTGAATGCCTGCGCCCAGCCGGCAGATACGACCTCCCCGGCTCGTTCCGAGCGGACCTCTGACAAGGCGGCCAATGACTCTTCCGAGGCGATCAAACGAGTCGAGCCCGACATTTTGTTTGTGAAGGATGCCAATGGGGAGATGGTCCCTCTGGTGAACCACACTCTGGAGGAGATTGAGAAGCTGCTGGAACTGCGCGGCGGCGGGGGCGGTGCATCGCGACCGGGTTTCCGGATCGAGCGGTTAGCGATCAGCGGCGAAGCCGGGCCGCAACATGCTTCGTTGACGGTTCAATTGACCATTCAGGCCAGCGATAAGAAATGGATTCGAGTGCCATTGCGCCTGGGTGGACTGGCGCTGGTGGAACAGGCCGAACATCAAGGCGAAGGAGAGCAATTCCTTGAGTACGACGAGGCCGGCCGCGAGTATGTAAGTTGGTTCCGCGGCGAGTCGCAAAAACCGCATTTGCTGACGCTCAAGGCCTTGGTCCCGCTCGAGCACGTCGGCGGACAAACTCGGCTGAAGTTGAACGCGCCGCGAGCGGTACATTCGGAGCTGACATTGCGGGTCCCTTCTCCTCAGGCAGTGGGCGAGGTGTCGCTGGGGGCCGTACTCATGCCGCCGCAACCGCAGAACAATGGCGCCGAATTCAAGGCAATCGGGCTGACCAGCGATTTTGTGTTGTCGTGGCGGGACAAGGAGCACGCAACGATCGAGTCGCCTGCGGCCCTAGACGCGTCGGGGCGCATCGTGGTGCAGGTCAATCAGCAAAGCATACAGACCAGAGCGACGCTGACGGTGAAAGCTTTCGGACGCGAGTTCGATCGCTTCCGCGTCCGGCTGCCGCCGGGAGCCGCGTTGAGCCCGGAACAACATACAGATTACACCGTGGCGCCATTTGGCGAGCCTGGCGCCCAAGGCGCTTCGTCAACGGAAGCGCAGTGGGTCGAAGTCCGCCGCAAAACTCGTTCGTCCGAGCAGATCGAGGTGCAATTGACGACTCGGCGCCTCCACGAGGAAGCCGCTGCCGGCAAGGCGATCGAATTGAGCGGTTTTGAGGTGCAAGGCGCCGCGCGACAATGGGGTTCGATCGCCGTCGCCGCAGACCACAACTGGCAAGTGTCGTTTGGCAAGCGGAGCGGCGTACGGCAGGTGGAAGTGCTTCCCGAGAATGCCAGACTGGATGACGCCCGAACGGGCGATTGGATTGCCAGCTTCGAATACTATCGGCAACCGTATTCTTTGCCGCTCTACGTCAGCCCTCGCGAAACCGTGATTAGCGTGGAACCGACGTATTTGGTGCACGTGTTGGCCCATCGACTCGAACTTGATGCCCGACTGGCCTATCGCGTGGTTGGCGCCAAGGCATTTTCCTTGGACGTTGACTTATCGGGTTGGGACGTTGACGTCACGAGCATTGGGCCGCCCAAATATGTAGACGCATCGACGATCGTGTGCAAGCCGGGAATGCCGCTAACGATCCCGCTCAAACAAGCGGCATTCGGCGAACTCGAATTGACGCTGCGAGCGCAACGCGATCTCTCCGTCGATGCCAAGACCGTGGACTTCCAGTTGCCTCGTCCTGCAGCCAACACGCTTGGACTGGCCAACTTGATTGTGCTGGCGGCCGATAACGTGGAAATCACGCCGCGCGAAGCCGCAATCCAGGGACTTAGCCGGCAGCCCCTCAGCCCCAAGCTTGCGCTGCCTCCACATCAGCAAGACCCGCTTTACTATCGAACCGATTCGGCCGATGCCAGGTTTGCGGCCGATTTTCGCATACATCCTCGCGAAGTCTCGCTGGAAGCTTCCGGCCTTGTTCGCTTGAGCGAGAGCGGAGCCGAAGTCGAGCAAACGTTTAAGTATCGAATTGCCTACGAGCCAATAGAGGCCTTGGCGATCGACGTTCCGCGGGAGCTGATTGACCAATCGCAACTGCAATTCCGTCTCGGCGACAAGGTTCTGTCTTTTGAACCGATCGATGGCCGAGATGCAGAACCACAGGACGCTGCAGCCGCCGCACGACTTGTTCGCGTCCGCGTCAAATTGCCGGAGCCGCGAATCGGCTCTTGCGAATTGAAGATCGTCTATCCCTGGAGCGGAAAGCCGCTCATCCGGCAGGCCAGCGTCGTGCTCAAGCTGCCGCTGGTCATGCCCGCCGACGGCGAATGCGTCGGGAACAAGCTTGATGTCGTCGTCGCGCCGGGCATTAAGGCCGAGCTATTGGGCGAAGAGTGGACGGCAAGGCCAGACGACGCCGCAAGCGTGGCCAGCGACGCAGTGTTTCATTTCTCCGCGACTCGCCCTTGGCCTGAAATTACTTTCAGTTCGACGCTGGCCGATCGTCCCACGGACGGGACTTTGGCGGTCGAGCGCGCCTGGATCCGCACCGAACTAACGAAAACCCGTCGCACCGATCTGGCAGTTTATCGCTTTGATAGCAGCAATCAGCGTTTCGCCCTGACCCTGCCTCAAGGCTGTCTCGATATCGTCTTCAAACTCGACGGCGAAATAGTCGTTGCGGCTCCCGGGCAACAATCTGACGAACGCGTAGTGACTTGGCGCGACGCGGGCTCCGAGCCGCGACCCCATGTGCTCGAAGTGAGCTATAATGTTCCCGACCGCGGCGGCGAGCGGAGCCGCCTGCCGATCGACTTACCGAAGCTGAGCGCTGGCATCAGCGCCAGACGGTCTTACTGGCAACTGGTGCTGCCTCGAGACGAGTATCTCGTCAGCGGTCCGAGCGATATGACTTCGGAGTCGTCTTGGGATTGGCGCAATTTTCATTGGTCGCGACGCCCCCTCCTGGATCAGCCGTTCCTAGAGGCGTGGATGTTCGTCGCGTCCTTTCTTGCCGCGCGCGGCGGCACGGCGCCTCGTTTTTCCGTGCCATCGGCGATGGCCAATCAATACTTATTCAGCTCCGTGGAAATCGGCGGGCCAGCGCCCGTGCGGATCGCCGCGCGTTCGACGTTGGTATTGATCGGCTCAGGAGTCGTGCTGTTCGCCGGCCTGCTGTTGATTTATGTGCCGGCATTGCGGCACCCGGCGTTATTATTCGTTGCCTCTGTAGCGGCGCTGACGGCGGCATTGATTTATCCTGAAATGACGCTGTTGTGGTTGCAGGCGGCGGTCGTCGGCGCGGCGTTGACGCTGCTGGCCGCCCTGCTCGAACGGAACATTTCGCGCCGACGGCGGCGAGAAGTGCTGATGCGCGGCGCTTCCAGTTCGATCGTTTCGCGCGGCTCGACGCGCACTCCACAACGCGCCGGCGCCTCTGCGCCTGTTTCGACGGAGACTGCCGCGATCGCAGTCGAGTTCTCGGCGCCGGAATCCAGATCATGATGGCGATTCGAGCGTGCTCGCAATTACTGCGGCTGGCGCTGCTGTGGACCTGTTGCCAGGCCGCCGCCGCGGAACCTCTCGGCGACGCCGACACGATCGAATATCGCCGCTATTTCGTACCGTATGATTTTCGACCGCAGGACTGGCCCAAAGGGGACATTCCCTATGTGCCCATTGAGAGAGAAGAGTTCGAGCGACTGGTCACAACATTGCAGTCTGCGCCGCAGGCTGCCCTGGGTTCTTCCGCGCGCGTGGCTCGCGCTAGCTATGCGGCGAAGCTCGTCGAACCGGAATTGCTATCAGGACAGGCGAAACTGGAACTCGTGCACGCCTCCGAGGCGCCCGTTCTGCTGCCGCTCGATCCCTGGGGATTGGCCATTGATCGCGTTCGTTGGGACGACAAGGATTCCCCCGAGGCCCTATTTGGCCTCGCCTCGGACGGCCGTCCTGCCGTCTATGTCGACCGCTCCGCAACGTTGTCGATCGATTGGTCGGTGCGAGGACATCGTGATGCGACGGGATCAGTCGCGTTTGGCATGGAATTGCCTCGCACGCCGTTCTCTTCGCTCGAAATCAACTTGCCGCCTGGTTTGTCGCCGTCAACGTCCTCCGGCGTCCTCGTCGCGGCGGCAGCTGGGCAATGGCGAATCGAGCTGGGCGGACAAAACCACTGTTTATTGAAACTGTCGCCCGCGGCAACACAGCAATTGCACCCGCTGGCCCTACTGCAACAAGTGACTCGGTATGATTTTTCGCCGGGCGGCTTGGACGTTACCGCAGAACTGACTTTAGACGTTCATAACGATCCGCTGCAGCGGCTTGAAATGGACGTCGACTCCGATCTCCACTTGATGTCGGCGCGATTCGGCGACTTGGACGTGCCGTGGTCCGTGGTGACGCCGGGCGAATCGGGGGGAAAAAGCCGGATCGCGGTGGAGTTTCCGCAACCGCTGTTAGGCCCGCGACAGCAAGTGCAATTGAAAGCATTGGCGCCCTTGACGTTCGAACGTTTATGGAAGCTCCCCGGCATTCGCCCGCAGGGCGTTTTTTGGCAAGAGGGCAGCACGCTGTTGCTCGTGCCAGCGCCATTGTCTCTCAATCGATTGCTGAGTGTTGGCTGTCGTGAATCGAGAACCAATACGCTCCCGGCCCCGTTATCGGGCGAGTCTGTGGAGCTACAGGCTTTTTCGCCGAGCGCCGCGGTAAATGTGTTGATCTCGCGTCGGGTCGAGCGGCTGCGGCTTGCCAGCGCGGTGCACGCTGAAATCAGTCCCGATCGGCTAAATGGGACCTGGGTCGGCGAATTCCGCGTCGAACGCGGCGAGCGACTCTCGCTCTCAGCGGACATACAACAAGGTTGGGTCATCGACTCGGTGGTTTCCCTGTCGGAAGGCGACGTCGCCTCAAACAATTTAGCGCCGCTCGATCTCGAAGGGCGGCTATTAACCGTACATTTGGCGCGGGCGATCTCGCCCGATCATCCGGTTCGGCTGAAGATTTCGGCGCACGCGGTCGCCTCGCCCCAAGAGCGCCCCGTCCGAGCCGGCGAATTCAGGATGCTCGCCTTTCGCGACGTTAGCACCGAGCGACGCTCTCTCGTCCTCCAGGCGCGTCCGCCTTTCCAATTGCGGTTCGAAGGCGCCGAAGACCAGCCGCGCCGAGAGGCGGACAGTCTGACGCCTGAGGAGCGAGAATGGCTTGCCGATGCGCTCGCAGGCTCCATCTTCGACGTCTCAAAATCGCCGGGAACTTGGACGCTGCAACTTGAAGAGCAACCCCCTCGCTTCGCGGCGGAGCTCAGAGTTGAAGCAACACTCACGCAAAACGCACTGCTGGAATCGTATGTCGTGCGCTGCGTGCCGGAATCGGCCGCTGTGAACCGTTGCCTGGTGCATTTTTCGCAAGCTCGAGATGACGCTCCTCGCTGGTCGATAGGTCTTATCGAAGCAGACGGAATCACAGCGCATCGTTGCACTGCCGAGCAAGAGCTAGCCGCGGGGCTAGGTCGCGGCGAGACTTGGGAAGTTGTTTTCAATCGGCCGCGTAGCGGCCCCTTGGAATTTCGCGCCGTGCGTTCGACTCCCATAACAGGCGCCTTGCCGTTGAGTCTGATCGCATTGCCAGACGCTGCCAGTCAGCAGGGGCGCGTCGAAGTTCGCGTGACTGATGCGGTCCCTGCATTGATCAGTAATCATCGGCTCAAGGCCCTGCCGTTGTCGCCAGTTGCCGATACGGAATACCCGATAGTGCGCGGCGACTATCGTTACGATCCCGCCGGCGAACTCATCTCCAGCGCTGGTCCCGCCGTGACCGTTTCGCGGTCAAGCGCGGGCGAACAATTGCAGGGCGCCTTCGTCTGGGATCTGCTGCTCGACTCGCAATTCGAAGCCGCAGGGCGCGGCATTCATCTGGCAACTTGCCGGATTGAGAGTTACGGTCGGCCGCGCTGCTCTTTGCAATTGCCGCGCGGCGCCGAAGTGCTGGGAGTCTGGGTCGATGATCAGTCGTTGCGTTGGAGCGCGATCGACGGCCGGCTGGCCGTGCCGCTGCCCCGCGGCAAACGATTTCCAACGATCCAGATTCAGTTCGAAACATCCGGGCCGCGACTAGCCGCGTGGTCGGCGCTTGAGGCGCCCTGGCCCCAAGTTGACTTGGCTGTGCTCGCTAAACGCTGGCAGCTCTGGGCGCCGCCGGAGTTCAATTTGCTGAGCCCCAGCGGCGTTGCAACCGACATTCCGGCACTGAGTTGGTCTCAGCGACTGTTTGGCATATTGGGGCGTCCTAGCCGCGAGGTTCCTTTTCAGCCCGCTCTGGGCGATGCCTGGCTAGGTTTCGCGGCAACGACGCCAGCAGGACGCCAGCCGGCCGCCGGCCCGCCGGACTCTTTCACTGTCCCGAGAGCGCCAGCGAACTCTGTCTGGCCGGCATTCGCTCATGCAGGCTCTCGAAGTAGCGATCACCTCTATTGGCGCGCCTACCGGTTCGACCCTGTCGAAGCCAAACTGCTCAAGGTGCGATTCATCGATCATTCGCTGGTATTGGCCGTGGGTTGGACTGTGCTGGCGCTTGTTCTTGCGCTGGCTCGGTGGCTGCTTCGCGGCAGGCTGGCGACCCTTGCATGCCTGGCCGGCGCCGTCGCCTGTTCGGGTTTGCTGTTGCCCGAAGCGCTGGCTCCCGTCGTCTCTGGCGTCTTGGTCGCCCTGCTGACGGGGCTGTTGGCTGACTTGCTCTCGCCCCAACCTTCCAGCCGCACAAAGACGAACGCCCCGGTGCGCCACTCTCCTGCGCGATTGGCGGAAGCGCTGGTACTGGCAGCGGTGATCGGGGCAGGATTCTTCGGCGCAAATTCGGCGGCGGGCCAGGAGGCGGCGTCAACGGCAAAACCAGAACGGCAGGAACGCTTCTATAGGGTCTTCATTCCCAGCGATGCCGATGGCAAGCCGGTAGGCGGCCGCTATCAAATTCCACAAGCATTCCGTAGCGAGCTTCGGCGTCGAGCAATGGCCGCCACGGGCGAGCCCAACGGCTCGATCATCGCCGATGCGGCCTACACCGTATTGCTCGGACGAAACGAGGAGGACTCGCGACTGAATGTCGTCGACTTCACCGTGCGTTACCAATTGCAAGTGCTATCGCCGAACACGCGATTGCGAATTCCTCTCTCGCGAGAGCGTGCCAGCCTGACGCCCGACTCGGCACTGCTCGACGATCTGCCGGTGGATCCCTATTGGGAAGAGGGCGGCCAGGCGCTATTATGCGACGCACCCGAGCCGGGCCGATATACGTTCGAATTTAAGCTGCGGCCAGTGGTAGCTTCGAGCGTCGATCACAACAGCCTGGAACTGTTGATTCCCCCTGTGCCTTCGGCGACTCTTGCCTTGCATGCTCCGCCCGATGCCAGCGGAATCGAGGTTCCCGGTGCAATCGGTCCGCTCTCCTGGTCGGAAAATCGCGACCTGCTTTCGGCAAAGCTGGGGCCTGCCTCGCGGTTGACAGTGCGCTGGCCGCAGAGAACGGGCGGTCCCGACCCGACCGTCGAAGTCGACGAGTTATTGTGGCTCAAGGTTCGGCCGGGATCGGTGGTCGTCGATGCCAGGCTGCAATATCACGTGAGCGGCGGCCAGGTCCGGCAATTGGCGCTGGCCGCCGACCGTCGCTTGCGGTTGATTCCGCCGGGCCCTGATTCGCCGGTGGCCCAATTTCGCTCATCTCCGAGTGCGGGCGATATGGCCGACAGTCCCCAGACGATTCAGATGGAATTGAGCGAGCCGATCGCGGATAAACTAACCCTGCCAATTTCCCTGCTGCTGACGGAAACTTCGGGCATCGGGAACATTCGCTTGCCAATGCTGGAGCCGCAAGGCGCCCGCTCTCGGCGGCGCTGGCTGGCCGTCTCAGTCGACTCCGGGCTGGAGGTGACTGTGCAGAACGATGAGACGCTCGAGCGAGTCGACGCGGCCGAGTTCGTCGCCGACTGGGGAAAAACGGAACCGCAACCGCTGTTGGCTTACCGACTGCCTCCGGGAGACACCCCCTGGAATCTGGCGACGCGTCCGCGCGAACCGCATACAACCGTCAAGCAGGTTTTGGCCGTAAGCTTCGATCGCGGCTCGGCGGAGTTGCGTTTTGACGGCGAATTAATGACTACGGCCGGCTACTGTTTTCAGCACCGCTTGTTCATTCCCAAGGAACTAGCCATCGATTCCGTCTCGTTGCAGGCGGACGGGGCCGAACGCGTGCTGCGATGGGCGCGCGACGACGAAGGAATGCTGAATATTTTTCTTTCTTCGCGTACGACCGGCTCGCAACATCTTACCTTGCTGGGCCGTCTGCCGATTCCCAACGCCGGCAAGCTTCCCTTGCCCACAATTCGGATCGAAGGCGCCGATGCGCTGCCGCAGGGCGACGTGGTGCAGGTTTTCCGCCAGCCGGCAGTATTGATCTCGGTCGACGACTGGCATGCCGCGGCCGAAGCGCCGGAGCCGCCGCGCGACAAGACGCCGGAAGAATTTGGACGCCCTGTCGTCACGCTTGCGGCGCTAACTGGCGACTTTTCGGCTCAGGTCGTGCTCGCCCCCAACGAGCCGCTCGTCGATTGCGTCCAAGTCACGATGCTCGAATACGAAGATCAAATCTGGAACGCCAAAGTAGAGCATCGTTTGAATATCGAACGCGGCGTGATCGACGTGCTGAGATTTGAGATTCCGCCCGAATGGACGGGTCCGTTCGAAACAACGCCTCCGGCGAGCGTTGAAGTGATGGACGATTTGGTGCAAGGCCGTCGGCGGCTGCTTGTCCGGCCGCGTACGGCGCTAGCCAAAGGCCAGCATCGCGTGACCGTTCGAGCTCCCTTGGCGTTTGTCGACAACACGCAGGTTATGGTTCCCGACATCCAGCCTTTGCAATCCGGCAGCGAAGAACGATTTGTCGTGCTGCCGACTCAGGTAGGCGTCGAGCAAGTGACGTGGGAAACGACGCGGCTGGCCCCCGCGGAATTGCCCGCGGGTTTTTCTCCGCCATTCGTGTCCCCTGAGGCGTTCGAGGTCTATCGCATTGTGGGGGAAAAACCGCAAGCCGTATTGAGCGCGGTGCAGCGCTCGGCGGAAATGGCGCGCATCCGTCTGGCCGATTATCAGTTCAGTTGGCAACCCGACGGCGCCGCGCATGTGACGGCGAGTTTCGATCTGGAACCAACGGGGCTGTCGTCTTGTCCATTACGCCTCCCCCAAGACTGGCAGCTGGTGCAGGCGTCGGTTGCGGGAATTCCAGTCGCTCCAGAGCAAGTAGCCGACGGATGGCGACTGCCGCTCGCGGCGAATCGGCTGCCGCAGCGCGTCCAAGTCACTGCATCGGGAGCGGCGGGCGATGCGACGCAGGTCTGGACGAACTTGCAATTGCCAGCGCCGATCTTGGGGGCGTTGCCCGTCGAGCAGACGTTATGGACGCTGTATTGTCCGCCCGAGTGGCAGTGCGAGGAACTTGGCAAAACCGCGCTCCGCATTGACTCTTTGGACAGTCAGCGTTACCGGCTACGCAGCATAGCGGCGGTTGTCAGTAACCTTTCCAGCGACACGGCCGCTACCACGGCGCCCGCCGAGTTGGAGAACTGGCGTCGAACCTGGGCGCGGCGCCTGACGCTATTGAAGGCCGACTTGGATCGCCAACGACAGGCCCTTGCCCAGGGCGGCGACGCAACGACCGAACTCGACAGTCTTGAACAGGAATGGTCCGAGATCGCCAAAAGTTCAGAACTGTCGACGCTGGCGCAAGAGTTGATCAAGCAGCAGCCATTGCATGACCAGCCGGCAGAACTCTGGGACCAGCTTCAATCAGGCGAGGGTTCGGCAACCCATTTGGTCGCGCGGCAACAGGCGGCCCCGCCCCAGGTGCGTTTCGTGCGAGCGGGCCAATCTGGGCTGCTGCGGAGATTGGCGGCCGCCGCGGCCGTAGCACTTGCCACTTTGTTATTGGCCGCCATCTTGCGGAACGGAATGGTTGTCGAGTTCTTGCGCCGCTGGCCCTATGCGGCAGGCGTCGCAGCCGGACTTGCCTGGTGGCTGTGGCTATCGCCGAGCATGGTTGGATGGTTGTTGATTCTCGTCAGTTTGGCAGGTGCTTTCCGACGCCCCCGGCATTCGGTGCGCGAACCGGGATCGACGATTGTTCCCCTCGGTTCGCTGAAAGGATAGGGACCAGCCGCCGGTTCGCTATTTTGTCCGTGTTGCCAAAAGCAGCCGCCGATCGGCAAACCAAGGCAAACCGGGCGGTCCATTGGGTTCTCCAGCAGCGCAGCCCACTCGCCTCTTTCCTTTCGCCGAATCGACCTCAAGCAGCCTTTTCCATCAGCCGCGTCTCGTGCACGCCTGCCCCGAGTGCGGATGCGAACGAGTTCGTCTTGGCACTCAAGTGAGCTTTTGTTAGTGTACCGCACCCACGCACGTCCGAGCGGAGTTAATGACTCGTGGGCTACTGCGGCCGACAAGGAAGGAGGCCTGGATGAGCTCTCATCAGCGTGAGAATTTACGCGTGCATATTCGCTGGATGATCCGGCGGGACATGCCCGAAGTCCTGGATATCGAAAGTTCGTGCTTCGAGTTCCCCTGGTCCGAAGACGACTTCGTTCGCTGCCTGAGGCAGCGCAACTGCATCGGCATGGTGGCCGACTGCGACGACAAAGTCGTCGGGTTCATGATCTACGAATTGCATAAGACTCGGTTGCACGTGCTGAACTTTGCCGTGCACAGCGACCACCGGCGTTTGGGTATCGGCGAAAGAATGATCGACAAGTTGGTCGCCAAGCTCTCCAACCAACGCCGCAGTCGGATTATGCTCGAGGTGCGCGAAACAAATCTCGACGCACAGCTCTTTTTTCGCGAACAAGGCTTTCGCGCCGTCTCCGTGCTGCGAGACTTCTACGAAGACACCACCGAAGACGCCTACCTGATGCAGTATCGTTATCGTCCGACCGAGGCCGAAACGACGCTGCCGATCAATCGCATTTCGCGGCTGGCAGGCTGAACCAGCTCCATTGGATTGCGACGAGTTGATTAGGGCCGCCGCCTCGCATGCATCGCGAGGCGGCGGGTCAAAGCGCGATAATCGTCGCCACGAGCGCTGGCAGTTCGACCTGCGCGATTGAGTGGGGAGTGGCGCGATATAAAGCGCCCGGATTGAGAACCAACGTTTCTCCGCAGCGCGCCTGGCGGGCAACGTGCGTGTGCCCATGACAAACCAGGTCCCACTCGCCGCCGTCAATCGTCTCTCGCAGTAGCATCCCATCATCGCCATGGAGAAAGGCGATTTTCCGTCCGGCGAGCTCCAGCCTGCCAAAGCGGCCGTGGCAGGTTTGTCCCGCTTGGCGAATAGCGCTGAGCAACTCCTGTTGGTTGTCGTCGACGTTGCCGAACACAAAGTGCGTCGGCCAGGCGGAAAACAACCCCACAATGTCCGGGGAACCGATATCGCCGCAGTGCAGCACCGCCTCGACTTGCAAGCTCTCCAGCATACGAACGGCCTGAAGTGTGTATGGGACATGCCCGTGAGTGTCGCTGACGATGCCAAGCTGCATGGACTTATCGCTTTTTATTGAGTCTGCTGACATTCGCCGGAGTCGACAGTTGCTGACTTGCAAGGGTCCGGCGGGTCGAAAAATGGCGTTTCTACGTTACAGATTCGGCGTCTTATCGCCTGAATGAGAGCTACTTTTAGCTAGAATGGCCGCAGCGTCTCGATTTATCAACCCGACCCCGGGCCGTAGAATATAGCCTCGGACCGGAATCGCGCGCGGAACCGCCCAGCTTGAACACTGCTGGCCGGCGCACATGAAACGGCGTGCATCCGCTGAAACCCGGTTCCCCTTCATAACCATCATTTGTTGGAACTAGCGACTATGTTATCTGACGACGCCACCCGAAGCCTTGCCGCTTGTGTGTTGGCTTTATTGGCCTTGGCGTTCGTCGTATGGGTCTGGGCCGTCTATCGACGCAATCGCTTTACTCCTGCCCAGTTCCCGCTCTATATGTTCAACGTCTGGATGACCAAGGTGCGATGGCGAGCCGAAGTCCGCGGTCGCGTTGCGTTGCCGAAGAACCAGGGAGCGGTGATCGTCTGCAACCATATTGGCCCGATTGATCCAGCATTTATTGCACTGGCCTGCGACCGCCCAGTGCATTGGATGGTGGCTCGCGAGTATTTTCAACATCCGGCCACTGGTTTGCCGCTGCGCATTCTCCAGGCGATTCCCGTCGGTCGTGGCGGCATCGACACCGCTGCGACGAAACTAGCCATGCGATATGCTCGGCAGGGCGACCTGGTGGGCATGTTTCCCGAGGGCCGGATTAACGATAGCAAGGGTTTTATGTTGCCCGGGCGACCCGGCGCGGCGATGGTCGCCCTCAAGGCGAGAGTCCCGGTCATTCCTTGTTATATCGAAGGCTCTCCCAACGACGGCACGACCTTGGGCTTTCTGCTAATGAACGCCCGGACGCGGCTGAAGGTCGGACGCGCGATCGATATTTCCGAGTTCTACGGCCGCGACGGAGACCGTGAAGCATTGGAAGAACTCACCAAGCGTTTCATGGTCGAAATCGCCAACCTGGCAGGAGTCGATGATTACGAGCCGGAGTTGGCGGGCAAACGCTGGAAACACGGGCTGCAAGAAGTTTGAGACAAACGACAAACTCAGCCGCCTAGTCGCCGCTGCCATCGAGCTGATTCATCTGCCAACTTTTGGCGAACCGAATTTGGATCGCCAGCCGAGGCAAACAGCGTTACAACCGGCTGCCCCGCCGAAATGTGCGAGCCGGGTGCTGGCACATCGGCAACGTCCGGCCAGAGTGACGCTTGGCTTAAAGCGAGCCATTCCGCAGTCAATTCTTTGTCGATGACAATATCCCGTCGGGCATAGAGGATCTCCTTGCCGCAGTAAACACTGGGAACCGGCAGTCGCAAGGCGGCCGGCAGTTCATCTGCGCGGCAGGCGGCGGCGTGCAACGCGATCGCTGAGAACCCCAAGGCTCTTTCGAGAATTTCTGTCGAGGCGACGTAACGCGGATTGATCTCCACCGGCAGCACCGCGTCGCCAGCAGCGATTGCATCGACGCCGAATAATCCGCGCAGATGAAACTCGGCGGCCAGCACGTTTCCAAGTCGTTCCAACTCGGCTATCTGAGCCGGCAAGAACTGGCGGGGCCCGATCGAACCAGCATAGCAAAACGTCCTGCCAGCCACCGGCTCTGCGAGCAGCTGTTCGGTGGCGCCCAAAAGAGTCCCCCTGCCGGCAGCCGCCACATACACTGCGGAGCAAGGCGTGCCTGCAATTCGCTGCTGGAAGTACCATCCACTGCGGGTCTCCCGATCGACACGCTGACCGCGCCAGGGAAAAACCTGGCCGCCTCCGCTCGAGCGCCGACTTTTGAGCAGCCACGATCCGTCGAGCGGAAGTCCCGTTGGCGTGGCCTGGACGTCAGGACATGGCAGGCCGGCTAGACGCAAGCAGTCGGCTACCAGCTCCGGGTCGCGAATGCGGTTCAATTCATCGGGCGCAACGCCCCAGAGCTGGCGATGCTTGCTGATCCGGTCGACAAGCGACGGGTAATTCTCCAAGCCGCCCGTGTACATCCATGGCCCGGATGACGCCGCAAGCGCGATGTCAGCCAGTCCGGCAGGATAGTCGGCCGTGGAGAACGCTGGGCAACAGCCCTGCAGGTCCGCATCGGCGAATAGATCCCCGCAGACAGGCAGAAAGCCGGCGCGCCGCGCCGAAAAGGCTGCGGCGCGGGCGCTGGCTCCCACAATGACTAGCGTCTCGACCATCGCGATATGGTAGCCGCATTATGTGCGATGGTCAGCGCTGCCAGATTTCAGCCGATGAGCGCAGCGGCACGTCGAAGAGGGCGAGCCGCTTCGAGCATGCCGCATTACTCGAACTGTTGGCACCAGTAAATCTGGCCATTGCCGGCCACATAGGCAGCCACCCCAATTCGGCCATGTCGCCGGCTCAAAATATTAGCGCGATGGCCAGGCGAACGCATCCAATCGCGGACCACCTCACGCGCCGAACTCTGACCTTGCGCAATGTTCTCGGCCACCGCTTGCCGCGTATGTTGCAGCGTCCGGCGACTTGTCATCCAAATCGCGTGACCGCGAGCCGACTTCAGCAACATCTCGTCTGCTTTCAGTGGCGGCAGCCCATAACGCGACCGCTCCGCGTTAGTGTACTGCAGAATTTCTTTTTCAACCGGGTGCATCAGCGGCGCCTTGGGCTTTTCCGGCGCTGGCTTCACAGCGTTAGGCATCTCGCCAGGGAAGGCCAAAAAAAAGAGCGCCGCCAGTGATTCAACCAACATCGTTGGTCCTCCTTTCGTGAAATCGATTGCGCGCTAGCCGCAACACGTCGATCGCGGATGGCTTGCTCGAGTGCCGCCGGACGCTTCAAGGCCTGCCCTGTGGCGAGCGGCATAAAAATAGGCAGGTTGGAAAAAAACTTCCGATTGAAGAAACTTTTCCAACGAAGTCTGCCAGCTTAACCGCCGGAAAACCGCGGGCAAGGGGGCCATTGGGGGGCGGCAAGGAATTCAATTGGGGCGGCAGCGGGTAGTTGCAATTGAGCGGCGGTTTGTTATCGTTCGATCCATCGTCCCGCTAGACGTACGAGCTGCGCACGCGCCGAGTCGCATGGCTGCGTGAGGACGATCCGATTAAATCTCGGAAGCGAAACAACTTAAGTGCACTGACCGGAGAAACAGCTATGTCGTCCATGTACATTGGGGAAGCCTTGGCGGGCGAAGGCAATGAAATTGCGCACATCGACTTGTTGATCGGGAGCAAAGAAGGTCCGGTCGGAATTGCGTTCGCCAATGCCTTGGCTCGCCAGAGCGAAGGGCATAGCAACTTGCTGGCGGTCCTCACACCCAATCTGGCTGTCAAGCCGGCGACCGTGCTGATTACCAAGGTCACCATCAAGGGCATGAAGCAGGCCGTGCAGATGTTTGGCCCCGCTCAGGCCGCCGTGGCAAAGGCCGTGGCCGACTCGGTCGCCGGCGGCGTGATACCCAAGAACCAGGCAGAGAATCTCGTCATCGTTTGCGGCGTGTTTATTCACCCTGCCGCCCAAGATGATAAGAAGATCTACGACTACAACTACGAAGCCACCAAGCAGGCCATCGTGAACGCCATGGGCGGCAAACCGACAGCCGACGAGATGGTTGCCGGCAAGGATTCGGCCAAGCATCCGTTCCGCGGCTTCTAACCGCGCTGGATCATGAGCAAGCCGAAGATCCTGGTGCAGCTCGATACCGACGCGCAGCCCAGCGTGTTCGATAGCGTCGTGGCGATTGACGCAGGCGTCGACCACCTGTTGCGGCATCAGGGTATTACGGCTGAAAATGTACGCGAGCGGGTTCACGGGGCCATTTTCACCCGTGGACCCTCCGACTTGCATTCGACGGCGATCTTTGTCGGCGGCTCGGACGTAGCGGCCGGCGAAGCCGTGCTGGCAGCGGTTCGCAAATCTTTTTTTGGACCGATGCGCGTTTCGGTCATGCTCGATTCGAATGGGGCGAATACTACTGCGGCGGCCGCGGTGTTAGCGGCCGCCAAGCACGTGCCGCTGGCCGGCGCGAAAGCGCTCGTGCTGGCGGCGACCGGTCCAGTAGGTCAGCGCGTCGTGCGGTTGCTGGCGAGGTCGGGCGCCGAAGTGCGGGCCGCTTCGCGCTCGCTGCCGCGGGCTCAAGAAGCTTGCGCAGCCATCGCCAAGCACGTTCCCGAGGCAACCTTGACGGCGCATGCTATAAGTAGCGCCGGCGAGGCCGCGGCTGCACTCGAAGGAGTTCAGATCATTATTGCCGCCGGAGCGGCAGGCATTGAACTACTCTCAGAGCAAACCCGCCATGAGGCAAAAAGCCTGCGTGTGGCGATCGATCTCAACGCGGTTCCTCCCGCCGGATTGGCCGGGATCGGCATCACGGATAAGGCGGTCGAGCAGCATGGCGCCTTTTGTTACGGCGCCATTGGCGTAGGCGGAACCAAAATGAAGATCCACAAAGCGGCTATTGCTCGCCTGTTCGCCTCGAATGATCAAATCCTCGACGCAGAGGAGCTATTCGAGATTGGCCGGGGTCTGTAGAGCCGACCATCTATCGGCGCCTCACCCGCTCAGTTTCAATAAGAGCGACATCACGATCATCAAAATCGCGATGCCTGCAGCCGCCATGATGATATTGCGGCGCAACCGCCGTTGCGCCTTGTCCTCAGGCGATAATTTTCGTAAGGGACGCTGTCGTCCGGCGGGTTCCGCAGCGGGTTCGGCGGCCGGAGCCACGGTTGGAACGCCGACAGGGATAACAGGCGCGGGCACAGCAGGCATTACAGGAGCCGCGACTGCAGCCAGGGGACCGGGCGCCGCCGACAGCGGCGGAGCGCTAGTGGATGCCGGAGCCACGGCGACCGGCGGAATTCCAGCAATCACGACGGCAGGCGCAATTCGCGGCGGCGGAGCGCCGACTGCTACAGGCGGCGCCCCGCCAACAAAAGGCGGAGCGCCAGGCAGGGGCGGACGAGCGCCCGCCACGGGCGGCGCGCCGGCGGCGATCGGCGGAGCACCGGCGCCAACTCGGGGCGGCGCAGCCATCGGGGGCGGACCGCTGGCCACCGGCGGCGGGCCGCCGCTGATTGGAGGCAGCCCCATGCCAATCGGCGGGGCTGCGACTACCGTCGCTAGATTTCCACAACCCGGACATTGCGTCTCGCGGCCTGCCATCGAGCTGTCGATTTGCGCCGTTGCACCGCAACGGGGACAGCCGAACTGAATCAAAGGCATTCCGGGCTCCTGGACAGGCGAAAGTCGAGTACCATTCATGTTACCTGCGGTTGCTGCCGTGACAATCGCACCAGGCAAGCCAGGCCCCTAAAATGCCACCGCCCGACGATCCTCATTTACCGCATTTACCGCCCGGCCAGCAATTAGCCGCGCCCGGCAAGTGGCCCGCCATCGGCGAACTCCGCCCAGGACCTGGGGGAGACTGGAATGTCGCTATCTCAGGCGAAGTCAAAAGGCCATGCCAGTTCAGCCTGGCCCAGTTGCGGGGCATGCGCCAGCACCGGCGAATTATTGACATCCACTGCGTGACCCGGTGGTCGAAGCTGGGAGTCGTATTCGACGGCATTGCATTGGAGGCCCTTCTGGAGATTGCTAGCCCGACAGCCGAGGCCAGATATGTCTCATTTATCGCTCGCAGCCAGCGCGGCCACAGCACTTCGCTGTCCCTCGACGTTGCCCGCGATCTTGGCGCCCTCGTTGCTTTATCGGCCGACGGTCAGGCGCTCGAAGAGGTTCACGGCGGACCAATCCGCGTCGTCGTACCAGGCCGCTACTTTTATAAGAGCCTGAAATGGCTGGAACGCATTGATCTGCTCGCCGCCGACCGCCTCGGCTATTGGGAAGGCGTCGCCGGCTATCACAACGCGGCCAACCCGTGGCTGGAGCAGCGTTACATGGCGCCAGGCCTATCGCGACAAGAGATGCAAGCCGCACTCGCCACGCGCGATTTCACCAGACGCGACCTGCGCAGTCTCGACGCTCGCGACCACGACTTGGCTGGCTTGATCGCTCGCGACTGCATTTTGCGCGATGCCGACTTTCGCGGCGCCCGGCTAGCATCCGCAAGCTTGGATCGCGCCAACCTGTCGAACGCCCACTTTTCCGGCGCCGACTTGCGCCAGGCTTCCTTCGCGTCGGCCGATGTCGAAGGCGCCGACTTCAGCGGCGCAGACTTGCGCGGCGCTGATTTCACAGGCGCATCGCTTGTCGGCGTGACGTTCTTTGAAGATCGAGCCGGCGAGCGGTTCGCCGCAATCATCGATCGCTCTACTCGGATCGAGCCCGCCGCCATCGAGCAGCTAGCTCCTCCGCAAGCCGCCTTTGTAATTGAATGCACTCAAGAAGCGCCGATGGCCTCTGAGGAATGAAGGCGGCCGGGGCGGTCACGAAAGAACGAAGACACGAAGAGAATCGCGAAAAAAACGCTTTTGGTCGAGCGGTCCTCGCCAGCTTTTTGCCGCCCATTTCGTGCTTTGCGGGGTTCGTGTTTTCGTGATCTCGCCGTTGCCTTTCTTGGCACAACTGCACGTCGTTAGGCTCTCAATGGTTTTCGTGCGGATAGCATCTGCGTCATGAATGCGATAAAAAGTGCAAGGTTGAGCTCGGCGCCTTGTCGCGAGAATCCGTTTGCCTCCTACCTTCGAGTATTCCATGCAGATCGACGCCATTGAAGTGTTTCATGTCGCCATGCCGCTCATCAGCCCTTGGCGGACCGCGTATGGGGAGGACGTGGCCGTCGAATCCGTACTGGTGAGAATGCAAAGTGGCGAATACGCCGGTTGGGGCGAATCGAGCCCGTTGGCGGCGCCTTGCTACAGCCCGGAATGGGCCGGATCGGTCTTCCTCTGCGTCCGCGACTGGCTGGCTCCAGCCGTCGTCGGTCAGTGGATCGAGTCGGCCGACGCCTTGCAAACGCGATTCGCACATTTTAAAGGCAACCCGTTCGCCAAGGCGGCACTCGATACCGCCTGGTGGACGCTTGCTACTCGCCGCCGCGGCCAGCCGTTGCACCGGTTGCTCGGCGCCACGCGCGACGCCGTCGACGTCGGCGCAGACTTCGGCGTGATGGATTCGATCGACGAATTGTTGCATGCGATCGCCGGCGCCGTCGAAGCCGGCTTCAAGCGCATCAAACTGAAATACCGCCGCGGTTGGGATCTGCAAATGCTCCGCGCGGTGCGTCATGAGTTCCCCACTCAAACGATCCACATCGATTGCAACAGCGGCTACACCATGGATGACTTCGACATGTTCTGCCGGCTGGACGATTTCCACTTGGCCATGATTGAGCAGCCGCTGGCCTATGACGACCTGATCGACCATGCCCGGCTGCAATCGGCCATTCAAACGCCGATCTGTCTCGATGAGAGCATCAACTCTCTCGCCCGCGCCGAACAGGCGATCGATTTGGGGAGTTGCGGCTGGGTGAACGTGAAGCCGGGCCGAGTTGGCGGCCTGACGCCAGCCGTTGCAATCCACAACCGCTGCCGCGAAGCCGGCATTCCTTGCTGGGTGGGCGGCATGCTGGAAAGCGCTGTGGGCGCGCAGATCTGCACGGCGCTCGCCATGCTCGACAATTTCACCTATCCGGCCGACATCTTCCCCTCCAGTCGTTTCTACCGCCGCGATCTCGCTCAGCCGCCGCTCGAGCTGGCGTCTGGCGCCGACGGCTCGCCGCAGGTCGTCGCCGGCAGCGACCCCGGCATCAGCGCCCAGCCCGACCCCGAGTTGCTGAAGCAACTGTGTCGGTCTCACGCCCGCATTGAGCCGCGAGGCTAACTACCGATGCGTGACGAAGCGAGCTATCTCTGCGATTGGTGTGGCGAAGAAATCGTCGTGCCGATCGACGCCTCAGCTGGCGAGAGCCAGGAATATGTCGAAGACTGCCCAGTCTGCTGTTCGCCCAACGTGATCCATGTCGAAATCGACGAAGACGGCGAGGTGCGCGTCTGGAGCAAACGTGAATAGTCGCTTGGCGAGAGGCTGTTGAACAGAAGGTAACAAAGGCAACAAAGTTTACAACTGCGAGGCTTGGCTGATCCTTTGCCTCGCTTCCTCTTCGTTTCCTTCGTTCCCTTCTGTTCAAATTCCCGATCGGCATCAAACTGCCGCAACAAGCTGGCTTAGCTTTCGGCCCGTGACGCTTAGCGGATATTGCTCGAAATCGGCCGGTTCAACCCAGCGCAGTTCGGCTTCGGCCGGTGGACGCCGCCCGGCCGATACATAGTCGGCCAGGTGGCAATCGAGCGTGATACGAAACCTCGTTACGCCGTGCTTGAGCGTTGTCAGCAATTGCCGCGGACGCGCGACGACGCCGGTCAACTCCTTCAGCTTGTCGGTCACTTCGCGATCGCTGGACTCATCCGCGCCGCCGGTCAGGGCAAACCGCGGAAAATCCCACAGCCCGGCCCAACGTCCGCCTTCGCCGCGACGCATCAACAGAATTTGCTTCCGGCGCCGCACAACGACGGCCGCCTCTCGAACGTTTTCGATATGCGGCTTCTGTTTCGCTAAAGGAATTTGCTCCTGCAAACCTTTGGCGTATGTGGGGCACAGTGACATCGCAGGACATTGCCGACAATCGGGCGCTCGAGGCGTGCAGACGAGGCTGCCTAGTTCCATCAGCGCCTGATTGAAAATGCTCGTCTCCCTTTGCGGCAAGACTTCCTCGGCAAATGCCCAGAGCAGTTTCTGTCCGGCCGATTGCTGCGGATCGCCGCGATAAGCCAGCAAACGGCTGAACAGGCGGATCGTGTTGGCCTCCAAAATCGGAGACGGCGCGTCGAAGGCGATCGAAGTAATCGCGCCCGCCGTATACCGCCCGATGCCAGGCAGCGCCAGCACGCCTTCCAGTTCGCGCGGGAAGCAGCCGCCGTACTCGCGCATGACGACGCCCGCCGCGCGATGTAGTTGCCGGGCGCGGCGATAATAGCCGAGCCCTTCCCAGAGCCTGAGCACCTGCTCTTCCGGCGCCGCAGCCAATGCTTCGACCGTGGGAAAGGCGGCCAGGAACCGTGGAAAATACTCGGCGACCGTCGCCACCTGCGTCTGCTGCAGCATGATTTCGCTGACCCAGATCCGATACGGGTCTCGCGATTTCCGCCACTCCAAGTCGCGGGCATTCCGCCGATACCAGCCCAGCAGCCTGCGGCGGAAACTTTGCAGCCAGCCTTTCGTTGGCCAGTCCTTCAGCTTTGTCGCATTCGATCCAGTCGCCCGCTGCGCTTCCTTGGCGTTTATCATCGCTTCCAAATGCTTCCTTTGTTGCCTCATTTCCAGCATAGAAACGCCGGTGCTGCAATGTACAGAAGCCGTGCGCGATGATCCAGGTACGCTTGAAATTTACGGCGTTGAGGGGACGCCCAAGAGTTGTTCTTCTTCCTCTTCTATTTCTTCAATGATTTGTGGCGTTACGAGGAGCAAGCGGCGTACAGACCTCTTATCCGACGGTGGCTTCACCCGAGCACGGAAGTCGCCAAGCCCCAATCTGCGTGCGAGTTCCGATGCACTCCGCGGCAAATCCAAATTGTCCGGCAACTCGACAAGCAACGACGCACCTCGAGGAACAATGATGGAATCACCCGATCGCAAGAGATCGCTCTCGTCTTGCGGATTCACGGCGACCCGCAGCCGCACGCTCTGCAAGTTCTTGCTAAGCGCAGGGTGCATGATTAAATTCAGCGACCCGACCGGCGATGATTCCAAGTGCATTTTGAAAGACTGGTCGGAGAACAAAGTCACTTTCGGCGATTGATAGATGTTCGCACTGCGGTCATGCTGCGCAAGATCGCGTAGCGCCGTCGCCTGAGCACCAGTCAGGAGCTGCGGCTCATCGGACGAGGCCGGTAGAAAGCTTATCGCTTTGCCTTCATTGACCGTGATAACGGCCGTTCCTATCGCCACTTGCCTGCTCTCGGCTCGACGCAAAGTCGCAAGCAATCGACTGACTTCCTCGTGGATGCTCTGCGTCTGGCAGATGACAATGGATAGCATGCGGGGATGCACCTGAATGCTGCCGGCTCCGCCATTGGCTTCCCACGTGGCCGGCTCGATTTTTGATGTAATAATCGCGATCAGCGACTGGAAATCGACTTCGGGCGCCTTCATCGCTGAATTCGCTGCTGACTTAGAATCGACATTGAGCGTCACCATTTTGTGAATCGGAACGACAACGTCGGCAACGTGGTACGTCACCGCGTAAAGGAATTCGTTTGCACCAACGGCTGAAACTCGCTGTGCCGAGGTTTTCTTCGTTTGCTGCGATGCAGTTGCCGGAGGATCGTGTGGCTTATCCACATGCGCCTCAAGCAATTCAATCAATCGGGCAACGTCGCCCCGCAGTGCGCGCACCTCGTCTCGAAGCAATGCAAGCTCCGCGCAATCCGGCTTCGTGGACGGCTTGCGCTTAGTCGGCGAGGGTTGCTGTGCATCGCCCTGTTCTTGGGCGGCAAGCGGCGCCGCCGTGCAAAGTAAAATCAGCACTGGTGGTATCCAGCTACGCATTGTCATTCCTCCTTGAAAGAACCCACTTGATGAACGCTTAGATCAAGCGCCTTGAGACGCCTGTCAATCTCGACTGCGCGATCGGCGATTTGCTGGGCAACCTGCTTGGTCTCCGAACCGTGTTCAAACCTGACAAGTAAGGCCTCGGCGCGCTCTAGATCGGCTTGCAACGCGCGCCAATTAGGCCTCAATTCGTCGATGTCGGGCACGGACGTTCGATTAGCCCTCATTGGAACTGCATTTTCCGCCTCTTGTGTCGCGACGCCGCCGGCCGACACGGGGGCGCGATAGTCTCCTGCCGCGTCAACTGAAGAACATCGCGCCTGCGGCGCCCAGCAGGCAAAAGCGGTGATTGCTGCCATGGTGGCGACGTGCGCGCCCCTTTTCGATAGCCCGCGTGACCAGGGATCGACGCCGGGCGCGTCCTCAAGGAGTCGCTCGACGCGGTCGGCCAACGTGGCCTTTGTTCCGCCTATGGCGAGCCCTGAAGCAGGCTGAAAACTCAAAAACCGCCAGCTGGCAACCTGGGTCAGGCAACGAGCCAGCGATAACGGGTCGCCGAGCCGCTCAACGGCCCAATCGTCGCACAAGTACTCTGCCGCCTCCTGCCAACCGCGGAAAGCGATACGGTTTAAAGGTTGAAATCCGAAACATGTCGTCAAGAACTGCCCGACCCACAACCAAACCAAGTCGCCGCGCGCCAGATGAGCGATCTCGTGGGCTAGAAGTGCGCCGAGTTCGTCGCTGCGCAAGCGATTTTCCGCGCCGGCCGGCAATACGATCGTCCAGCGCAACAATCCGCATGCGAGCGGAGTCGTGCATTCTGTCGATGACAAAAGCGTCGCCTTTCGGCCCGTCGCATGGAGATGCAACAACCGATCCAGCGATTCCTTCGCGCAGCCGGCAGATAAGGCCTGGGCTGTCGCCAGCACATGACCAAACCACCAGGCTTTCATCGCCAGCCAGGCCGCCCCCAAAGCTACCCAAGCGGCGACGACCGCTCCCATAAGGGCCGCGTAACGCGTGCTCATTTTCGGGGCCGTCATTGGCAAGGGCTCAGCCGCGCGAGAGACCGTGGATGGAGTCGATGATCCGGCAAGCCGCGTCTCGGGCCGCTCGAACCCCATATCCCGCGCTTCCAGTATTGAAGTGCTGCCGCGCGGCTCGCGAAAGAGTTTACCTTCATGGACGAAGCCGGACTTTTGCTGCGAGTCATTTCGCGATGCGGCCAGCAGGACTCTGGCCGATTCCTGTGGAATGTCCTGAACAGCAGTCGGTCGCTCTAGCACTCCGAAGTCAAAGACGGCCAGAGGACGCCCAAAGCCCGACATGCTTTGCAACGTCGCCGTAACGAAACCGGCCACCGACGCCACTTTCCAGATCCGCTCGCGTAAAGCGTGACTGCGAACGCGACACGCCGTAACGATTAACCACGCGCCGCCCAACAACAACGTCGAGTGCGCCAAATACGTCGCCGCGAGCGTGGCCAGCCATATCGCCAAGTAGTAGCTAGTCGCCATGTTTCAGCTCCTGTTCCTTCTGGCGAATGAGTTTTTTCAATCGAGCCAGAGACTCGCGAGAGACTTCGCATTCATCGACTAGATGGCACGCCATGTCGGCGATGTTGCCTGCAAATAGGCGTTCGGCCAAATCGGCGACCATCGTGCGGGTCACTTGATCGCGGCGGAGCCTGGGGCGGTAAATGTTGAGTCGACCATCGCTCCGATGGGCGACGTGTCCCTTCGCTTCGAGCTTAGCGAGCATCGTGGCGACGGTCGTATGAGCCAGTTTGCGCGCCGGCGCCAACGAGCTCCGGACGTCAGCGACGGTCGCTTCGCCGCGTTCCCACAATACATTCATGATCGCCAGTTGTAATTCTGCGAGTCGGTGCTTTTCCGCCATACGCTTGTTCTTGTCCGAGATGCTTACAAGCCGCCCTGCGACACTTCTACCGCAGTAGTAGTCGGGAGTCTACTACTGCGGTAGAAGTAGCGTCAAGAGCAAGTTACTCCGCCGTGGAAGCGGCGCCTGCGCGCCAGGGCAATAGCTTAGTTTAAGGCATGACGATACACTGTTGACATACGACTGCGCTCCACACATTTGCTCAAGAAAACAGTCCTTCGTGGCCGCTAAACGCAAATCAAAATCCAAGCTCGAGCCTCAACCCGCTCGCGGCTCGCAACCTCCGGCGCCCGATGAAACGCGGGCGTTTCGTCGTCGCCGCACGGATATTCGCATCCGACGCCGGCCGAACGAGAATGCCTGGGAACTGGTCCATCCGCGCTGTGCTTTGGAGCGGATGGAAGATCTGGAGGAAGTCCAGAAGATGCTCGATGCCGGCGAAATTGAGATTGCCACCGAAGAGTTGCGCTGGCTGCTCGATGGCTGCAGCGATTTTGTCGCGGCCCACCGCTTGTTGGGCGAACTCGCCATGGCCGACGGGGATTTCAAGCTGGCCCGCGGACATTTCGGCTACGTCTACGAGATTTGTCTTTCCGCCTTGCCGCCCGAGGGCCTCGGCGGTCCATTGCCTTATCGCCTGCCAGTAAATCAGGGCTTTTTCGAGGCGGCAAAAGGGCTCGCTTGGTGCCTTCACGAGTTGGGCAAGGATGAGATGGCTCTCGGCGTGCTCGATGAAGTTCTGAAATGCGACCCGACCGATCCGCTCGGAGTTCGCGCTTGGCCGGCCCAGTGGAAGACTTCATTCGAACCCGCTTGCGGCGGTACGCCGCCTGAATCTCCTTCCGAGCCAAATTGACGGCTGAGGCGCCAGACGGATCTTTCGCGGCGCCCCCGTCCAGCAATTTATGGGCATAATTTGCTGTCTCGACGCCAAGGATCTTCTATAGTATCGCCGGCACTCAACAGGGCGCGGAAGATATCTTTCATCTTTGCCGGGGCGAACGAGTTCGCACGCTGGGAGAATCCACAGATGGTTCAAGTCTGCCGCGGTTTACTGATCGCCTTGTATCTGACAGCCTTTTGCGTTCCGGCGAACGCTGAAGGCTGGAAGGCGGGTGCGGCGAAAGTCAACATTACGCCCGAAAAACTGCTGTGGATGGCGGGCTATGCGGCCCGGACCAGCCCGGCCGAGGGAACGTTGATCGACTTGTGGGCCAAGGCGTTGGTGCTCGAAGACCCGCAAGGAAAAAGGGTGGCGATCATAACCCTCGATCTCGTGGGCATCGGCCGCGATCTTTCGCTCGCCATCCGCGAGACGCTGGAGCAAAAATACCAGTTGCCAAGATCGAGCACCGCCCTTTGCACGTCGCATACGCATTGCGGACCCGTGATCGGAAACAAGCGCCGACCAATTTATTCTGAGCTCAGCGAGCAGCAGCGTCAGGATATTGCCGATTACACCGACACCTTGCAGCAGAAGTTGGCGGCCGTCGTTGGCGATGCGCTGACAAAACTCGAACCGGCGGCAATGGCCTGGGGCAGCGGTCAGGCTACCTTCGCCGTGAATCGGCGCAACAACAAAGAGGCGGATGTGCCGGCCCTTCGCGCGCAAGGCAGACTGGCGGGTCCGGTCGACTACGACGTACCGGTGCTTTCGGTGCGCGACTCCGAGGGTCACATCAAGTCCGTGCTCTTCGGCTATGCCTGTCATGCAACGGTGCTGGGCATCAATCAATTCTCGGGCGATTACCCGGGTTATGCTCAGTTGGCTCTTGAGGCGGCCCACCCCGGCGCAGTGGCCTTGTTCTGGGCTGGCTGCGGCGCGGATCAGAATCCCTTGCCGCGCAAGGAAATTCCCCTGGCCAAGCAGTATGGAGACGAACTGGCAGCCGCCGTCGAACGCACGCTTGACGGCGTGATGCGGCCCATCGAAGGGGAGCTGGCGACGGTCTATGACGAGATTGAGTTGCCCTTCGACAAGTTGCCGACGCGCGACGAGTTGCAGGCGCAATCAGAATCGTCCAACAGGTACGAAGCGGCGCGGGCCAGGCAGCTCCTGGATCAACTCGACGCCGGTCTGCAGCTCCCGGCAAGTTACCCGTACCCAGTGCAGCAATGGCGACTGGGCCAGCAACTCCAGTTCATCTTGCTGGGCGGAGAAGTGGTCGTGGATTACGCGTTGCGGATTAAGGCAGAGTTGGCGGGGCCGCGCACCTGGGTGGCTTCTTACACGAACGACGTCATGGCCTACATTCCTTCGCGGCGCGTCTGGCTGGAAGGCGGCTATGAGGGGGGCGGCGCGATGGTTTACTCAGGACACCCCAGCCGTTGGGCGCCTCAAGTCGAGGAACTTATCGTCAAGCAAGTCCGCAAGCAATCACAATCGCTGGGCCTTGAGCACTGACGCCGCTGAGCCAAGTCACTCGAACTCAAACGTTCGTTGAATCGTCGGGTGTCCGTACTCGGCATCGCCGGTCAGGATTTGAAGATTGGGCAGCGGCCAGGTCTCGCCCGGGCTGTGCGTGTGCCCGCAGAGCACGGTCAGCTTGCGCTCGGGCCATTGACGCATGATCTCGACGAGGGCCTGACCCACCGCCAGACACGTGAAGTGCGGAAGCCACTCG
>JAICIG010000003.1 GCA_025924495.1 Pirellulales bacterium | reverse complement strand
TGCAGTCGCGCGAGTCCATTTGCTCCTGCAGCAGCTCCAATTCGCGAATATCCTCTTCAGTCGCCGATTCCGCCGCTCGACGCGCCGCAAAGCATTCGACGACCCAGCGCAGCTCGGCGAACTTCAACAAGTCTTTCGGCGAAATCGTCAGCGCGCTCCGCGCCAGCCGCGCACAACCGGCCAGCCCGCTCCGATCCGCCACAAACATGCCCCGACCGCGCTCGACGGCGATCAACCCTACGCTTTCCAATCGCCCGATCGCCTCTCGCAGCACGGGCCGGCTTACGCCGAGTTGCCGGATCAGGTCCATCTCCCCAGGCAACCGATCGCCCGCCTGCAACTTCTCCCGCTCGATCAGGTCGCGAACTCGCTCGACAACTAGATCGACCAAGGATTGGCGTGCAATCGGCTCGACTCTCATCAAACAACGACCTTTCCCGCGCACTTTCGGCGACGCTCGCCACGATCTCAAATCACCGCTTGGCGTGCCAAGCAATGAGGAACACGTAAGATGTCTGACAAGATAAGCCGGTCGATGGGTTTGTCAAGCAAATCGCGGCTGCCAGAGGCCCGCATTTTTCCGGGCGCAACAGCTACAAATGGCTTAAGAGGCCCCTCGCGCGCCAAGCCAGCCGGGTTCTAAACTCGGCGGCAAATCCTCTCGATCGAAAGCAGCATTTTTCCTGCCTGGCCGTGGGATGCCGCTCGCGAGCGTAGAGGGCAAAGGGAGAATAAAAACCATGTTACAGCCCGCCGCGAACCAGCAGTCGGAGTCGCAACTGCAAGGCATGTTTCCATCGTCGCGATGGCGTCCGCGTGATGAAGAATTGTCGCCGAATCGCTTTACCAAGGGGGTGGGCGTGTCGTCGCTGGAAGGAGTCGAGCCGACGATGGTCCAGTGGATCGCGGCAGGACGTTTGCCGCAAGGCGCGTTGTGCGTGGTGGCGGGAGAATCCGGCTCGTGCAAGAGCCTGCTGGCGGTGGAATGGGCGGCGCGGGCGAGCGAGGGGGCCGAAGACCGCGATGCGGCCTTGATCGCGCATGCCGCCGATATGCCCGCGCCGATTCTGCGGGCCCGGCTCGATGCGGCGGGCGCAGTGATAGACCGGGTCGCCGCGGCGACCCTTCGCTGGCCCATCCCGGGCGACGATTGCTCGTTCGACGAACTTGACCGCCGCGTCATGGCCCTGGCCTGCGGCATCCAAGAAGGTCGGGCTGCCAATCTGCTGATTGTCGATAATTTGGAAGCTTGGGCCTGCAACTTCGACCACAAGCCCTGCCGCGCCCGGACAAGTCACTTGCTGGCTAGGCTTGCAGAATTGGCCGTCAAAACGCAGACGGCCGTCGTCGTGCTGGCTCGGTTGAACGGTCCGGCAGGCGGCCGCGTCGCGGCGCGCGAGCTGGCCGAGTTATCGGCCATCGCCCCAGTCGTCTGGCTGGCCGCCAACGACGCGGAAGATCCTACGCGCCGCTTGTTGCTGCCGGTCAAGAACAGTTTGGGCCCGTTCGCGCCGGGGGCCGCCTTCCGAATCGAAGCGGGACGGATCGCCTGGGAAGAAGACCCGGTCGACCTTTCGGCCGCCATGCTCGCGCCGCCGAGCGCCTGCCGCATCGCCGCACAGGGCGATCGGGAATCGGCCTCCGAATGGCTGCTCTCCGCCTTAAGCCACGGCCCGATTGAGTCGGCGGAGTTGTTTCGCCAGGCCCGTAGCTGCGGCATCTCCGCGACAACTCTGCGCCGCGCCGCCAAAACCTTGGGCCTGAAGCCGACCAAGACCGCATTCGACGGGCCCTGGTCATGGGAGTTAGGGGAAGAGGTCGGAATTCGGAATTCGGCCGTCGCAAGGGAGGGAAAGCCCGGAACTCGGAGCGCGGAGTGTGGAGCGCGGGAACAACGAGAGCAGGCAGAAGCTCCGAACGAATGCCAAGTTGGCCAGCGCGACGAAGGTGGCCAACTTCGAGTGGAAAAGTTGGTCCCGGCACAGCGAAAGAAGGAAGATTGGGGAAGGCAACGCCTGGAGTTGGGCGAGCTGAACGAGAAGTATGACTTCTCGGTGTTTCCCCTTCCGCTTGGCGGATTGTCCAAGACGCCGATTCAAGGCTGAGGGCCGAAACATGAGACCGATGCCGGAGCTGCCTCTCCGACTTCCGATCTTGCGAAGGCGGCCAACTTCGCGAGGCAATCTTGGCCATGTTGGGCGCCCGGATCGGACCGATCGCCAGGAAACTGTCACCCTAGCCCCCCGCGCCACCCATGTCCTGATTGCTCCAGTCCTTCGGTTCACATGCTACCACCTGACTCCTAGCCGCCTTATGTCCTGCCGCCTTCACTTGTCGACAAGCTTAAAACCATCTGCCACAATGGCAAATTCGGATGCGTCGCCGGCGCCCTCGCTGGCGACTTGATCGCCCCCCGATATCGGAACTGCTGTGCCATGCCCTGCCCTCGACGAAGCCTGACCGGGCCGCTTTGCCTCTCCTTCCTGCTTGGATTTCTCATCGGCCTGCCCTTGGCCATCCGGTCTTTTGCCGCGGATAACGCTCCGGCCCGACCGAAAAAGAAGCCGCAGGCCACGGGCATTGTGGCCGGCGAGAACCGGGCGACGCCGGTCGAACGGATCAAAGCGGCCAAGGGGTTCAAGGTGGAGTTGCTCTACTCGGTCCCAAGCGCCGAGCAGGGCTCTTGGGTCAATCTTTGCCTCGATAACAAAGGCCGGATTTTGGCCAGCGACCAGTACGGCGGGCTGTATCGCTTTCCGGCGCCGTCGGCCGGTCAGCCGCTCGATCCCAAAAACATCGAAAAAGTGCCCGCCGAGATTCGGGCGATCAACGGCATGGTCTGGGCCTTCGATGCCTTGTATGTGGCGGTCAACGATTATGAGAAGAAGATCGATAGCGGTCTGTACCGCATTACGGATTCTGATGGCGATGATCGGCTCGACAAAGTCGAACTGCTGCGTGCCATGGAGGCCCGCGGCGATCACGGCGTGCATGCGATCGTGCCCACGCCCGATGGCCAAGCTCTTTATTTGATTACCGGCAACGGCACGAAACCGACCGCGTTCAACTCGTCGCGCGTGCCGCTGTGCTGGGGCGAAGATCATCTGCTGCCGCGGATGCCCGATGGCCGCGGTTTTATGCGGGACGTGCTCGGGCCAGGCGGCATCATCTACCGCGTGTCGCCCGACGGCAAAAACTTCGAGGTTGTCTCCTCGGGCTACCGTAATATCTTCGACGCGGCGGTTTCGGCCGACGGCGAGTTGTTCACGTACGACGCCGACATGGAATACGACTTCAATACGTCGTGGTATCGTCCGACGCGCGTTTGCCACGTGGTCAGCGGCAGCGAATTCGGCTGGCGCAATGGCGCCGGCAAGCGGCCGGAATGGTATCCGGACAATCTGCCGCCCGTGCTCAATATCGGCCCGGGGTCGCCTACTGGCATGACGTTCGGTTATGGGGCGAAATTCCCGGCCAAATATCAGCAGGCGTTGTTCATTCTCGACTGGAGTTGGGGCAAGCTCTACGCCGTGCATCTCGAACCCGATGGCGCGAGCTACAAGGCGACCCGGGAGGAATTCGTCTCCGGCGCGCCGCTGCCGTTGACCGACGCCATCATCCATCCGGGCGACGGCGCGATGTATTTCGCCATCGGCGGCCGCAAGGTGCAGTCGGGACTATATCGGGTGTCGTATGTCGGCGATGAATCGACGGCGCCTGCGACTGTGGCTGCGAAGACAAACACGGCGAGCGACCTCCGACGTAGCCTGGAAGCCTTTCATGGCCAGCAGAACCCTGAAGCCATCGCCGCGGCCTGGCCTCATCTGGCTAACCCTGACCGCTTCGTGCGTTGGGCGGCGCGAACGGCCGTGGAACACCAGCCGATTGCCGGCTGGGCCGAGAAGGCGCTTCACGAGCCGAATCCCGGGATCCAAGTCGAGGCGTTGCTGGCGCTCGCCAGAACCGCCGGCATTGATCCCTCGCATCGCAAGCCGAGCGATCCACCGGTCGACATGGCCATGCAGGCCAAGCTGCTGGCCGCCTGCGAAAGGCTCGAATGGAACCAACTCAATGAAGCGCAACGACGCAGCTTCGTGCGCGCTCTGGAGATCGCGCTGGTCCGCTTTGGCCGGCCCGACGACGCCACCGTGGCACGTCTGGTCGCGAAGCTCGATCCGCTATTTCCCGCTTCGACGCGGGAGCTGAACTGGCTGTTGTGCGAAACGCTCGCCTACCTGCAATCTCCGACGGTCGCGTCCAAAGGGATGGCGCTGATCGAGGCGGCGCCCACGCAAGAGGAGCAGATCGAGTACGCCCGCTCGTTGCGATTCGTGAAGACGGGCTGGACGACCGAGAGCCGCACGGCCTACTTCCGCTGGCTGACCAAAGCGGCCAGCAGCATGCGCGGCGGCGCCAGCTTCGACAAGTTCATCGAGTTCATCCGCAACGACGCCGTCGCCACGCTCAGCGACGCCGAAAAAACCGCTTTGGCCGAGGTGCTGGCCGAGAAGCCGGTGCGGAAATCGCCGCTCGAAGGTTTGGCGTCGATGTTTGCCGGCAGGCCCAAGACCGAATGGAAGCTCGACGAGTTGTCCCTCGCCGCGCAGACGGGCCTGAAGCAGCGCAACTTCGAGAATGGGCGCAAAATGTTCGGCGCCTCGGCCTGCTTCGCCTGCCATCGCTTTGCCAACGAAGGAGGCATGACCGGCCCCGATCTTTCCAGTGCCGGACGGCGTTATGCGCCGCGTGACCTGCTCGATCAGATTCTCAACCCCAGCAAGGAGATCAATGAGCAGTTCGTTTCGATGGTCATCGTGACTAACGACGAAGAGGTTTATCAAGGCGTGATCGTGAACCTGAACGGCGACACGATCATGATCAACACCGACCCGGCCGATCCCAACCAGCAGCAAGCGATCGACCGCAAGGAAGTCGCCAGCATCGAGCCCTCGAAAGTCTCTCCCATGCCGACCGGCCTGTTGGCCCCCTTGACCAAGGACGAGATTCTCGACCTGATGGCCTACCTGATTTCCGGCGGCGACCCGCAGCATCCGGCGTTTCAGAAGTAAAGGCTGAGCGGCCGCGGAACCTGTTCGGCCGCTCATTGCGATCCATGTTTGCCACGCTTCCGAGCGAACCAAACGCGTCCATCCGCGTCATGACGGTATACGCCCAACGGCGTAGCCAATCGCGATCCCCGGTCGCCGCCGAGAATGAGCGGCGCAGGACCGAACTACGCGATCTGACGCTGGAGCCAGACGGCACGGCGACTGCCTGCAAAGCAGTTTGAAGCGGGTTCGACTCCCGCCGGCGTCTTTGAGTGCCGCACTGATTGCGGTCAAGCATTTATCAAGCAGCGCATTCGATGTCGCCCAGGCCAGCGGCGCGCCAGCTCCACTGAAGATGGTTGGCATGGCGTGTTCCGGACATGGGTTCTGAACCGGACGGCATTGCGATGTGGTAGCTCAACGGTAGAGCATCAGGCTAGAGACCTGAGGGTTGCGGGTTCGAGTCCCGTCCATTGCGACAAGTCGGCTGAAAACCGACCGAGGCGCGCAAGCGTCTCCGCCACGAAGCCCGAGGGAGGCGGGCGTTTCGCTCTGTCGGCCTCAGGCCGCGCGAGGGCTGTTCGACGCGTGACGTTTCGGCGGTCTGGCCTTAGCCAGCAGTCGAGGCCGTCTTGCCGACAATGGCATCGCCGTCCTGTGGCAGCACCGCTCACTGCCCTGTAGTGCGCAGATACCGCTCGTTGCCGGCTGCCGGCCGCGGCGGCGAACGTCAGGCCAAGTTGCGAATGGCTTCGGCTAATCGCGACGAAGCTGGATTCGTCGACGATTGCCCGCCGCCGCAATCAGCTTAAGCGACACTCCGCAGCCGAGCCGTGTGACAAGCAAAACGTACCGCCGCCCGACGGCATTTTTTCGAGCGTAATCCGGCCGCAGGAGAGCGAGCCGGCGAAATAGAGGAAGGATGGTGAACGATGTTCAAGACGGTGAAGATTCGCAACTACGAGATCGGGCTGCTGTTTCGCGACGGCGAGTTCAAGGGCTTGCTCGGCGCCGGCCGGCACTGGTTCTTCGACCCGCTGGGCAAGGTGCGCGTGAGCATCGTCTCGCAGCGCGAGCCGTGGCTGGTTCATGACAAGCTCGACGTGATCGTCAAGTCGGGCGCACTCAAGGACCGCGCCGTGGTGCTCGACTTGAAGGACTACCAGCGCGCCCTGGTCTGGGTCGACGGACGCTTCAGCCACGTGCTCGCGCCGGGCCTGTACGCCTACTGGACGGGCTTCCGCGAGGTCAGCGCCGAGATCGTTGATGCCCGGAACCTTCGCTTCGAGCACAAGGATTTCCAGGTCATCAGCCGTTCGGCTTCGGCCGACCGGGTGCTGGATGTGCTGGCGGTCGAGCAGGGTTATGCCGGCGTGTTGTACGTCGACGGCAAGTACGTTGAGACGCTGCCGCCGGGTCGTCATGCCTTCTGGAAGAATGTGGCGAAGATCACGCTCATTCCGGTCGACCTGCGCGAGGCGATGCACGACGTGGCCGGCCAAGAGATCATGACGGCCGACAAGGTGACGCTGCGCTTGAATGCGGTCGTGACCTACAAGGTCAGCGATCCGCTCAAGGTCGTTAGCATCACGGACGACGCGCGGCAGGCGCTGTACCGCGAGGCGCAGTTGGCCTTGCGCGCGGTGATCGGAGCGCGGGAACTCGACAGCTTCTTGACGGCCAAGGATGGCGTGGCGAAGGAGCTGGAAGAGATCCTGCGTCCGCGGGCAGCGGCGCTGGGTCTGGAGTTAATCGCCGTGGGCATCCGCGACGTGATCCTGCCGGGCGAGATGAAGACGCTGCTCAACCGGGTGACCGAAGCCAAGAAGGCGGCCGAGGCCAACCTGATTGTGCGGCGAGAGGAAACGGCGGCCATGCGCAGCCAGGCCAACACGGCCAAGCTGCTCGAGGACAACCCGACGCTCATGCGGCTGCGCGAGCTGGAAATCCTCGAGAAGGTCGCCGCTTCAAGCAAGCTGAACGTCGTGCTCGGCGAGAAGGGATTGGCGGAGCGGGTTGTGAACTTGCTGTAACTTGTCTGCCTTCAACGACGACGCCCCTGGCGGCCTGCTGCCGCCAGGGGCGGTTGCGTTACTCCGATTTTTATTGCGGCTGTCTGGACAGGTCGCGGACGTCGCTGGCGGCTAGGTCTTGTAGATCTTATGCTGAGGACGGCCCGACAGGATTTGCTCTTTCCCCCAATTCGTCACGTCTCGGAACGCCTGGCTGTGGATGAAGTCGAGAAACGCCTGTTCGTCCGACCATTCGCTGGTGATCAGGTACGAGGCCCCGTCGCTGACGTCTTTCCACAACGTCGACGTGCTGTGCCCTTTGGCCGCTTTCAGCGCGTCAATGACTGCGGCGAACTTCGCCTCGAAATCGTGTTGTTTCCCCTCGATGACGTGATAGTTCATTCCAACGGTGATCATCAGCAAATGGCTCCTGATTTAACGTATTAAGTTCGGCTTTGAGAATGGTTGCCGGTAGTGTAGCAGATTTTACTTCCGCTGACCGGCGGTAGCGCGCAAGGACGCGATGCGATTCGGAGCGTGTCGCCCTATTTTGCCGCTTGCAGCGCGGCGAGATAGGCCATCCGAACCGCGGCCTGCCCGTACTGCCGCTCCAGAGCCAGCACGCCGAAGTGATAGCGGGCGATGCGATTGAAGTAATCGGTGAAGCTGGCGTTGATCAAGGCGCCCATGGCGGCGCCCAGCACGGGAATGGCCTGGGCGGCGACTTTTTCCGTGACGACGATTTCGAAGCGGGCCGCCACGGCATTAATCAGCCGCACCAGGACCGGTCCGGTGCCGCGAGCCAGCGCGTCGCTCAACCCGCGAGCTCCGTTGGCGGCGACGAATTCCGCCGCTTGCTTGACTGCCATGGCCAGCCCCAGGCGGCTGGTGAAATAGGCCGATTCCATCTCTTCGTCGGCCGGCGAGCCGAAGCTGAGCACCGACAGGCACTCCAGCCGCACTTTTGGATCCGAGAGATCGGCGCCCGATTCGGCCGCGATGCAGGCGATCGAGCGCAACATCACAAGTGTAGTCACCGGAATTTCGACCGGCAGCCCGGCAAGACCAAAGAAGCCGCCTCCGGCGCCGCTCAGCGCCGCGATGGCGGTATGTTTATGTTTGTCCAAAAAACCCGGCGCCCAACCCCAGCCAGAAGCGCTGTCAGCTTGTCGAGCAGGAACCGAACTGACGGCCCAATCGAGTCCCCGGCGCAGCGCCGCTTGCGTCGCTTCGCCGATCCGCTGTTGGGCCTTGTCAGGCAGAAAGGTTAATAGCGCTTCAGCCGGCTTGCCGACCAGGTTGGCGATCGAGGTCAGAAAACCGGGGTTCTCCAAGAAAGCGGCGGCTTCCGCTAGAAAGTTGAGTTCATCGTCAGAAAGAGCCGGGGCGGGCAAAGAATGGTCGGTCAAAGGGGCCTCTCGGTGCGTGCAGCGATCCAGAAAATAGGTCTCCATGTCATTCTACGCCGCGGTTCAAGGCAGAAACCTGAATGGGAATGTCGGCTGAAAGAGGCCGGCAAATGGCGCCTAATAATACGGAAGCTGACGCTTCCGGCTCGCCACATTGGGCAATGGCGCTAAACCAATTCCCGAATTGGCTGCGCGTTGTCTTCGACCAGGTACTGCGGCCGGCCGTTGAGGTCGGCGAGCGTGACGGCGTTGGGATCGATGCCGAGATTGTGGTAGAGCGTGGCGAAAACTTCAGGGAAGGTGACAGGCCGGTCGATCGCTTCGCCGGCCAGACGGTCGGTGGCCCCGATGACTTGCCCGGTCCGCATGCCGCCGCCGGCGAGCAGCGCACACGAAACGCGCGGCCAATGGTCGCGCCCCGAGTTGCCGTTGATCATCGGCGTCCGGCCGAATTCGCCCCACGCGATCACAGTGACGTCGCGATCCAGCCCGCGGTCGTGCAAGTCGTCGACCAGTGCCGTGATGCACTTATCGAGCGCCTCGCTGTCTTCCTTGCAGCGATCGAAGGTCGAACCGTAGGGGTGGCCGTGCCAGTCCCATTTGCTGTAGTTCAGCGTGACGATCCGCACGCCCGCTTCGACCAGCCGCCGTGCGAGGAGCATGCTCTGCGGCACGCGCGGGGCGCCGTTGCCATCGATGAAAACCTTCGGATCGCCCGCGCCGTAGCGTTCGATCGTGCGCGGATCTTCTTGCGATACGTCCAGGGCCTGCACAAGCCGGGACGAGGTTAGAATGCCCATTGCCTGTTCGGTGAAGGCGTCCATGCCCGCCATTTTGCCGCTGGAGTCTGCGTTGCGGCGGAAGCGATCGAAGCCGGCCAGCAGCGCTTTGCGGTCGCTGAGTCGCTCCGGCGTAATGCCTTGCAGCACCATGTCTTCGCGGCCAGGCCCCTGCGGGCGGAACGGCGCCTGAGCAACACCGGCGAAACCGGGCCCCGGTTCGTTGTAGGGATCATGAGAACAGGTGTAGCACAAGCTGACAAACGGCGGCACGCCGCGGGCCGTTGCACCTTGCAACTTGCCAACCACTGAACCGAGCTGCGGCCAGCCGCCAGGCGCGGACTGCAGCGAACGCCGACCGGTAAAACACTGATAAGCAGTATGGTCCGCTTGAGCGCCGACGATCGAACGGATCGGCACGAAGCGGTCCATTCGATTGGCCAGCCGCGGCAGATGTTCGGAGATTTCGATTCCTGGGACGTTTGTGGCAATCGGCTGATAAGGTCCGGCAATCTCGCGCGGAGCGTTCGGCTTGAGATCAAAGAGATCCTGGTGCGGCGGGCCGCCGACCAGATAGATCATGATCAACGATTTGCGCGACGGACTGACGCCGGCCTGCGACTCGAGCGAAAGGAGTTGCGGCAGTGAGAGGCCGCCGAAGCCTAGCCCGCCGATCTTCAAGAAGTTGCGCCGCGAAAGCCCGTCGCAAAAACGGGCCTTACGGTCCGCAGGGCCAAGGATCGAAAGCATCGGTGTCGCTCCTCAAACAACCAACGAACGCCGCCCGCCGCAGTGCATCAATATTGATCGATACGTCAGGCCTAAGACTAAACGCCTCGATTCGAGCGGTCAACACGAATCGGACGGTTCGTGCCGGCGCAAAAGCACACGGCCGAATCGCTAGCACTGCAGGGCGCGCCCTGCGTGCCGTGCCGAGTGGGCGCAGAATCCTCGACCCACGCTCGCGGCCGGCTGGATATTCCGGCTCGTCCGCAGGAAGTCATTTCTCGGCCACGACCGGATTGCGCAGCACGCCGGCTCCCTCCAATTCGACTTCGACGACATCGCCGGCTTTGATTTCCGACGTCTCTCCCGGCGTGCCTGTGAAGATCAGATCGCCCGGATGAAGCGTGACATATTGGCTGATGAAACTCACGGTCGAGGGCACATCGTGAATGAAATGATCCGTGTTCTCTTCTTGCTTGACCTTGCCATTGAGCTTCAATCGCAGCATCAGTTTGCCATAGTCGACGCCTGAGACGATGTAGGGCCCGACCGGTCCGAACGTATCCGCCCCTTTGGCGCGCCACCACTGCACATCCTTCACCTCCGGATCGTTCTGCCAGATCCGCTCGCTCACATCATTGCCCGCGGTGACTCCAAGGACGCAATCGAGCGCGTCCTCCTTCGATACTTTGCGGCACTTCTTGCCGATCACGATCACGAGTTCCGCCTCATAATGAACGACCTTGGCGTCTTTGGGGATGACGATTGACTCTCCCTGACCGATCAGGCACGAAGGGCTTTTGAAGAACGGCTGGGGAATCTGGAACTTTGCCGGCAGCTTTTCGTCCTTCAAGTGGCTGCGATAATTGCCGGCCAACGCCAAGACCTGCGTAGGCTTCGTCGGCGGGAGAACCTTCACGTCTTTCAATGCGTGCGTGGTCTCCGTTTTTTCCCACGCGCCGAACAGATCGCCCGAAAGCTGGCGCACGCGTTCCCCTTCCAGTACGCCGTAAGCAACGGTCTCTCCCTGCTGAAATCTCAGAAACTTCACGGGTTCTGCGGCATGGCCGATTTGGGAGGCCAGCAACATGCCTAAAAAAGCCAACAGGAAGCCAAAGCGATTCATCGTGCAACTCCAGAAAGCGGCAGGGGCGGTGACAAAGTAAGCCGATCAACCGCCGTAAGGTTAACCGCCCGAACAAACTGCAATCAACCAGGAATCTGTGCAGCCGAAGCGAACGGCTATGAGATTCGCGAGATCCCCGGTCCTAGCCGGCGCCGAACCTTTTGCCGATTGGCGGCTCTTCTTCAGGCGTCTATCCGTTTGCTTCCGATGTTGCCCCGGCACAGGCAAATTAAACCTGCAACTAATAATGGCTGCTTGGCGAGAAATTCGAGCCGACTTCGACCGTGAGACCATCGTCGTCTATCAGGCGTATCGTCCGGAGATTGCCGCCGCCGCCCTGAAGGCTGGCAGGTTTGTCGCTCCCTTCTCTTTTGAACGAATGACGTGGATCAAGCCTTCATTCCTCTGGCTTATGGCGCGCAGCAATTGGGGGCGAAAACGCGGCCAGGAATGTACCTTGGCAATCCGAATCTCGCGAAACGGTTGGGACAGATCGCTCAATCTTGGTGTGTTGACAAGCTACGAAGTTGGGGTTCATCGATCGCGCGAAAACTGGACTGCCGAATTCGATCAAGCCAAGGTGCACGTGCAATGGGACCCCGAACGCTCCCTGCGCGGCCAAACGCTTCAACATCGCTCCATTCAAGTCGGCCTAAGCCGCCATGTCATCCGCGAGTTCGCGGAGAACTGGGTCTGCGAGATTGTTGACTTGAGCGCGCTCGTCAAAAGGATTCGGTTGCATGCAACTACCGGCGATCATGCACGTGCTCGGAGACTCTTGCCGCGAGAACACATTTACACTGTGCCGGTTGCTGTGGGGCAACGGCTCGGGATGCTTGCGACTCAGGGTGGAAACCAGGCGAGCGAGCGGCGATGAGGCGCCGGTGCAATTCCTGGCCGGATTGCTTACTCATCACATAGGGAGTCTCAGCCGCCTGACCTTGGCAGCCATGAACCTGGTGTTGGCAATCGTAGACAATCCGCATAAAAATGCTTCCCTTCGCAATCTGCGCGCTGTATGCTGATTCGAAGTCATCTCCATTTCTATCTGGAGGCTGCTCATGCCGAGTGGCTTTCTGAGTGACACGAGCGCCCGCAAGGCTGCCGCTTCGGCGACGGTTGTAGGGCGTTTCTTTTTTGCGCCCCTCGCTACGGTTCCCTTTCTTCTACCAGGCGATCGCCGAAAGGAGGACGAAATGACAGAGTTCCATGGAAAACTGCTCATTGGAGGGATGACGCTCAAAAACCTGATTGCCCTGATCGACGAAGAGACGCGCGGCCAGGACGGCATCTGGCACGGAGCGCTCTCCGTCGATCTTTGCCAAGGCGAACACCTTGAGTGCGGCCGGCTCTATCGCCTGGAACTCGAAGACGGCCGGGCGGCAAAGGTCATAATTACGCGTCTTGCTCGTCCCGAAGGTCAACAATCGTTGCAAATCGAGTTCGACGGCCTCTCGTCGCTCGAATGCGGGCGAGCGGTCTGGGAGTGGGACGAGCCAGTCGAAGCCAACTGCTGAACTGAGTGCGTTAACGAACCAAGCGCATTGATGGCGTTTGGCTTTTCATATCTTGCGGGTTGTTTCGAACGGATGGATTGAGCGCCTATGAGCGCCGGTCGCGTCGTTGCTAGCTTTGCTTTTGAGTCAGAGGGTCTCGAGGAGGCTTTGGAATTCTTGAAGCGCCTGCGCAGCGAGCTGCGGATGGTGCGCAAAGTTCGTGTTTATCGTGATCGCGTGCAGATTGTCGACGTGAATGGCGACTGGTTCGAAATCGAAGGCTTGGGATATCCCGATGCCGAGATCGTGCCCGTGCTGTCGGCCGTGAACGCCGCCTTCAAACGAGAGAGCATCCATCGGCCGACCGATGACGAGTTCAAGGAGTTCAGTGCGGGGCGGAGATACGCCTGGGCCGCCGATCGAGTGATGTAGTAGACCCGACGGAATGCCCGGTAAACGATTAGAAGTTTTCCCGCAGGCCTAACCGGCGATAGCGAATATTTCGGGGGTCCATCGTATGTCCCCACGCGATGTCGTCCACTTGAGCGCCGAGCGCCTCGGCGAGCTGCAGTCTCTCTGCAGGGCTGGGAGTCCAGCGGCCCAGGACGATCGCCTCAAGTCTTGTGAGCGACAGGCCGCTGCGCTCGGCGACGTCGTCGATCGTCAGACCGGTTTCTTCGAACAGCACATCGATTGTCTTCATGCTGCGTCTTTCACGAGTGACGTGCCGAGGCTTCTGCAGCCGGCTTTAACCTATGGCGCCCGGAGCGATCATCGCAAGAAGCTTCGGCGCCACACCCCCGTCAATCAGACTCACTTCGCTAAGGATTGATTCTTTCCACAGGGAGCAACTTCTCCATGGCCACTGCCCCGATCGACAGAGTAACTCGAATTCCCGCCGCGGACCAGTTGGAAGACAAGTTCCAATATCCGGGCATTCCCACTACCTGTGACGGCGCCGAGGCGGTCGTTTGGGTCGAGAGCCGCATCTCGCAGGGTTCCGGCGCTTATCCGATTACCAGCTCCACGACGATGGGCGGGGGTTTTAATGCCGCCATGATGAACGGCGTTCCGAACTTGTGGGGCGACCAGTTGGTATTCGTCGAGCCGGAAAGCGAACACTCAGCGGCGACCTTTTGCGAAGGTTTTGCCCAGGCGGGCGGGCGCGTGACGAACTTCACCTCGGGCCAAGGCCTGGTGCTAATGAAGGAGGTGCTCTACACCATCTCCGGCAAGCGCTTGCCCGTAGTGTTCAACATTGGCGCCCGCGCGCTGACCAGTCAGGGCTTGAACGTGCATGCGGGCCACGATGACGTGATGAGCGTCGCCGACTGCGGTTGGGGCATCCTCTTCGGTCGCAACGCCCAGGAGGCGGGCGATTTGTGCCTGATTGCCCGCCGTGCCGCCGAGTCGAGCAAGACGCCGTTCCTGAACGTGCAGGATGGCTTTCTCACCACGCACACCGTCGAATCGGTGCGGCTGCCCGAAGCCGAGTTCATGAAAGAGTACATCGGCAAGCCGGAAGAGAAGCTCATGAACCTGATGGACCCGGCCAACCCGCTCATGTCGGGCGTGGTGCAGAACCAAGACTCCTACATGAAGGGCAAAATCGCGCAGCGCTGGTATTACGAACAGTGCACCCCGGCCTTGCGCGAGGCGTTCGAAGAGTTCTATCTGGCGACGGGCCGACGCTATGACTTTGTCGATGCTTATCGCTGCGAAGACGCCGAGTACATTCTGGTCGGCATGGGCTGCTACATGGAGACGGCTCAGGCGACCGTCGACTACCTGCGCGATCGCAAAGGCATCAAGGCCGGTTGCTTGAACATCTACTGTTTCCGGCCGTTCCCTTCGCAGGCCATCGTCGATGCTCTCAAAGACTGCAAAGCGTTCAGCGTGATCGAGCGGATGGACGATCCGCTCTCCACGAGCGGTAATCACCTCACTCGCGAGATCAAGGCGGCATTCTGCGACGCCATCACCGGTCGCAATGGCCTGGACCGCATTGACCAGATTCCCGCGATCTATAGTGGCGCCGCGGGCTTGGGCAGTCGCGATGTTCGCCCGGGCGACTTAATTGCCGTCTACGAGAACATGATGCACGACGGCTCAGACTTCTTCTGTATCGGCATTGACCATCCATTGGCGCTGAAGAGCGAGGAAGACCCCGACCTGCGGCCGCGCGGCGGATTTTCGATGCGAGGACACTCCGTGGGCGGCTTCGGCTCGGTGACCACCAATAAGGTCATCGCGACGATCGGCGGCCAGGTGTTCGGCAAGGACGTGCAGGCATATCCCAAGTACGGTTCGGAAAAGAAGGGGTTGCCGACGACGTATTACCTGACGATCGCCGATTCGCACATTTACACGCATAGCGAATTGGAGCACGTCGACCTAGTGGTGCTCAACGACACCACCGCGCTATTCAGCGGCAATCCGCTCGAAGGCCTCATGCCGGGCGGAGCGATCTTCATGCAAAGCCCCTTTAGCGATCCGCAAGATGTCTGGCAGCGGATCCCCGAACGCCATCAGCGCACGATCCGCGAAAAACGGATTCGCGTTTATTTCGCCGACATGGTCAAGATCGCACGCCAGGTCGCCTCGGAAGCCGACTTGGAAATGCGCATGCAAGGCATCGTGCTGCTGGGCGCCTTCCTCAAGCTGACCCCCTATGCCAAAGAGAGCGAGATGTCGGACGACGGAGTGTACGCTGGCGTCGAAAAGGCGCTGCGCAAATACTTTGGCAAACGCGGCGATCGCGTCGTGCAGGACAATCTCGATTGCGTCAAGCGTGGCTACAACGAGATGCAAGAAATCCCCTCGTCGATCATCTCCTCCGAAACCGCTCGTGCCTGAAAGGTCTTTCAAGATGGCTATTGTCGAGAAACATGTGCCCGATAATTCCTGCTCCATGAATGAAGCGAGCGACCGCGATCCGTTTAACAACAACTGTTACGGCACGCTGGTCGACGCTCCCTATAAAAACGTCAAGCTGCCGGTGCTTGACGTCCGCGATTTCAATGAACGCATCATTCGCGGCTACGAAGAAGGCTATGGCGAGAAAGAACTGCCGTCCGACTTGTCGTTGGCCCGCTCGCTGATTCCCGCCGGAACCGCGGCGCTGCGCGACTTCAGCTACGTGGCGCCGGAAATACCGCAGTACATCGCCGACAACTGCACGGGCTGTATGGATTGCGTCACGGAATGCCCCGACACGGCCATTCTGGGCAAGGTGCTGGCCGAGTCGACCTTGGAGGAAAAGCTGCAAACAATCGCTGAGCCTGCCGACCGCGAGATGTTCGCACAGCAGTGGTCGCGCACGCGAAAGTATTATGAAGGTCCGAAGAAGAAGGGCCAGGAAGGGGGCCGCTTCGCGATCATCATCGACCCGAGCAAATGCAAGGGCTGCGCTGAGTGCGTGACGGTCTGCGACGACAACGCATTGAAGATGATTCCCAAAACCGAGCAGGATATCCGCAACATCCGGCTCAGTCATCGGCTGTTCAAGCAGGTCGGCCCGTCGGACGAGCGCTACATCAACGAGAACCTGCTGATCGACATGATGTTGCGCGAGAAGACGCACATTTATGTCGGCGGCGCCGGCTCGTGCGCCGGTTGCGGCGAAGGGACCGCCTTGCGAATGATGTGCGCCGCCACCGGCGCGAAGTACGGCGACCAGTGGGCGATCGTCGCCGCCACCGGCTGCAATACCGTTTACACTTCGACGTACCCCTACAACCCGTACATGGTCCCTTGGACGAATTCCCTGTTCGAGAACGCGCCGGCCGACGCCATGGGTGTGCGCTCGCGTTGGGATCAGATGGGCTGGCAAGACAAACCTCTGTGGTGCATCGGCGGCGACGGCGCGATGTTCGACATCGGCTTTCAGTCGCTCTCGCGGATGCTGGCCTCGGGCATGAACATCAAAGTGTTCGTCCTCGACACGCAGGTCTATTCCAACACCGGCGGGCAAGCGTCGACGAGCACCTTCACCGGTCAGAACACCAAGATGAGCGTGCACGGCAAGGCGTATGGCGGCAAGCAGGAACGCCGCAAGGAAATCGCCCAAATCGCCATGATGCATCCGCGCACCTTCGTGGCGCAGACGACGTGCGCCCACACCAACCATTTCTACAAAGCCATACTCGGCGCCTTGGAGTTCGACGGTCCGGCGCTGATCAATTGCTACACCACTTGCCAGCCTGAGCACGGCGTGGCCGACAACATGGCTTCCGAGCAGGCCCGGCTGGCGGTCGACACGCGCGCCTTCCCGCTGTTGATCTACGATCCCCGCGCCGGAGATACGATCAAGAAGCGGCTCTCGCTGCAGGGCAATCCCGCCATGAAGGAGGATTGGTTTACTAATCCTAAGACCGGCGAGACGGTCGACTTCATCGACTTCTGCCGCAGCGAAGGACGATTCTCCAAGCACTTTGATAAGGATGGCAATCCCTCGGAACTGCTGAAGCAGGCTCGCGAAGACCGCTTGGAGAATTGGCACGTATTGCAGGAGCTTGCCGGGCTGCGATAAGTCCTGCGATCGTCACAGCGTCGCAAAGACCGGCGCAACGAGCTGCGGCGAGGCGGGCCGCAGGATCTGCAGGGAACACGCCGTCTCTGGCGTTACGTGAACTGCGAATCGGCGGTTTTTCAAGCTTCGCGGAACGCCAGGGACGGCGCTGCCTACAACGCACTACCGCAGTAGCGGCGCCATCTCCTGGTCAAATTTTGTTTTCGCCAGGGCGAGCACGATGGCCAGTGGAATGGCCGCGAGCGTCAGGCCAATGGCGGCTTTGAGCCAGGGACCGCGGTTACGAAGGATCGGAAGCTCGCTCGCGCAGCACATCAGCGGCGAAAGAAACACCGCGAACGCCGCCGCGCTGGGAAGCTCGCCAAAGAACCGGCCGATTAGGAGCAAGCTGTACAACCCGACGAGGCCGATGCCGGATATGCCGGCGGAAGCAGGTTGCTTGTTGAATACGGCATTGGCGGCCGCCGCGCCTGCCAACGACGCGGCGAGAGGCAAGGTTGCCGCGCCTCCGCCCAGATAACCGGCAAGCATGATCGCCATGCCGCCGCACAGGCTCGCCATCGCGAGGGCGAACGGCAAGACGAGAGTCGACGTCCGCTGGCACAGCGAGCTGAGCACGCTCCACTCAGCGAACAGTAGCGCGGCTGTGCCGGCGAAGACGATTCCCGCCTCTGCCGGCGTCCACTGCGGGTTCGCCCCTGCAACATAGACCGATCGATAGAGCAACACGGGGCCTGCGGCGGCCGCGATCGCCAACCGCAACAACCAGGCAACACGGCGCGGCACGCTTTCGAGGCCCGCGAGCAATTCCCCGAGGAGCACGACCGGCAAGACGATCAGCAGAAATCGCCCGAGTGCATTGGCCGGCGGCCAGGCAAGACGCAACCGCATCGCAGAATATCCCGCCCCCAGGCCCAGGCCGACGCCCAAGACGGCAGCAAGATTGCTGCGCGTCCGGCTGTCTGGCCGCCGCCAACTGGCGACGACCAGCACGCAGAGGGCGCTAACGCCTGCGGCGGCAAGCGCGCCCTTCAAATACAGCGCCGCGTCGGGCATCCCTTATTGCCGCATGCCTTCGCAATCGATGAAAATCAACGCCTCATCGCCAATCAGTCCGATTTGCGTGGGATCAAAGCCGAAGTCGCTCCGTTTCAGAGCGATTTCGGTGGAAAATCCTACGCGTTTCGTCCCCCTGAATTCGATTTCTTTTCCGCCGAGCAACTTGATTGTCACCGGTTTCGTCTTGCCGTGCATCGTGAAGTCGCCCGTCACCTCGTAGCCGTGAGGAATGGCTTTGACGCTCGTGCTCTTGAATTCGATCGTCGGGAATTGCTTGGCATCGAAGTAATCGGGCTGCCGCAGGTGCTCGTCGCGCGCCTTGTTGGCCGTGTCAACACTGTCAACCTTGATCGACAGTTCGAATTTTGATTTCGACGGGTCCTTGCGATCGAGCGTGAATTTGCCTTCCGCTTCGTTGAAGCGGCCATGGATCCAACTGATATCGAGGTGCCGGGCCTTGAAGCTGATCGACGAATGGACTGGATCGTAGGCATATTCATCGGCGGCAACCGCAGGTTTAGCGGTCAGCGCGGTCATACCAGCGATGAAGGTCAACAACAATGCAGGAAAGTATCGGCGCATCAGATCGGTCCTTTCAAAGACGGTTTCCAGGATGTCCCGCTCGGTGTTACGGCTTAGTGTTGCGGCTCGGGCGAGCCCGCGTTCGCCCGGTATGGTAGTCCGAGCGAGTGCGGGAGTAAAGTAAATCACAGCGGCCGCTTTGGGCGGCTGGCGAAGAAAATGGCGAGCGAACCGCGCTCTCTGCTGCAGCCAATTATTTCGGCGCCACGGCGATGACCAGCGGATGATCGCTCAAAGCGAGCTTCAGCGAGGCGACGCTCGCATGGCTAGCGACAGGTTCCGTGCCGATCGTCGGATCGTAGATCTTCGCCGAGTACGTATTGCCCAGACGCACCTCGATTTCATCGGAACCCTGCAATCGTTCATCCCAAACCACGAGCGCAAAGGCGCCGTCGCTCTTTTGTAACAGCAAGTCGTGGACGGTGGGAGGTTGCTCGGCGATGGAGTAATTGAGTTGTCCCGCGCTGGCCGGCGAGCCGCGGTCGGCCAGAATCGTTGTGAGATTGTGCAAATAGACGGCCGCTTTACGAGGCGTATAGTCGGGCTTGAAGAAACCGAAGCTCTGATTGCCGGCTTCGTCCGTACGGTCGCGCAACAGGTAAACCGCCGTGTGACTCCAGCCTCGTGCGAATTGATCCAGGTACATGCTCAACAGATTAAGCGCCTGGATCTCCTCGGTGATGGTACCATCGATGGTACAGCCGGTTTCCGTCGCCACGCGTGGCAGCGCGACCAGTTCAGTCTCTGAGTAGCCGCGAAAATGCTTGGCCCAGGTGAGACCGTAGTTGCCGTACAAGCCATCGACCTTGCATGCTGAGGTCGGGTCGGCCGCATTCCACGTCTTGTTGTCGGCCAGGCCCGGCGAATTGGGATGGTAAATGTAGTTATGCACATTGGCGCAGTCGGCATACTTCGTGCCCGCGGGCATTGCCGCGCCGGCGCCTGGCGGTATTGTGAGAAACTGCAAGCCGACATTGTCGACTTCGCCGCCGTTCTCGCTGATCGACCAGACCGGATACTTCTTAAGCGCCGGATCGCTCTTGACGGCGCTATATAGATCTCGCTGCAACTTGGCTACCGCCAACCACGACGCTGCACGACCGCCCCCTTGCCCTCCCAGGTAGCTGACGCCCCAGTTGTTCGGTTCGTTATTTCCCTCGAAGGCCAAAAGTGCGTCGGCCGCCGCCAACTCCCTGGCGGTTGCGATCAGCTTCTCAATGTCGGCGCCGCCGCTGACCAGTCCCCAACTGAACCGGACGCCCGTCTTCCGGTGCAGTTCCAGAAAGGTCCTGAGCGTGGTGGGACCCTCGGTCGATAGTCCCTCGATGCCGCCTCGCACCCAGCGAAATCCGCCATAATTGATCATCTCGATCGTCTTGGAGAGGGGCTGCCCGCGATCGGGAAAGGTAGATACGACTCCGATGCTGCTTAAAAACTCGCTCGCCGGGCGGGCGGCGGTGACGCGGGCATCGGCGTCTTCCGTAGTCAGCACAACGCGATTGAAGAGCTGATCGTCAAAGTTGCGGGTTCCTAACAGCACGAGTTGAGTGAAAGAAGTCGTCGTGGAGTCATTGAATCTCACGACGCCGCCCTTTCCCTTGTTCCACTGCTGACTGGCGATACTCCAGGCGCCGTCGCTTTCGCGCTTAATCGTAAGCCGGCTCAAGCCGCCTCCATCGCGAACAGAAGGGTGGCTGGCGTCAATTTCCTCGCTTGCCCACACTTTATCCGCCTGAGCAGCACGACCCGTCACCTTAGCCCACTGCACCGCCCAAGTCGCTTTGCAGCGGTGGATCTCGAAAACGTATCCGTCGCCACGGGCATCGAGCAGCATGAATGCCACCGCGTCCGCCGCCTGCCCGGCGTCTCCCCAACCCCAGCCATAGTCGAGCGACAGCGTCAACCTTTTCGGGTTCTTGATCTCGTTAAAGGTTCGGATCAGCGAGGCGTCGGGCTGGTTGGCCGCGAAACGGGCTACAGCCCCCGGATCATTCGCCGTTTCCTTCGGATAGGTGAAAACGTCCCAGCCTCCCTTTGCTTTCCAGCCAAGAGCGGCGAAATCGCCTTGGGAAAAATCTGATTCGAACACGGCCTCTGCAAAGCATGTGGTTTGCATGCAAGCTGAAGCAATGAAAAGGACGATCGCGGTCGAAATCGCTGATATTCTCATAGTGTCTCTCAGGTCTCTTCGTTCCCGATTCGCGGCGACGGGTGCTTCCCGACAGAATCTTCGGGGGCCGTTTTGCGCATGCACTGGACAAATGGCAGGGTCTTCCGTTCTGAGTGACGGTCGTTCACACGGCGTGCGGTCCGCCGAGGCGGTTACAGCCAGCTCAATAAACGCAGGCCGGCTCCAAAGCGATTTTAAGCTCCTTTCCGTTTCGACAGAAGAAGGCGCGTCTGTTTCCGAGTGCGGCGGCGCATTCGCCCCGGGCTCGGCACGCAAAACAATGTCCGATAAAAGGACGGGAACAATGATCCCCCGCCAGCTGTAATTCGTTGGCCAAACGTCACTCGGTCCGCCCATCTTGTTATTGTCCGCCCGCGCATCGGGAAGACAGATCGCTTACAATGTGCCGAAATTCAAACCTAGCGCCCAATGAGGTGAGCCACCTAATGCCGCGACCGCCTTTGTATTTAGCGATCTTCGGACTGACTCTGTGCGGAACGCTTTCTGCCGCCGAACCGCCGCCGACGCTCGAGCCGCTGGTGCGCGTGGTCGATTTGAACGTCGGAGAATCGGCCGAGGTAACCTTTTCGAATGGCTCCGCGACGCGCGTCAAGGTGCTCGACTTGCACGAGACGCGAGATCCGGTCTGCTTCGCCGTGCGAAAGGCCGAAGTCGTCGTCGAAGTCAATGGCCAGCGAACGGAGTTGGTCTCGGCGAACTATCATTTGCCGAAAGCCGTTGGCGCCGTGCAGATCGATTGCCCGATCACGAAGGGTAACAACGAGAATGGCGATCCGAGTTTTTGGGGCCTCGACAAGGACGTGCGCCTGCGGCTGTGGCCGGCCGGTTCGCCGCTCTTGGCGGCTGGCACGTTCCTGTATCCAGTCAAGCAGAAGTGGTTCGCCACCGATACCCAGATGGCCAATGAGCCGGTGTTCGTTGACGGCGGCGACCAGGCGGGCAAACGCAAGATTTACTATCACAGCGGGCTCGACATCGGCGGCTCAGAGGGACTGGTCGAAGTCATCGCGGCCACGGATGGGCTTGTGGTATCGGTCGGCGATACAGTGCTCGAAGGTCACAAGCAAGACACTCCTGTCGCGCCGCGCTACGACGTAGTCTATCTGCTTGACCCGCGCGGCTGGTACTACCGCTATAGCCACCTGAAGGAGATCGACAAACGGCTCTCACCCGGCCGCGTGGTAAAGATGGGCGAGCGGATCGGTCTCTTGGGCAAAGAAGGAGGCAGCGGGGGGTGGTCGCATTTGCATTTCGAGATCAAGAGCCGGCAGCCCTCGGGCAAGTGGGGCACGCAGGAGGGTTATGCCTTTCTGTGGGAGGCGTACCTGAAACAATATCAGCCAAAGCTGATCGCCGTGGCGCGGCCGCATCAGTTGATCTTTGCCGGCGAGAGCGTCGCACTCGACGGCGCCAAATCGTGGAGCGCTTCGGGAAAAATTGCCGCCTATCGGTGGCAATTCGGCGACGGTTCGATGGCCGACGGTCCCCGCGTCGAACGGACATATCAGGCCCCCGGCCGCTTTGCCGAAACGCTCAAGATGACCGACGAGGCGGGCAATACGGCGTACGACTTCGCCATCGTGCTCGTCGCCGATCGCGATCATCCGGAACGCCGCATCCCTTCGATTCATGCGAATTATTCGCCAACGTTCGACATTCGGCCCGGCGATCCGATCACGTTCAAGGTCCGCACGTTCAATACGACCGCAGGCGAGGAGACGTGGGATTTCGGCGACGGCAGCCCGGCCGTCAAGGTGCACTCCGACGGAAATGCAGTGAAGCTGGCGCCTGATGGCTATGCCGCAACGGCGCACCGCTATGAAAAGCCGGGAGATTATTTGGTTCGCGTCGAACGCACCAACGAGTTCGGCGTCAGCGCGACTGACCGGCTGCATGTTCATGTCGACGGGGCGGGCAAAGAGCCCAAGACAGCGGCTGCAGACGGCAACGATGCTTGGCAGCGGATCGCCCCCTACTTTACGCCTCCGAAAGAATGGCAAGACAAGCTTGGCAATTATCGCTCGCCGCTGCTCAGGGCCGATGGTACGCTCGTCCGCACGCCCGAGCAGTGGCGGCAGCGCCGCGCGGAACTGCTCGCCGAGTGGCAGAAGTTCCTCGGTGCTTGGCCGCCGCTGATCACCGAACCGAAAGTCGAAGTACTCGAGACGACGCGGCGAGAGAACTTCCAGCAGCTCCGCATCCGCTTCCGCTGGACGCCGAATGAAGTCACGACCGGTTATCTGCTGATTCCCGACGGCGATGGCTCGCGACCCGCGGTGGTGACCATTTACTATGAGCCCGAAACGGCGATTGGCCTCGGCCAGCCGTATCGCGACTATGCCGTTCAGCTCGCCCGTCGCGGCTTTGTGGCTCTCTCTCTTGGCACGACCGAAGCCACCGCGGCCAAGACCTATGCCTTGTACTATCCCGACCTTGATCACGCCCAGGTCCAGCCGCTTTCTATGTTGGCGTATGCCGCAGCCAATGCCTGGTACGTACTGGCGGCGCGACCGGAAGTCGATGCGAAACGGATCGGCATCGTCGGCCACTCGTTCGGTGGCAAGTGGGCGATGTTCGCCTCCTGCCTGTTCGACAAGTTCGCTTGCGCCGCCTGGTCCGATCCCGGCATCGTGTTCGACGACACGCGCGGCAGCATCAACTATTGGGAGCCGTGGTATCTCGGCTACCATCCGCGTCCCTGGCGCGAGCGCGGCCTAATCACCGCCGAGAATCCCGCCCGCGGCCTCTATCCGATTTTGCGAAAAGAAGGCTGCGACCTGCACGAGCTGCACGCCCTCATGGCGCCGCGGCCGTTCCTGGTTTCCGGCGGATCGGAGGACCCGCCCGCCCGCTGGGCCGCGCTCAACCACACGATTGCCATCAATCGGCTGCTCGGCTATTCGAATCGTGTGGCGATGACGAATCGACCGGATCATACGCCGAACGAGGAGTCGAACGACGTGCTTTATGCGTTCTTCGAGCACTTTTTGAAGAGCGAACGGTAAACGCAGCAAAAAGAGCGGCGAACTACGCGGCACCATTGTCGTCTTTCGCTCCGACGAAAGCACGCGATTGTCGGCTTTTGCTCCGCAAAAGCACGTTTCTTTCGCGGGAAGCGAAAGACGACAATGGTCGCCTATCCCTGGCTCTTTACGCCAAAATGATCCAGCACGTTCTGCAGCATTGCGCTCCACTGCGGGCAAGCGGACAAGGTCCAACCGGCGGAAATGCTGGAGGCCGCGAACACCTGCCCGCCGCCGGGCCGCTGCCAGTGGATGATGTCGCACAGAGAGTCATCCGTTTTTCGCATCGCGGCGGGCAGCACGCGATGAGCATAGTCGCGAATGGCCCCTTGCGTGCCGTCGGAATTGAAGCGACCGGCGGCCAGTAAGCGGATCCCGTCGGGGTCTTCCAAACCTTGCGGCATTCCGGCAATGGGCGGCAACCGCCGCGTAAATTCCATCAAGGTAGAAATCCGCACGTCGCATTCGTGCCCAATCGGCTGACGGCCCGGCCGATCGCGATCGAAGGCGAAGCGATCGCCGTGGTTCACGCCCGTCTCGCGCGGCTCGTGGAAGAACCGATGCGAAGCGTCGACCGCATGAAAGGCGCCGCCACTCGTCGCCGTCATCGCTCCCGCGGAGGCGAATTCGACGCCCAGTGTCTGCCATTCGCCGTCGCCGCAATCGCGCGGTACGCCGCCGCGGCGCCGATCGTGTTCGTGCCAGCATTCGCCCCGCATGTAGTCAGCCAGTTGAGCGCCCCAGGCATCGGCCTTGCGGCATTCGATCACGGCGCCATCGTCGCTTTGGCTCACGCGCCAATACATCGTGTTGCCGCTGAGGCAGACGACATTGCCGCCGCGGTCCAGAAACTCGCGCACCCGCTGCATCGCCTCGCGCGTCCAATACTCGCTGTGGCCGACAATGAACAGCACTTTGGCCCCGGCCAAAGCATCCGGATCCTGATGCAGATCGAGATCGCTGAGCGCGTCGAACCGATAGCCTTGCCGCGTAAGCCACTGCTGCGTAAAACGATCGGCTCGCGACAGATGGCCATAGCCGACCTCGGGGGCAGATGCGAGCGCGTAGGGCGAAGCCGCGGGCCATGGCATCCGCCAGCCGAGCTGATACGTCGGCTGGCCGGCGCGATGGAAGCGGTAAAAGCAATACGCCGCCAATGGATCGGCGGGTTTGGGTTGATAGCCCTTATTGCCGACATTCGCGAATACGCCAGGCCAGGCAGGACCGAATGGGGCGCCGGAATATGCCTTCCAGGTGTTTGTGGCGAACAATAGCGCGATGGGCGCGGGTTCGGCGCGTCGCACCACAAACACGGCGTGCGTCATGCGCTCGAGGTCGTCCTCCACAAAGCGGGCGCGCACCGCGTACAGGCCCGGCGGCGCCGTCTGCGGCAGCGTGAATTCCAACGTCGGTTGCCAGCGGCAGTCGTAAAGATCGTCGGAGGCCAGTCGTAAACCATGACCACGCGTAGCGTCTTGGTCCGGATCGTAGTCGGCACGATAGCGAGCCACGGCGGGCAGAAACGAAGGCCCGCCGATCATCCAGGTAGCGTGATTGATGATCTGCCCCGTTCGTTCGGCGCCGCTGATATCGGCGACTCTGGCGCCGCGTTCCTCGCGCAAAGGCCAGCAGCCCAACAGCGCCGGTTCGACCTCGGGAGGCGTCAGTCCGCGCTCGGCGTGGCGAGTGCGGATCTCAAGTTCGCTCAAAGCTCGGCCATAGATGGCAGGCATTGCAATGTCGGCATCGAGAAAGCCCGCCGCTTCGCCGTTTCGACCCAGTGCGCCGATCCGCAGCGGCGCGTCGGCTGGCACAATCGGTTGCTTGTCGTCCCATTGGCCGACGAGCAGCCCATCGAGCCAGATTGTCTTCCGGCCCGCGGCATAAATTGCCGCCACGTGCCGCCAGACAGACGGCGGGGCCACGAAGGGGTCGAACGTGGGCTTGCCCGGCAGCTCGAGCTTCGCTCGGGTCCGGTGCGGCGTGTTGTCGGGCTGTTGGCACTCGCCGCTGAAGAAGCCAAGCGAACCGTCGGGAAAGAGCAGCAACCCGAAGCCCGCGCCGCCGTCGAGCTGCGTGATGACGCCTTGAGGTTCGTGCAAGTTCCACGGCCGAATCCAGCATTCGATCGTGATCGCGTCGAGCGGCTGCGCGGGCAAGCGTTTCTCGACATGGATGTAGCTTCCTGGGTGCAGAGGCTGCGAGGTCGGCCCCTCGATCCGTAGCGAGTGCAATACTTCGTCTTGCGCCGGACTGTCGAGATCGTCGCCGAGCCGCACGACTTCGATCGTACAAGGCGCCGTGCCGCTGACATGCGCGGTCAACGCTTCTCCGGCGGCATAGCTGGGCCGGTCGGTATAGAGATGCACGCCCGAGGGCATGAGCGAGCGGTGCGGGAGAATGGAATCGACGCCGTTAGGCTTTTGTTCTGAGGCCAAAACGCCGTCGGTTTCGAGCAGCGAACCGGCCGCCAGAGCGGCGCCCGCCGTGATCATGAATTCGCGTCGCGTGGGATCAAGCATGGAAATGCTCGCACTGTTGCCCCGCAGATAGCCCTCGGTCGTCGGCCGATGTTAAAGCGACTTCAAATAAGCGATCAGGTCGGCCAGCTCCTGCTCAGTCAGCGTCTTGTCGAGACCGGCAGGCATGATCGATTGCTCCCCGCGGCTCATCTCTTCGATGGCGCTGCGCGGCAAGCGGAAGGTCTTATCGACGCCGGCCGAAATCACGATCTCATCAGGCTTGTCTTCGAGCAACACGCCAGTGAAAGTGCGGCCGTCGTCGGTGACGACGATCCATGGCTCGTAGCTTTGCACGAGCGAAGCGCTGGGGAACAAAATCGACTCGATCAGGTCGCGCTCGGTGCGGCGCTTGCCGACGCCTTGCAGGTGCGGCCCGATCATGCCGCCGACGTGCGCCCCCTTGTGGCAGGCCGTGCAGGCCGCCTTCTGGCTCATAAAAATCTGGATGCCGCGCTGCGGATCGGCGCCGCCGGCCAGTTCGAGCACGCGATCGGCCTTGGCCAGCTGTTCGGCCTGGGCTTGCTCCAAACGCTCGAACAGCGGTTGTGCCCCTTGTTGCACGGCAGGAGGAAAGGCTGCCAACACCGATCGCAAGCGGAATGCGTTCAGGCCGCTGGCAGCCGCCGAACCGAGCAGCGACGATGCCAGGCGCCGGCCAACTTGCTCCTCGGTTCGTCCTTGAAACAATGACAGCACGACATTCAGTTCCGCCGAGCCGACGTTCTTGAGTCCGCCCGCCAGGCGTTCGAGCTGCACGTCAGTAAGCTGACTGCGGGCCAGCGCTTCGGCGGCGCTGGTGCGCAGGCCGAGCGGCTGTTCCGGGGCGAGGTTGGCCAACAAGAACGAGAACAGCTGGTCGTCGATGGCTCCAAGCGATTTATCGCGGATGGCCGACAACGCTCGGACCCGCGCCTCGCCGGGCAATTCGGCGTCGCGCGCCGAAGCGAGCAACGCCTGCCTAAGCGCTTGCGCCAACCCGCGGCCTGGCTCCTGGTTCGTCGCCAGCGGAGGCAACTTGCCCAGCGTGGCGATCAACTGCGCCATCAAGTTTGCGTCTGTCTTTTGCTCGAGCAGCCCCAACAGCGATTCGACCCACAGCGGCTCGGCAAACTGACCGCCTGCATCGCCCATGGCCTCCAGCACCAGCATCCGCGATGGGGCCGAAAGGCCGGCGGCGGTCAACTCTGCGGCGATCCAGTTCGACACGCCCGGCGCCCGAGCCAATCGCGCCAGCCGTTTTTTGAGCGCGGCGCGCTCGTCGGCAGTCGCTCGTTCGTCGGCCAGGCTGGCGCGCAGCCGCTCGGCGAGCAAGCCGCCCCACTGCTGCGCATGGCGCGAGACGAGCCACCAGGCGGCGTCTTGCATCCGGTCGTCGGGCGAATCGAGCTCGGCGATCACTGTGTGCGGGTCGAGATCTCCTTGGGGCATTTGGTCGATCGCAATCATCGCCGCCCGGCGGATGGAGGGCTGCTCGCTCGCTAATCCCTTGCGAGTCGACTCGGCATCGGCGATTTCGATCAGCGCGAAGATCAACGCATGCTCCACGAATCGGTCGGTCGGCTCTGCCAGCGCAGAGAACAACCCGGGTACGGCCGCCCGCTCGCTGGTCCGCCCGAGGCATTCGGCCGCCAGGCGCCGATCTCGCGGCGAGGCGTGCGCTAGAATCTTGGCGAGCTGCGGCGCCGCCGCCCGGTCGCGCCTCAGACTGACTGAATTCAGAGCGGCGCGCCGCACCTCGTCATCACGATCGTCGAGAGCATACCGTATGATCGCCTCAGCGTCGGCGCCGTCGATCCGAACGGCGGCCCACACAGCGCAGCGTCGCGAGTCGGCCGAGGGAGAGGATTGAATGACTGAGTGCAGCGCCTCTAGCGCAGCAGGTCCCTTCGCGGCCAGCATCTCGATCGCTCGCCGCTTCACAACAGGCCGAGCATCCCCGAGCAAATCAGCGAGCCGCTCGTTAGAAAGCGAAGTCCATTCGATCTTCGAACCGCGAGGATCGGCGATCGGCGTCGCGTCGTCTTTCGCGATGCGATAGATCGCCCCGCCGACGTCGGGTCGGTAAAATGTTGACGAAGGGCAGCAGTGCCGATACCAGCCCCCCGTCTCAATCACCAGCAGGCTGCCGTCAGCATCTTCGAGCACGTCGGTCGGATGGAACTCGACGTTGTCGCAAGCCAGAAACTCTTCGTCGCGCGAGACGAACGTGCCGCCTTGCGGTTCGAGCACGTGCCTGAGAATCTTGTGCCCGCTGAATAGGGCCGAAAACAGATTGCCCCGGTACTCTTTTCCCCAGGCCGCCGATTGATAGCACATGAGCCCGGCGGGTGACATGGCGCCCCAGCCCGTGAGCTTGGGCATCAGATCGGGCCCGGTCCAGGGGAACTCGAAGACAGGGGCGATATCTTTCGGATGCACCGCCCCGTAGACGGCATGCAGAATGCCATCGTCGCGAGGCTCGCCGAGCATCTGGAAGTTCGTGCAGGTGACGAACCGCTCGCCGTCGGCAGCAAAGGCAATCTCGACCGGGTTATCCATGCCTCCAACTAGAAGATTATCGACGTCTTTGCCCGCCGGGCTGCGCCGCAGAATGTGCCGCGCCGCGCTCGTCCAAGGCCGGCCGTCGAGGGAATAGGTCTGCGTGGCAGGCCCCTTGCACCAATAGATATAGCCGTCGGGCCCCAAGTACGGCCCGCGAATATCGTTCAAGCAGCCGGTAACGGCTTCGGTTTTGACCCATTCTTCGCGCTGTTCCGCGACGCCGTCGTCGTCTGCGTCGGTCAGTTTCCAAATGACCGGCGCCGCGGCGACATACAGCGACCCATCGAGCCACATGCTTCCTTGGGCCATCATTTCGAACTCGGCGAACGTCGTGCGGCGGTCGAACACGCCATCGCCATCGCTGTCTTCCAGGCGAGTGACGCGGTGCAGAGTCTCTTTCGGTTGCGGTTTGTTCCACTCGGCCGTACCCGACGATTCACAAACGTACAGCCGCCCGCGCTCGTCGAAATCGGCGCAAATCGGATACTTAACCAACGGCGCCTCGGCGACCGGCTTCACCGTAAAGCCCTCCGGCACGCGGAACGTATAGACGCCTGCCGCGACTTCCGCCGCCGGTGAAGAGGCGGCAAAGCCGGCGAGCAACGAGACGGCCAGCAGAACTGGCGCCGCCCGATCAGTTCGGACGAGGAACATCATGCATCTCCCGTAACGGATCGCCCCGCCAATCGCGGCGAGCCCAGCTCACTCGCCTTGTTGCAAAGCATTGTCCGACCATTGTCACCCCGCCGCCCGGCGGCAACGTAACGCAGCTGTTATAGGCTCGCTTGGCGAGGAAGGGCTGTCAATATAATGTCGTCGACATATCACTGGCACGTCAGACAATTGCAGCGATTGACGCCGAACCTTAGCCGCCGCTCACGTGTCACTTAACGCGCGCAATTCCTCGGGCACGGCTAAGCCGAACACGATTCCAGGCGAAAGGGAAGACATATGCGCGCAGACATGGCAAAAGTCATCGTCGAACGACCGCGACTCGGCGCGCGATACAAGACGCCGAAGAGCTACTCGAAGCGGCGCCTGCGCGAGGGACTCGATGCGCGGAAGCGCGAAGGCATCCGTCGGCCGTGGGCCGGTTGCCGCAAAATGCTGAACGAACACCTCGGCCCTTTGCGTCGCTACTTATGGAAACAGCGGGGCCGGCCCTGGAATAAAGTGTTTGCGGAAATCAGCCGGCACATTCGGCTCGACTCCGCGGTGCAGAGCCATGTTCTCGACCATCTCAGCGACTTTGTCGAAGTGCAGGTGCGGCTGGTCGACGGCCGGCCCTTCTCGACAGGCGGTTATCGCGTCGGTCGCCCCGTACATCCGTCGCGGCTGTACGTGTGCCCTCGAACAGGCATACTGCGCGCAATAAAGCAGAAACGCCAGCCTCGGACGCCCTGCCGCGTGGACGTCAGCAAGACGTTGCAATACCACTTGATTGACGGAGTCTGGCATGAGGTGGCCTTGCGGCCGATTCCCTTCGACGCGACGGGCTGCTTCGATGCCCTATTGAAGCGACCCGTCGCGCGCTGTCGACCGGCGGAGGCCATTGCGAAGTATGGCTTCGTCGCCTATGCCCTGTCGAAACGGCCGCTGACGGAGCGAGAACTGAAACCGCTCAGGAAGCAGTTCCAGCCGCGTCGTCGGTAGACCTTGTCGGGGCTCGCAGCTTCGATCGTTACTTCGAGGCTGCTTCGACCTCAACCGGCTTCCGTGTGAAGAACCACGCTCAGCCGTGGTTTCACTAGCCGCGCCGGAAGCGGGCAACTCCTTCAATGATAAATGCCACGCCAACGAAGCCGAAGAAGCCTGCGAGGCCGAACAGGCGATGACACCCGGAAGGAAACCCAGGGCGCCCAGGGAGCCAAGTACAATTCCCATCGCGGCAACTTTCCTGGCTAGCGCTGATGTGAAGCCAACCATGGGCCTTGCGTCGCTCTGGTTCATGGTTCTTCCCGCTGAAGTATGGATTATGGATTTTCCTGTCTCATGGCCGGCTGCAGACTGTCGATCAGTGCATGCAGCTCGTCGTCGCTGAGAGCGCCATTCACGGCGAGGGCGGGAAAAGTGCCGTCCGGCGTTTGGAGCAGGTAGCCGGTGCGGTCGTCTGCCGGCGGATCGACAAGCACCGCCCGCGAGCTGGAGAGCAGGATCTCGGCCAGCCAACGATCGCGCTCGCCACTGTAAACTTTAATGCCCGTCGGCGAGGTATAGATGAGCTTGCCAGCTCGGGCGACCGGACCGAACTTTTCGTTGAACGTATGAGCCTGCACGAGCACCACGTGTCGCTTGTCCGTCGCACGGTAGGTGACGGCGAACATCCGATGCGGCGGGCTCAAGAGATCGAGAATGTCCATGATTCTGCGATCGGTCGCCCACGCGGGGTCCTTGGCAAACAGGTAGACGGGGTAGTCGGCACGCTTCACAAGATCGTCGACGGAGACATTCGGCACGACGAGGTCGGCCCGCACCTGTACTGGGGATCGCTCTTTTGCGCTCGCAAGGCTTCTCTCAAGGCCGGCCAGGTCCCAGCCGAATGGCGGTTCGCGGTCCTCGGCCGGTTTGCCGCGGCGCACCGTGAACAGCAACTGTTCGCGCGTGATGTACTCGAACGATTCGATCGTTTTATCGTCGTCGCGAATTGTCACGCGGAAATAAGCATCGAGTTGCTTAGCCTCGTCAGCTTGCTCGTCGGCGTTCAGTCGGCTGAAGCTCAACTTGACGACATGGGCTCTAGCGCCGTCGTCGAGCGTCGTCGCACCCGCGTCTTTCGCGAAGTCCTTGGCGCTGCGGCGATCGAGGTTGCTGGTCAACCCGGCCGCGATGCCTAGCACCGCCGCGGGATTCATCGGCGGCTGGAATTCGCCGGTGACCAGAGACCGTTTCAAGCGGGGCTGGCCCTGGTCGTCGAACTCCAAAAGATACACGGCTTTGCCGTCGTAGGCATTGGCGAAGAGCGGACGACCGTCGAGGCTTAATACTCGTGCAAAGCGGCGCGTGGATGGTTCGTACCAGGTCTGGTCCTGCACTGTATAGCCTTTGCCTGGCTCGCCGCCGAGTTTCAATTGTTGGAATTGCGGCTTGCCATCGGCACCGATCGCCATCAGCGGCAGCCAGCGCATGGCGATCAGTTCTGGATCTTTCACGGGCTCGACGACGATCTCGTTCACCAGGCTTGCCAGTTGACCATCGGCAAACAAAGCAGCCTCTGCGGCAGAAGCTTCGGCCAGCAAATCCCACGCTCGACCAGATGCCGGCGACCTTTCCGGCGACGAGCGAAACACACTCACGGCCAGCAAGACGACCGCGGCTAATGCCAATGCCATGGCGGACCGCCAGCTGCGCTCGACCCTTTTCCTCGACGCGATGGCGCCGCCATGGCCGAGCGGAGTGCTAGTCAGCGCCGTGGCCGCCGAGGAAATGGCACCCGCCGCGGGAGAGTTGTTCTCCGGTACGTTAGGAAGCGAGCCTAATACCCGCTTCGTGAATTCGGCGGACGCGGTAACGCGGCAACGCGGCGTGAGCACATCAAGAGCCTCAAGCGCCGCCGCATGAGCCGTGGCGCACTCGCCGCAGGCGGCCAAATGCTCAGCAACATCGGCGGGCGGCGCCGCGGCTGGCTCCCGCAGCAAAAGATCATCTAACCATGTTTGGCATGCCTGGCAGTTCATGGGCTAATCCTTATCGGTAGCGATGCTGCGCAGTTTCTGGAAGCCATAGCGCAGCCGCGAGCAGACGGTATTGATCGGGCAATTGAGCACGTCGGCGATTTCATTCAGCCGCAAGCCATCAAACACGCGCAGCCGAATCGCCTCGGCTTGCTCAGCCGGTAAACGCTTCAGCAGTCCCTCGGCGCGTCGCGTGTCTTCCGCGGCCTGGGTGACCTCGGCCGGACCTTTGTCGGCGGCGAGCAACTCATCAATGCCCACCTCCTGACAATAGACAAGCGAACGGCCGCGGCGACGCAAGTGATCGATGCAGGCATTGGCGACCGAGCGATACAAATAGGCGCCGACGGAGACGACTTCGTCGTGGGGCGGTCGCCTGAATGCCTTGGCGAAAACGTCCTGGACAAGGTCTTCGGCGTCCTGCATATTGCCAACCTGGCGGACCGCGTAGCGCAGCAGGCGGTCCGCATACGCTTCCACAAGTCTCGTAAAGTCGGCGCGCGTCGTTGGCCAACGCTCGGGCCGGACAGCGTCGGCGGCATGGTTACGGCTCATCAGGGCGGCCCTAGGCGATTCACGGAGCAAGCCGGGCGAAGGAAGTCCGTTCATTTTGCGTCCTCCTACCTTCCCTGACGACAGCGATGGCCCGTTTCGTCTAAAAAAGCCGGCGGATTTTGTCCGCGGCGCACAAGTCGGGTGGAGAACGATCTTTGAGGCGCGGTCTATACACGATTTCGCGTCACTTTTAATGCAACGCTGCCGGATTCGGAACAGGGCGAGGGCGGCAGCGGTACTTGTTTCGCCACGGAGTGCCAATGCGCCTATGTCCCCAGAGTGATCGCGATTGCGAACCCGCTGGCGGCTTCGGCTGTCAGACCACCGGGCACGCTGATGTTGCGCGGCGACCCGCCGGCTGCACCCGTATGAAAATGCGGACACGCTTTTTTGAGGGAATGCGTCGAGGTCCGGCTCGATTGCAATATCGCTTGGATCAAGAAGAATGGCGCCCCAGCCGAGGCCGACCTGAATACTATCCGCCGAACCGAAACCGTGGCGCGTAATCGCCTCGAATGCGACGACTGAATCGCCCCATATTGATATGCTCCTCACCATCGCCACAAACCACCAGCCCGCAACCGACCTGGGTTTCCTGCTGCACAAGCATCCCCAGCGTTTTCAAAGCTTCGACATGAGCTTCGGGAAGGCGCATGTCTTTTACCCCGAGTGTGGCGTCGACTGCTGCGCGGCGTGTCTCCTGCTGGATGTCGACCCCATCGGCATGGTGCGCGGCAAGCGGTTTGCCCAAGGTTCGTCGCTGGCGCACTACGTCAACGATCGGCCGTATGCCGCCTCCTCGTTCATGAGCGTGGCGATCTCGCAAGTCTTCGGCTCGGCGCTGCAAGGCAGATGCAAAGACCGCCCCGAGTTGGCTGCCGCGCCGCTGCCGCTGTCGGCCCGGATCGACGTGCTGCCCGTGCGTGGCGGCGAAGGTTTTTTGCACCGATTGTTCGAGCCGCTGGGCTACGCCGTCGAAGCCGTCCGGCAGCCGCTCGACGAGCGGTTTCCCGAGTGGGGCGATAGTCCCTATTTTTCGGTCACGGTCAGCGGAACCAAAAGGCTCGCCGAGTTGCTTGCGCACCTGTACGTGTTGATTCCGGTCTTCGATAACCAGAAGCACTATTACGTCGGCGACGACGAACTCGAAAAACTGCTCGACAAAGGACAAAGTTGGCTCGGCAGCCATCCCGAGAAGGAGGAGATCGCGAAGCGCTATCTGCGTTTCCAATCGAGCCTCTACCGGCAGGCCCTCGCGCGGCTCGTCGAGGAGGAGGCGCCGGAAGAAGACGACGAGCGGCCGGCCGACGAACAGGAACTGGCGCTCGAGAAACCGCTGAGCCTGAACGACCAGCGGCTGGGCGCCGTTGTAGCGGCATTGCGTTCGTCGCAAGCAAAACGCGTGCTCGATCTCGGCTGCGGCGAAGGGAAGCTGCTGCGTGCCTTGCTGAAGGATCGCCAGTTCGAGGAGATCGTCGGACTCGACGTCTCGATCCGCTCGCTCGAAGGAGCGCACAAGCGACTGAAGCTCGACCGGCTGCCCGAGAAGCAGGCCGCACGATTGCGGCTGTTGCACGGTTCGCTCGTCTATCGCGATCAGCGGCTTGCCGGGTTCGACGCGGCGGCCGTGGTCGAAGTGATCGAGCATCTCGACCCGCCGCGGCTGGCATCCTTCGAACGCGTATTGTTCGAGTTCGCCCGGCCTGGCGTCGTGGTGCTCACGACCCCCAACCGCGAATACAACATTACCTGGCCGACCTTGCCTGCCGGCCGGCTCCGGCATCCCGACCATCGCTTCGAGTGGACGCGCGAGGAATTCCAGCGCTGGGCCATCGGCGTCGCACGCCGCTACAACTACAACGTACGCTTTTCGCCGGTCGGCCCTGAAAGCGAGACGCTCGGCGCGCCGACGCAGATGGGGGTGTTTGAACGTGGCTGATCGTGTGCATCATCACTCGAATCTGATCTTTTCGGCCGGCACGCAGGTCGTTGCGCTGGTTGATGTCTTGGGCGAGCAGGGCCGTGTGCTGCACCCCCGAGGCTCCGTGTGCATCGTGCTCAAGGCGCCGCCCGACCTGGAACACGCCTACTGGGTGCGGTTTCTCGACGGTCTCGAGGCCCCGCTTGAGCCGTGCGACGTGATGCTGTTGGCCCAATATAAGGAACACACGATCGGCGATGCCTCTGTCACTGCCGGCCGTGTGAACTTGTACGAACGCGTGATCTACCGCTGCATTGTCGGTTCGCAAGCGTTCGGGCTGGCAGGCGATGAATCGGACGTCGACCGCCGGGGCATTTACCTGCCGCCCGCCGAGCAGCATTGGTCGCTATTCGGCGTGCCCGAGCAACTCGAAAACGAGGAAACGCAGGAAGCCTATTGGGAGCTGCAGAAGTTTGTCGTGATGGCGTTGAAGGCGAACCCGAACGTGCTCGAATGCCTCTATTCTCCATTGGTCGAAACGGCGACGCCGCTGGCCGAAGAACTGCTCGCGATGCGCGCGAGCTTTCTCTCGCGGCTGGTTTACCAGACCTACAACGGCTACGTGGCGTCGCAGTTCAAGAAGATGCAAGCCGATATTCGCAACCACGGCCAAGTGAAGTGGAAGCACGTGATGCACTTGCTCCGGCTGTTGCTGTCGGGCATCGAGGTGCTTCGCCACGGCTTCGTGCCAGTGCAGGTCGGCCAACATCGCGACCAACTGCTGGCAATCCGCCGCGGCGAAATTAACTGGGAAGAGACCGAACAATGGCGAGTATCGTTGCATCGCGAGTTTGATGAGGCTCTGGCGGCCACCAGGCTGCCCGAGCGGCCCGATTATGAGAAGGCCAACGCGTTTCTCGTGCGGGCTCGTCGCTGCGCGGCGGAGGAGGGACTTCCATGATTGACGAGCGGCTGAAAAGACAAGTCGATGAGCATCCCTATCCGTTGCTGTTCGCGACGATCAGCGGAGCGCACCTGTACGGGTTTCCGTCGCCCGATTCCGACTACGATCTGCGCGGCGTGCATCTCCTGCCGCTACGAGAAGTCGTCGGGCTCAAGGTCGCCGAGGAGACCGTCGAGAAGTCGGGCGTCCATGATGGACTTGAGATCGATCTCGTCACGCACGACGCCAAAAAGTTCTTCGGCCTGATGTTAAAGAAGAATGGCTACGTGCTGGAACAAGTTTTCTCGCCCCTCGTCGTTCACACGACGCCGGAGCACGCCGCGCTCAAGGAGATCGCAAAGAATTGCATCACGCGGCATCACGCACACCACTATCTGGGCTTCGCCGCCACGCAGTGGAAGCTGTTCCAGAAAGAAGAACCGCCGCGCGTGAAGCCGCTGCTTTACGTCTACCGCGTGCTGTTGACCGGCATTCACTTGATGCAGACCGGCGAGGTCGAAGCGAATCTGGTTCGCCTCAATGAAACGGCCAAGCTGCCCTACCTGGCCGAATTGATCGAACGCAAGACCTGCGGCCCCGAAAAAGGTCGGCTGGAGGGAAACGATCTTAAGTTTCACCAGCGGGAGTACGAACGCCTATTGGCGCGACTGGAGCAGGCTCACGCGGAAAGTAAGTTGCCAGAGGCCGCCGCGGGGGCGGAGACGCTCAACGATCTTCTAGTGCAAATTCGCTTGAGTGCTTGCTCCCGTTTGTGACTCGACTCATAAGACAGCATGAAAATCGAAATCCCCGGCCTCTCCCTCGTCGTTCTCATCGGCCCCAGCGGCTCGGGCAAGAGCACGTTCGCGCGCCGACATTTCCTGCCGAGCGAAGTGCTGTCGAGCGACTATTGCCGCGGACTGGTAAGCGACAACGAAAACGATCAGGCGGCGACCAAAGACGCCTTCGAGGTGCTGTATTTCATTGCGGCCAAACGGTTGGCGCTCGGCAGGCTGACGGTCGTCGATGCGACGAACGTCCAGCCGGAGTCTCGCGCTCCGCTCGTGCAATTGGCTCGCAAGTATCACTGCCTGCCGACGGCCATCGTGTTCGACCTGCCCGAGGCGATTTGCCATGCGCGGAACCGTGTACGCCCCGATCGCGATTTCGGGCCGCATGTCGTCCGCCAGCAGCGATCGCAGCTGCGGCGCTCGCTCAAAGCGCTTAAACGCGAAGAGTTCCGGCACGTCTTTGTCATGGAGAGCGTCGAAGAGATCGAGGCGGCGGTCGTCGAACGGGTTCCGCTGTGGAACGACCGGCGAATGGAGCATGGCCCATTCGACATCATCGGCGACGTTCACGGCTGCTGCGACGAACTGGAAGCATTGCTCGCACGACTTGGCTATGAAGCGATCCCCCAGGGCGAATCGAACGCGCTGTGGGGCGACGTCGTCTATCGCCATCCCGCAGGGCGCAAAGCGGCGTTTGTTGGCGATCTGGTGGACCGCGGCCCGCGAGTGCTCGATACCGTGCGAATCGTGCGCAACATGGTTGCGGCTGGCGCCGCGTTGTGCGTGCCGGGCAACCACGACATGAAGCTGCTGCGCAAGTTGCGCGGCAAAGACGTGCGGATCTCGCATGGACTGGCCGCCACGCTCGACGAGATCAACGCCCTGCCGGACGATGTGCGCGAGCCGTTCTGCCGAGAGCTGGCCGACTTTCTCGACGGGCTCGTCAGCCACTACGTGCTCGACGACGGCAAGCTCGTTGTGGCTCACGCCGGCATGAAAGCAGAGATGCAAGGGCGCGGCTCGGGCAAAGTGCGCGAGTTCGCCCTGTATGGCGAAACGACGGGCGAAACCGATGAGTTCGGTCTGCCGGTTCGCTTCAATTGGGCCGCCGAGTATCGCGGCTCGGCGATGGTGGTCTACGGCCACACGCCCGTGCCCGAGCCCGAATGGCTCAACCGCACCGTCAACGTCGATACCGGCTGCGTGTTTGGCGGCAAGCTGACTGCATTGCGATATCCGGAACTCGAGTTCGTCTCCGTTGATGCTAACGCGACGTACTGTGAGCCTGCTCGACCATTTTTGCCCGAGGACCAACAAGCCCCCCTCGCTCTCGTCGCAACAGCGGCACGACGACGTGCTCGACGCCGAAGACGTCATCGGTAAGCGAATCATTTCGACGCGCCTGCGGGGAAGCGTCACCGTGCGCGAAGAAAATGCCGCGGCGGCCTGGGAGGTAATGAGCCGCTTCGCCGCCGATCCGAAGTGGCTCGTCTATTTGCCGCCGACGATGTCGCCGACCGAAACGACCCAGCGCGCCGGCCTGCTCGAGCATCCGGCCGAGGCCTTCGCCTACTATCGCAGTCAGTGCTGCCCGGCCGTGGTGTGCGAAGAGAAGCACATGGGGTCGCGGGCCGTCGTGGTTGTCTGCCGTGATGAAGACGCAGCCCGCGAGCGATTCGGCGTGGTGGCAGGCGAAACCGGCATCGTTTACACGCGCACCGGCCGGCGATTTTTCAACGACGCGGAACTCGAGCGGCGGTTCTTGGACCGCCTTCGCGGGGCGCTTGGCCGATCGCACTTTTGGGAGACGTTCCAGACGGCGTGGGTTTGCCTCGACTGCGAATTGATGCCCTGGTCGGCCAAGGCGCAGGAACTATTGCGCAGCCAGTACGCCGCGGTCGGAGCCGCAGGCCGGGCTTCGCTGCCACAGGCCGTCGCGTTGCTCGAGCAGACCGCGGCCCGACTGAACGGCGAAGCGAGCGAACAACTCGCTATAGCAGTCTCGAGCTATCGCCGACGAACGGAGAACATCGAAAGGTTCGTCGCCGCATATCGGCAGTATTGCTGGCCGGTCGAATCGCTCGACGACCTGAAGCTGGCGCCGTTTCACTTGCTGGCCAGCGAAGGAGAGGTCCACGTTGCAAAGCCTCATCAGTGGCACATGGAAACGCTGGCGGCGATCTGCCGCGAGGATCCGCAATTGCTGCTGGCCACGCCATACATAACTGTCGATTTGACCGATGCTACCAGCCAGTCGCAGGGCGTCGATTGGTGGACGGAACTGACCGCTCGCGGCGGCGAAGGGGTGGTCGTCAAACCGCGCGAGTTCATCTTCCGCGGTCCGAAAGGATTAGCCCAGCCCGCCGTGAAGTGCCGCGGCCCCGAGTACTTGCGAATCATCTACGGCGCTGAATACGATGTCGACGACAACCTCGCCCGGCTCCGCTCTCGCGGTCTCGGCCATAAACGGTCGCTCGCCCTGCGAGAGTTTGCCCTCGGGATCGAAAGCTTGGAGCGGTTCGTCCGCCGCGAACCGCTCCGCCGCATACACGAGTGCGTCTTCGGCGTGTTGGCCTTGGAGAGCGAGCCGGTAGATCCAAGACTATAATCGATGATCTGTTCCGAAATGTTTCGACATCTACTCCGACGCGATAGGACTCCACAGAGGACCGATTCATCATGGAACGACAAACCTCTTCGACCGGCACGCCGTGGGAAAAGACGGTGGGCTACTCGCGCGCGGTTCGCGTCGGACGGCATGTCTTTGTTTCCGGCACGACTGCTTCGGACAGCGATGGAACCACCGTCGCGGCCGGAGACGCTTACAAGCAGACGGCGTACATCTTGCAAAAGATCGAGAAGGCGTTGGCAGACGTTGGCGCCGGCCTTGCGGACGTGGTCCGCACGCGGATGTTCGTCACGGATATCAGCCGTTGGGAGGAGATCGGCCGCGCCCATGGCGAGTTTTTCGCCGGCGTTAATCCCGCTGCCACCATGGTCGAAGTCCGGCGCCTGATCAATCCCGACCATCTCGTCGAAATTGAAGTCGATGCCGTCGTCGCGGATTGAGGCGTTTGCGCAGGAGCGAAATCATGAACTACGAATTCGTCGCCATCTCAGACGCTGAAGTGCCGGAGTCGGCCGACGCCGCGTATCAGCACGTGTTGATGACCTACGCGAGCGAGACCAACAAAACGGCGAGCGTCTGGCGGGCCGTGCCCGAGGACTTGATCGACTTTAAGCCGCACGACAAGACGAACTCAATTCGCACGATCATGGTCCACCAACTCCTTTCCGAGCGGCGATTCTTCGCTCAGTTCGCGGGCCTCGACGAACCGCCCGCGGAGGAGCTGCTGCCGCCAGGCGAAGCTCCGCAGGTCGTGCAGTACATCGACAAGTACGTCTCGCTGGCCAGGCGCCGCCTGCCGCAACTGGCGCAGGCGACGGCCGACTGGTGGCTGGCAGAGAGGCCGTTTTTCGACGGCTTGGTGCGCCAGCGGATCTGGATCTTCTGGCGGCGAGTGCTGCATACTTGCCACCATCGGACGCAGGTTCAAACGTGGCTGCGGCTAGCCGGCGCCCACGTTCCAACGATCTACGGACCTTCCGGCGACGTCTCCTGGAGCGAAGCGGATCCGACTTATTCGGTCGATGCCGCCAGGCGTGGAAGCTAAGGCCGGCTTGCTTCGGCGCGCCTCGACGATAATGCATATAATGCGTTCGAGAGGTTTGGTCTCATATGCCGCCGGAGGAATCGATGCCCGCCGATACTTTAACCATCGCAGGGCGCCAGGTCCCTCGCTTTCTCTATGGAACCGCGTGGAAAGAAGACCGCACGCAGCAACTCGTTGAGCTGGCGCTAGAGCAAGGCTTTCGCGGCATCGATACCGCCAACCAGCGAAAGCACTATTACGAGGCGGCCGTCGGGCAGGCGATCGCCGCCGCCATCCAGCGCGGGCTCGTTCGCCGAGACGACCTATTCCTGCAGACGAAGTTTACTTTCCGCGGCGGGCAGGACCATCGCCTGCCGTACGATCCCAACGCGCCGGTTGCCGAGCAGGTCGAGCAGTCGTTCGCCAGCTCACTTGAGCATTTGGGAGTCTCGACGATCGATTCCTACGTGTTGCATGGCCCGACGGTCCGAAACGGTCTTGCGTCCGAAGATTGGGCGGCCTGGAAAGCGATGGAAGCCATTCACGACAGCGGTCGGGTGCGGATGCTCGGCGTCAGCAACGTCACGCTCGGACAACTGGAGCTACTCTGCAATCGCTGCCGCATCCGCCCAGCATTTGTTCAAAATCGATGCTACGCGATTCAAGAGTGGGACCGCGATGTTCGAACGTTCTGCGGCGCCAACGAAATTGTTTACCAGGGCTTCTCGTTGTTGACCGCCAACCGCGACGCGCTGGCTCGCCCTGAGGTCGTGCAAATCGCTCGGCGCTACGGCCGCACGGTCAGCCAAATTGCGTTTCGCTTTGCGCTCGACGTCGGCATGCTGCCTTTGACTGGCACCACGAGCGCCGACCACATGCGGGCCGATCTCGGCATCTTCGATTTCCGCCTGACTCCCGACGAAATTGAGCGGATCGAGAATCTGGCGTCGAGCTGAGCCTAGCGTTTCGCAGGCGGCTGCTTGCCAAGCGGCAAATTGCCGTGCCGGGCGAACATCTGCTGATATTGCTCGTAGAGAGCCGCAGCGATTGCCGGACTAGTTTGACGCCAGCGCTGCGGTCCCCCTTTGCGCAGGTCGTCATCGGGCAGGTCGACCACGAGTAAGGCTCGGCGCGAAATGCCCGCCTCGGCCAGCACGCGGCCGCGGCGATCAAGGATCAGGCTGTCTCCGACTCCCACGCCTGCATAGCCCAGCGGCTCCGTGCCGACCGACTCGGGCACGACCACATTCGCCCGCGCGATATAGACGCCATTGTCGATCGCCATGGCAATGTGGTGGTTGCGGACCTCGGTAGTGTGGTCGGCCACGTGATCGTAGCTGATGTAATTGAAGTGGGGCGTAAAGATAATTTGCGCCCCCTTCATGGCCAGAATCCGCGCTGGTTCAATGTAAGAGGTGTCGGCGCAAATGGCGATGCCATACTTGATCCCGCGTTTCTCGAAGACTGGGAATTCTTCCCCACGGGTCTCGTAGCTCAGGTAGGCATAGGTTTTCGAGTACGTGCCGACAAGCTGGCCCTTCTCAATGACGGCGACCGTATTGAAGACATCCTCGCCGCGTCGTTCATTCAGACCCAGCAGCAAGGTGCAGTCGTACTTCTGAAATCGCTTCAGCACGCTCTGGAAGAAATCGCCTTGCAGGGCAACCGTGTAATCGAGCGTGAACTTCTGCGGCGAGAAGAAACCGTGCAAGAAAGTCTCAGGCATCGCCAGGATTTCGGCGCCGCGCGATTGAGCCTCGGCTAGCGCCGTTTCCGTCGTCGCCAGATTGGCCTCTGCATCGCCGAAAACCACCGGGCCTTGGAACGTAGCAATGATCATCGAAGGCTCCCGGGCTTTCTGCCAAGCATGGCGAGACTCTTGCCGGAGCGCAAAGAGCATATCCGCATCATCGTCTTTCGCTACGCGAAAAGGGCGATGACCGTCCTGGCTCCTTGCCGGCGAACAAGATCGTAAGCCGGCCGGCTAAGGACGGCAAGCGCGACCAAGCGTCTCAGTCGGAGATCTTCGCGTCGTCGAATTCGACAAAATACCGATAAATGGAGGTTATCACCGGGGCAACTCCGCGGTCGGAACGAGGTTCGTCGCCGCTGTTTTGCACGTCACCGACGCGAACCTGAGTGGCGTACCAGCGGCCGCCCGGCGACTTCTCGAATGTGTCGATGATCGTGGTCCGCAGGGCAAAGGTCTTATCGCCCGAAGGACATTCGAAGCGGACCGCCGCATAGTCATGCTCAGGATCCATCCAGAACGAGTTCAGTGCGATCGAGGTGCGTACGCCCACCAGAATGGTATTCGGCGGCCCGATTACAGGGCGGCGGTCGATGCCAATCTCCCCGCCAGGAGTCGCAGGGTCGTTCAGAAAATAATATCCAACCGCGTCTGGGAGCAAAGCATTGCCGGGGATGTTAGCGATCGTGGTCGCAGGCGTGAACGTCAAGCCGGCAACCTGATTTTTCCACCAGAGCGCCGGATCGCCGTCCTGCGGAGGCGAAAGTTGCTTGGACCAGACCTGCTCGCGGAAGGCAAGCAATTGCATCAGATCGGCATGCTCAACTTGCCACGTCTGGCCGTCATACCGCACGCGCGAGGCCTCGAAGATATCGCGAAAGCCCGCCTGCGCATCTGACACGAGCACTACCGCCGAGTATGGTTCGATCGCCCGCAAGCGTGCCTTCGTGTGAGCGGCGAACAGCTCCTTGGCGCCTCCTGGAAGCAACCGTTCGATGACTTTTGTGGAGCGCGCCACTCCCAAATCATAAATATCGGCGGGCCCATGCTCCGGATAATCGAACTTGAAGATTCGCTCGACTCCTTTGTCGCTATTCGCGAATTTCTCCGTGGTGCGCATCTCGACCGGCAACCGCGATCCGGGATCGACGCGGAGCGTCGTCGTAAATTCGGGCGGCGTTCGCTGCGGATCGCGGCACTGGAACGTGAACTCCGTCCATAGCCGGTCGCCGTCGCGCACGTTGCGCTGACTGCGGTCGATGAACTCGATCCCCGATTGGGGAAGTTTCAGTTCCTTGTTCTCTTCGCCGACTAATCGCAATAGAGTATTCAGATGGTCGAATTCGGCCTGATCGTGGTCGGCAACCGTTTCGCGATAGACAATGTTTTCGCCTGGCTCATACCGCAGGCGTTCGCCCTGAGCGAAATCGACGAATTGCACGGAGTTCATAAAGCGACACCCGGCGGTCTGATGCTCCGGTGAGAACCAGATTTCAGGCGGTCGCTTGAGCATCTCGGGCGAAACATCTTTTGGCGCCTGCTCGCCTCCGGGGATTTGCAAGGTCATCCGCACCCACGACTTCGTTCCCAACGACTTGGCCACCTGAGCCCAAGCATCGCGGCTGCCGAGCACGATGATCGCGGCAAGCGTTGCAGCCGCTGCCAGACTGGCCGCCACGTATGCCCAGCGTCTCGGAATTCGCAATGCACGCGAGACCGGAACACGTTGCTCGGCCTCGAGGCAGAATCGTTCGACTCGCGCTCGCAGCCTCGATTCGACGTCGGGCGGAAGCGAGACGCGAGAAAACTGCTCGAGAACCCCGTCCAAAGCCTGAGCTTGTCCATTCTGTTCGTGCGTCATATTCGCTCCTCTGCACAAGATTCATCTTGAAGACAAGGGAAAGTATTCACACGCGGCGCCAGGGGCCCCAACATCTCGCCCAGGCGCTTGCGACCGCGCGCCAGGTGTTCCTTGACCGTCTCCGTTCCGCAGCCAAGCGCCGCGGCAATCGTGGCATGCGACTCCTGTTCAATAAATCGCATCACCACGGCCGTCGCCTGATTCGGCGAAAGCCGCGTGATGGCCGACATGACCTGATCGAGCGTTTCTTGGTCGATGACCCCGTCAAGAGGGCTAGGCTCTGACGAAGGGAGCCCACTTTCAAGCGAGGCGAGTTCCAATCGTCCATTGCTGCGACGACGGCGGAATTGATCGATGGCGGCGTCGGCGCAGATTTTCAAGACCATCGCCTGCGGAACGGGATGACGCTCAATCAGCTCCTGCTTTTGCCACATGGTCGCCAGCGCATTCTGCAGCGCATCTTCGGCGTCTTGCGGATGCCGAAGAACTCGCCAGACGACATTGAACATTTGACGCTCCACGGGCGCTATCAGCCTGGCAAAGGCATCTGCGGCGTCCACGGCGATCTCCTGATGATTGTGCCATTTGATCGAGCAGCCTTTTCCGGCCCGGCCACCCCCTGCCCCAATCTCATTACCGTTGCAGCTTGCCGGATGGGGGACAAGAAAAAAACGTAAGCGGGCCGTTTCTGCACGCGGCTGAGAAGGCAATCGCCGCGAGAGCAGCCGACGGTCGGGCTCAGCCCTAAGGAACGTTTGATTCGCAAGCTGCAATTACGCCGCTGCTCGAGCTTCAAATTTGGCGCGCGGCCTATCGGAGCAAGGCATTGAGGGCATGACCACGGCCGCTCGTTTGCAGGTTCAAGGTCTCTCGTAACAAATCGCACAATAAGGAAGAGGCGGGCGACCAAACGGCAGAGGATCCGCTTGAGTGCCGTTCGCGAGGCAATGGCAACCGCCTGCAGCAGAGTTTCTCATCTAGGCGACGGAATGTCTGGCGCGGTTCGCTCAGCCTGTCGTGCGCATGCCGGCGGCGATGCCTTGGACGGTCAATCGCAATAAGCCGCCGATGCGTTCTTCGTCAGCGGCGGAGGTCTCGGCCGGCAATTCGCGTCGACGGCGAATCAGTTCGATCTGAATCAAATTCAGCGGATCGATGTAGGGATTACGCACATCGATGGAGGCTTGCAACCAGGGCGTCGTCGAGAGCAAGTCGGCGCCGTCGGTCAGCGCCAGAACCGCCCGGCGGGCGTGATCTCGCTCGGCGGCGATCAACGAACTGAGCCGGCGCCGCAATTCGTCATCCTCCACCAACTCGGCATAGCGGGCCGCAATGAACCCGTCAGCTTTCGCCAAGGCCAGGGCCGCGTTATCGATCGTCGCTTGAAAGAAGGGCCACTGGCGATACATCTCGTACGCCGTCTGCCAACCGGCCGGGTCGGAGTCCAACAGTTCGCTGAGCGCGGCGCCCAGGCCATACCAGGCGGGAATCAGGCAGCGATTCTGCGTCCACGAAAAAACCCAAGGAATCGCCCGCAGGTCGGCCAGCGTGCGTTCGCCGCGCCGCCGCGTCGGACGAGACCCGATGTTCAACGTTTCAATCTCATCGATCGGCGTGGCGGCGCCAAAGTATTCGACGAATCCCGGCTGGTCGACTAACTCACGGTACGCTTCGTACGATCGTTTCGCCAGCCGCTCCATGATGGCAGACCACGCGGGCTTGGCGGTGCGGGCCGGAAGAGCGCTGGCCAACAGCGTGGCGCTGGTGACTTGCTCCAAATGGCGATACGCAATTTGATCATCATCGTACCGCTCGGCCAACACCTCGCCTTGTTCCGTCAGGCGCAGGCTGCCATCCAGCGCATCAGGCGGCAACGAATAGATGCCTCGCGCCGCGGGGCCTCCGCCGCGTCCCAAGGAACCGCCGCGGCCGTGAAAAAATGTTAACCGCACCCCGTGTCGATTCGCCACGCGCTGCAAGTCGCTTTGGGCGCGATATAAACCCCAGCAGGCGGCCAAATACCCGCCGTCCTTCGTACTGTCCGAATAACCGATCATCACAACCTGACGCGAGCCTTGCCGTCGCAGATGCTCGGCGTAAGCCGGTTGCTCGAGAATTGCTTCCAAGGTCGCGGGTCCGTTTTTCAAATCGCCGATCTTTTCAAACAGCGGCGCAATAGAAAGCTGTTCGGCAAGTTCCTCAATATTTGTCCCCGGCGCACTGCCGACAGATTGCGCCCAGCGCCATAACCACAGCACGGCGAGCACGTCGCTGGGGGCGCTCGTAAGACTGATAATGTGACTGCCAAGGCAATTTGGTCCAAAGGTCGCCATCGCGGCATACAGCAGCCGGAACAGGTTGAGCGTCTCGACCGCCTGCGGCGATAGACCATCGCGCGCGATTTCATGCGGCCACGGCATGGTGCGCGCGAGAACCGCTTGTCGCTCCGTTTCCGACAGCGACGCATAATTGTCTGCCAGCTTGAGCTTGGCCAGCAACTCGCCGAGCACTTCGCGATACACCCGTGCGTCTTGCCGGACATCGAGGCGGTTCATGTGCAGACCGAATACCCGCACCAGGTCGAGCCACGGGAACAATTCTTCTGCGATCAGCAGTTTTGCGGGATTGCCTCGCAGCCCGTCGATCAGCGCCTGCACATCGATTTCCAATTCGGCGCCGTCGCGATAGGCGCCGCGCGGCAAAGCTGCTCCGATTTGCGCCTTCAACGATTGTTCTAGCCGCCACTCGATGACCGTCAGCCACTGGCGATAAACCTCCATCGGAGCGATCGGCGCCAAGCGCGGGGCGACCTCGGGCCAAGTTGCTGCGGCCTCCGACAGTTTCTGTTTGACCGGCTCCCCAATCGGCGCTTCGTTTTCTGAAACCGACAGGAATTCGATGAGCTGACGACAACACCCGAGATGCGCCTTCACCGCCGCCTGACGCAGCCAGACGAGCGTTTGAGAGGTGACTTCGGTAGTGACATGCGGGTGGCCGTCGCGATCGCCACCGATCCACGAACCGAATTTGAGGAACAGCGGCAAGCGAAACTCGGTTCCTGGGTAAGCAGCGGCGAGCGCACGGCGCATGTCGCCATAGATCTCCGGCACGACCTCCCACAGTCGCGGGGCGATCGTCAGTCCGCGGCGCACTTCCTGCAGCGGCGTGGGACGCCAGGGACGCAGGAATTCGCTTTGCCAGAGGACCGTCATTTCGGTGCGTAGCTGGCTCTCTACTTTGCGCCGCTCGCGCGGCAGTACGTCAGATCGATCGAGCTCCTCCAACGCTTGGCGCATACGCCGAATCTTGATCCGTTGGGTCCGTCGCTTGGCTTCGCTCGGGTGAGCGGTAAAGACGAGCTCGATCGATAGTCGATCCAACGCCGACTGCATCTCGGCGGCTGTGAATCCTGAGTCATGCAATCGTGCAATCGCTTCGCCGATCGACTCGCGTCGCGGTTGCGGGCTCAGTTCTTGCTCGCGGAATCGCAGAATGCGGACTCGGTGGCGGTCCTCGGCCAGATTGGCCAAATCGAAGAAAATGCTGAAGGCCCTCGTCACCACGCGAGCCGCGGGCTCATCGAGCGCATTGATCCGCTCGGTCAGTTCCTGTTCGGCCTCGAGTGCGCCTGACCGACGATCGCGCGCGACCTTGCGAATATCCTCGACACGCGCCAACGCCTCGGCCCCGGCAATCTCTCGGATCACGTCGCCAAGCATGTCGCCTAGAAAGCGCACATCGCGACGCAGCAACTCATTATTAACCATGCTTAAAGGAGTCCGCCTGGGCGATCAAAGAAACGAAGTACTAAGTATGGAGTAACCATCGTGCTCTTCACATCCACTAGCCACGGCAGCTGGCAGGCTTTGCGCTGGGGCGCCCCCCTCTGTAGTGCTGCCGGCCGATTGCTTCACAAAAGCGATTGAATACATGATATTCTAGCGGCTGCGGCCCGACCCCGAGGCCAACTCGAGATAAGTCGCCCCCTACCCCTGCTGACGGCAACGCTCTCAGAAAGAGACCAAGCATGGAAGAACGGATTTTGAGCGGCGCAGCTGCAAGACGCAACTGCCAGCATTTGCTAAAGCTGAGAACTGCACGAATTGCCCGCTGGTTGCTGCTGCCGGCCGTGCTGGTCGTAAGTTTTGCGGCGCCTTCCGGCCTGGCGGCCGCGCCGAGATTGCGCTCTCATTCTCCGGTAGGCGCGAAACGGGGCGCCGAAGTCGAAGTCACGTTCACTGGTTCCGATTTAGCCGATGCGCAGGAAATCATGCTCTATTACCCGGGCATTGTCGTCGCCCAGTTGGAAGCCGTCAACGAGACAACAGTTAAAACCAAGTTTCTGATTGCGCCTGATTGCCGTCCCGGCATCCATGCGATGCGACTCCGCTCCGCGACCGGCATTTCCAACCTGCGGACGTTCAGCGTCGGCGCCTTGCCCGAAGTGGCGGAGGCGGAACCGAACAGTGATTTCTCCACGCCGCAGAAGATCGAATTGGACACGACGGTCAATGGTTTGATCGAAAATGAGGACGCAGATTATTACCTGGTCGAAGCCAAGCAGGGCGAGCGTATCACCGCCGAAATCGAGGGCATCCGTCTGGGCAATGCATTCTTCGATCCGTGCCTGGCGATTCTCGACGCCAATCGCTTCGAATTGGCAACCTGCGACGATGCGGCGCTCGTTTGGCAAGACGCCGTCATTTCGCTGATCGCTCCGGCCGACGGCAATTATATCGTCCAGGTACGCGAAAGCGCCTTCGGCGGCAACGCGGCCTGCAATTACCGGCTGCACATTGGCCGCTTTCCGCGCCCGACGGCTGCCTTTCCCGCGGGCGGCAAATCGGGCGAGACGATCAAGCTGCACTGGCTGGGCGATGTCTTAGGCGAGCGAGAAGACCAGATTGTCGTGCCGGCTGCCATTGCGCCGGAATCGCTCAAGGCCGAGCCGTTCGGATTATTCGCCCGCGACGAGAAGGGTCAGGCGCCGTCGCCCAATGCTTTTGTCATCAGCAATTTGGACAATGTACTAGAGGCCGAGCCGAACGAGGATGCAGCAAACGCCACGTCTTTTACCGCGCCGATGGCGCTCAACGGGCTTATCTCGCAAACGGGCGACGTCGACTGTTTCAAGTTCGACGCCAAGAAGGGACAGGCGTTCGACATTCGCGTGCTGGCCCGCACCATTCGTTCGCCGCTCGATCCGGTCATGACGGTCCGCCGCCTGAACGGCGCGGGGGTCGGTTCGAATGACGATAGCGGAGGTCCTGATGCTTATCTGCGTTTTTCGGCGCCTGCGGATGACACGTACGTGGTTTCCATCAAAGACCACCTGGGCCGCGGCGGAGTCGACTACGTCTACCGCGTCGAGTTGAATCCAGTCGGGCCCAAGCTAGTGATGGGCCTGCCCGAACGCAGGCAGTACTTCGACACGACGGCCTCCGTGCCGCAAGGCAATCACACGGCCATCATGGTGAGCGCTCAGCGGCGCGACTTTGGCGGCGAGTTGGCCATCGAGATGCAAGGCCTGCCCAAGGGCGTGACGATGGAGACGACGCCGATGCGGGCGAACCAAACGGCCGTGCCAGTACTGTTGTCTGCTGGGCCGGGCACGCCGCTCTCGGGCGCGCTGGTCGACGTGATTGGTCGCACGACCGATCCCAAGATAAATGTGGTCGGCCACTTGCAACAAGTCACGGGGCTGGCGCGTGGACAAAATCAAATTCTGGTTTGGGGGCATACCGCCCATCGCATGGCAGCCGCCGTGACTGCCGAGGCGCCCTTCACGCTCGAAATCGTCGAGCCTAAAGCTCCCTTGGTGCGTAACGGATCGATGGAACTTAAGGTGGTCGCGAAACGGAAGGAAGGGTTCACCGCGCCGATCGCGATTCGCATGCTCTACAATCCCCCCGGCGTCGCTTCGTCGGGTGAGATTTCCATTCCCGAAGGACAAAACGAAGCATTGATCCCGCTCACGGCCAATGGCGGCGCCGAGATCAACGCCTTTAAAATCGCGGTGCTCGGCGACCCGATTCCACCCGATAACGAGCAAAGACAAGGGCAAGGCCAAGGCGGCCGCCGGCGGCGGCGCGGAACGGGCCTGGCGGTTTCATCTCAGTTGGCAACGCTGCAAATTGCCGAGCCATTCCTTAAGCTCGAATTCAACGCCGCAGCGGTCGAACAGGGGAAGGAAACAGATTTTGTCGTCAAGGTCGCCGCCAATCGGCCCTTCGAAGGCGAAGCGACGGTTGAACTGGCGGGCCTGCCGTTCGAAGCGACCGCCCAACCGCTTAAGTTGACCAAAGACACGACCGAGCTGGCGTTCAAGGTCAAAACGACGGCGAAATCTCCCCCAGGCCGGCACAAGACGTTGCTCTGCAAAGCGACGGTCACGGCGGAAAACGAGCCGGTCGTGCACATGCTCGGAACAGGGGAACTTAGGATCGATGCGCCGCTGACGCCCAAACCCAACGCTGCCCAGCCGAACCCAGCCGTCGCTCAAACCGCGCCGGCGGAAAAGCGCCTCACCCGGTTGGAGCAACTGAGACAAGAGCGCGAGCAGCTCCTCAAAGCGACACAGGACG
>JAICIG010000002.1 GCA_025924495.1 Pirellulales bacterium | reverse complement strand
GAAAGCACCAACGATCGAACAGCCGGCCCGCCAGGCCGTAACGCACCTGATAGTCGTAGCCGGTGATGAAGCGCACGACCGCGCCGTCGGGCACGTATTTCCAATAGCCGGCCCCCTCCGCGAATGAGCGATTTGGGATCATCTGGCCAGAATTGCAAGGCCGAAACGCGTTCACCTGTCGCCGCCGCGCGGCTGCCGACCGTTTCGCCGTGCCCGGCAATTGTGACGCCACCCATCCGCGTCTTATAAAGGAATCGCTGCCGCCGCGCCGGGTCGGGCTGCGGAAGATATTCAATTTCGCTGAATCTCAAATCCCAGCGCTGGTGCTCGCGAGGCCCTTGAGTCAGGCGCCACACCTCCTCAAGCGGACCTTCGATCTCGATTGCTACATAGACGCTCATCGTACGACTCCTGGCCAGATCGAATTGTCGGCTCATGGAACAAACCGCTACAACGGCGACGCGTTAACCCGAAAGAACTCAATTCCGCTAAGCAACAGAACTCTATGAATCTCGGCCTGGCGGTTGCATGCCGAGGCGGATCGGACCAGAATCGCAGCATCGGCGGAAAGATGATTCGAACCGCCTGACAAAATCTGAAATTGCCGGCGGACGGCGGCGGGAAATTGATCACAATGCAGCGAAGCATGGTTTGGGCGGTTGCCTTGTTCGGAGCATTTATTGGCGCCGCGGCCTGGTTGTCGCCGGCGTGTGCGGCGGAAAAACCGAACATCCTGTTCATCGCGATCGATGATCAAAACGATTGGATCGGCTGCCTGGGCGGGCACCCGCTGGCCAAGACGCCGCATATCGATCGACTCGCAGCTCGCGGAACGGTAATGACTAATGCTCACTGCCAGGCGCCGCTGTGTAATCCGTCGCGGACCAGCTTGATGCTCGGGCTGCGGCCTTCGACGACGGGCGTCTATGGCCTGGCGCCCTGGTTTCGCAGTGTGCCGCAATGGCGAGATTCCATTCCCCTGCCGCAATACCTGGCGCGGCATGGGTATCGGACGCTGAGCGGCGGCAAGATCTATCACGCCCTGCGCGGGCCGAGCAAGTTCGAACCGCAAGGGCCGGAGTTCGACTCGTACGGGCCGCCTGGCGGCGTCGGTCCGCGCCCGCCGCGCAAGCTCGTGCCGAATACGCCGATGGGAAATCATCCGCTCGTCGATTGGGGCGTCTGGCCGACAAATAACGACGACTCGGGCAAGGGCGACTATATCGTCGCCAATTGGGCCGTCGAGCAGATTCGCACGCTGCCCAAGGATCAGCCGTTCTTTCTAGCCGCGGGCTTCTTTCTGCCGCACGTGCCGTGCTACGCCACGCAGAAGTGGTTCGATCTGTACCCCGACGACGACTCGGTGTTACCGCAAGTCTTGGACGACGATCGCGCGGACACGCCGCGATTCTCGTGGTACTTGCATTGGAGCTTGCCCGAGCCGCGATTGAAGTGGGTCCGCGAGTCGGGCCAGTGGCGCAACCTCGTGCGTTCCTATCTGGCCTGCACCAGCTTCGTCGACAGCCAGGTGGGCCGCATGCTCGACGCCTTGGAGGAGTCGGGACGCGCCGAGAATACGATCGTCGTGCTATGGGGCGATCACGGTTGGCACCTGGGCGAAAAGCAGATCACCGGCAAGAACACCTTGTGGGAGCGTTCGACACGCGTGCCGCTTGTCTTCGCCGGACCTGGCGTCACGCCAGGCCAGGTCTGCCGCCGACCGGCCGAACTGCTCGATATCTATCCCACGCTCGTCGAACTATGCGGGCTGCCGAAGAAGGATGGTCTCGAAGGGCATAGCCTCGCCGCCCAACTGAAAGACGCTGATACCGAACGGCAATGGCCGGCGATCACCACGCACAACCAAGGCAACCATGCGATCCGCACCGAAGACTGGCGGTTCATTCGCTATGCCGACGGCGCGCGAGAGTTGTACGATCTCAAAACCGATCCGCACGAGCAGGAAAACCTGGCTGGAAAACCCCGCTATCGCGAAAGGATCGAAGAACTCTCGCGCTGGCTGCCCGACAAAGACGTCGGCCCCGTGCCGGGCAGCGCCAGTCGCGTGCTGACGTTGTACGACAACACTCCCGTTTGGGAAGGACGACCGATCAAACCCGATGATCCGATCCCGGAGTGAAACGGGAGCGCGGACACTACCCACCAGAGATTTGGTTCAACTTTGCTTCTGGTGGGCAATGCTCGCCCTACGATTGCCAATCTAAGTCGTTCCGAAATGGCTAAGCTAAACATCATGCAATATCGAATCCCGGTAGTCGCACTGTTATGGGTCGCCGCTTTTCCAATTCCAGGCTTCTCGGCTGAGGCGGCCAGACCGAATATTCTGTTCTGCTTTGCCGACGACTGGGGTCGCTATGCCAGTGCGTATGCTGATGTCGACGGCCGCCCGTCGCCGAATCAGGTGGTGAAGACGCCGAACATCGATCGCGTGGCGCGCGAGGGGGTGTTGTTCAAGAACGCCTTCGTCACGGCGCCGTCGTGCACCCCTTGCCGCAGTTCGATCCTTTCGGGGCAATACTTTTTCCGCACCGGCCGGGGGGCGATTTTGCAAGGGGCCGAATGGGACTCGAGCATTCCGGCCTTTCCGCTGCTACTTCATGAATCGGGCTATCACGTCGGCGAGACGTACAAAGTCTGGAGCCCGGGCACGCCCAACGACGCTCCCTATGGCGCTGGCACGTTCGCTTACGAAAAAGCCGGGGGGGCGTTTAACAACTTTTCCGAAAATGTCACGAAGATGGTCGCCGCCGGCGAGCCGTTGGAAGGCGCCAAACAAAAGCTGTATGGCGAAGTGCGGGGCAACTTCGACGCCTTCCTTAAAAGTCGGAAAGACGGCCAGCCGTTCTGCTATTGGTTTGGGCCGACGAATGTACATCGCCTGTGGGAAAAAGGCTCCGGCAAGGCGCTGTGGGGCATCGATCCTGAGGCTCTGAGCGGAAAGCTGCCGAAGTTTCTGCCTGACGTGCCGGAAGTGCGCGAGGACTTTGCCGACTACCTGGGCGAGATCCAAGCGTTCGACGCCGCCATCGGAGTACTATTGGAACAACTCGACAAAGCCGGCGAGTTGGACAATACGCTGATCGTGATCAGCGGCGACCACGGCGCGCCAGGCTTCCCGCACGGCAAATGTAATCTATATGACTTCGGCGTGGGCGTGGCATTGATCGCAAAATGGCCCGGCGGCAAGTCGGGACGCATGGTCGACGACTTCGTGAACTTGATGGATCTGGCGCCTACGTTTCTTGAAGTGGGCGGAATCAAGCCGCCTGCCGTGATGACCGGACGCAGCGTGGTCGATGTGCTGAAGTCGGATCGTTCTGGACAAGTCGATCCCAAGCGCACTTGGGTCGTGACCGGTCGCGAACGCCATGTGGCGGCGGCGCGCGAAGACAACTTGCCCTATCCGCAACGAGCGCTGCGTACCAAAGATTTTCTTTACATCCGCAACTTCAAGCCCGACCGCTGGCCGCTGGGCGCCCCGTACGGCGCGACCGACGATAATGTCCCGTCGGCCAAAGAGCTCGAGAATAATACCTTCGCCGCGTTTCCCGACATGGACGCCAGTCCGACAAAGGCGTGGCTGATTGAGCATCGTCACGAAGAAGAGTGGAAGCCGTACTACGATTATGCCTTCTCCAAGCGGCCGGGCGAAGAGCTGTACGACTTGCGCAAGGACCCCGACGAGACTAAAAACGTGGCCGATGAGCCGGTTTATGCTGATGCCCAGCGCGAACTTGCTGATCGCCTGCTGAAGATCCTGACCGATGCCAGCGATCCGCGCGTGACGGGCGATGGCCAAACGTTCGAGCGATCGCCCTTTACTGATCCGCAGGCGCCCGGGGCGGCCAAGCGCAAGCCACGCGCCGCGAAGTGAGGCGCATGCATGGCTGTAGGCAGAGCTTAAATAATGTTCTCACGGGCAGCGACGGAAAAAGCGGCTCGCCGCTTCTGCGGACGGCACATGGAATGTGCCTGCTACTCTGCGCGCCTGGATATTTTAGGTTGCCGCCGGCCATCTGACTTCTCGCGAAGTAAAGTACGATCGGCGCCTGGCAGTCACCTTCGGCGTTTCAAGACTGCTCGCTCTGTCGCTCGATCATCGAGCGCAATGCGCGCCAGCCTTCGAGTTGACTGTCGGTAAGCGTAGGCGCCTTTGCGGGCCGATCAGGAAAGGCGGCTAAATGGCTCTGCACGAGGGCCCGGTGCTCGACGGCCCGCAGCCAGCGACGCGTTTCGCGCGGAAGCTGAACTTTCTGGTTGACAACGAGCCCGACGACGAGTTGACGCTGGTGACGGCGCCGAATGGAACTCTTCTTACGATGCAACCGATAGCCCTCTTCGGCGGCCAGGCGCCTTACGAAGCTACACAATGCGGCGGCGTTATGCCCGGCGCCGGCTTCCTGACCCGGAAACGAAAGCGTGATGTCGTCGGCATAACGGCTGTAAACGGCGTTCATGAGTTTCGCAGCGGCGGCAATGCGAGCGTCGAACCGATAATTGACCAGGTTGCTCAACACGGGGCTAGTGGGCGCCCCCTGCGGCAATCCCCCGTCCGCCGTGCATAGCTTGACGAGCAGCGCCGCCGCCTGACGATTCCAGCCGATCGCGCGGAAGTAGCGTTCGATTCGCTTTGCCGAAGTCGACGGAAAAAAGTCTCGTAAATCGAGGCGGAGCACCGCGGCCTGCCCTTGATGGCGTCGGGCATGCGTGACGATCGATTCGCCTCGGCGAAATCCGACCGCGGCCGGATGCACGGGCAACCGAGCCAACAGGCGGCGATGGAGCCGCCGCTGCAATGACGTCAATTCTGGCGCCGGCGCCAGAATCCTTCGCTGCCCGCCCGACCGTTTCGCGATTCTGAATTCGTGATATCGCGGCTCGATGCTGCGGAGTTCCTCGATGCCATGGCCGGCGCCCGATCCGCGTCCGAATAGCCAGGAAAACAAACCCACGGGCGGCAGCTTAAGATTTACGGCATGAAGGTAAAAAACACGGACGCGCAGTACGCTGCGCGCCCGGCCCTGTCTTGCTAACAGTGCGACTGTTACCCCATAGTTCTCCAGACGGTCTAACGCGACCGGGTCGACGAAACATCGGCCTGTGCTCTGCGTTTGAGCACCCCAAGACAGTGGGTTAATCTTCGGTGAGGGCAGAGAGCAAGTCAAGCAACGTTCGAGATCTCGCCTCTTTGGGCGTTCGAGGCTGAGCGCATCGAAGCAAAGTGACGCTTACCGTTTGCCGGCCAGCCGACGTTGGCGAAGAAGTGAAAAACTTGCCTGCTACTAGCTAAAGCTCGCGGCAAACAATCGATTTCAAAGCCCTGGTCGAACTCAATTGCTCGGGGACGCGCCGAGACCGGGCGTGGTCTGCAAGACTTGTAGATTAAGCTGCACGATAGCCGGATGCTGATCGAGTCGATAGTAGCGCATCACCCAGTAGGCATAGAGATAGTCGAGTGCGCTGTAATAGACATTGGTCGCCGGGCCGGTCGGTTCGAAGACAAGATGCGGGTTGCACTTCCAGTAGAAGTCGTCGGGGGCGTGAGTGTCGATCCATTGGGCGCGGCCGCTATCGACCACCTGCCCGGTGCGAACCCAGCGATCGAGCTTGAACCGCCGTAATTGCTCGACGCCCTCCATCAGCGCCTGATCGATCTGACCGCGGGCTGTGTTCGGCTTACGATCAACGATCGTCTGGAACACGTGCTGATCGGAAACTAGTCCGGCCCAAAGAAAACTGCACAGGCTGTTGTGCTGGTCGTGCAGATAATCCATCGCCCAATACATGGTCTGGCCAAGCTGATGGACGAACTTGTCGTTCACCGGTTCGCCCGATCGCCGGGCGTGATCGAATTCCAACTGCAACCCAAAGTAGGCTGCCGTCACCACGTGAAAGCGATCGTTCATGCCTTTCACCAGCGGACTGCCGCCGATCTTTTGCGGCGGGACAAGGGTGGCCCACGGCGGCTCGTAATAAACATGGTGCTTGCCCCGCAGGCGTCGAAACTCGGCGAATATCCGCTCGCGCTGCGCGGGATTGTCGGGTGGAAAACTGTAGCCCAGCGCGACGATCAGATACGCCACCTGCGCATTGAACGGCAGGCTCATCGAACCGACGAGCGGACGCATGTCGCCGTAGGTCGTCCGCTTTCCGGAGCGATCCGTCGCCTGATAGTCGTGTTCGATCACGTGCAGCACCATGGCCGCGATATCATCACGCGCCAGCTTCTGAATTTCCGGCGGCAGATCGGAGTACATGTGGATCATCATCGCCGCATAACCGCAGGCGATCTGATTGAACCCGCCTTTGGCCGGATCATCTTGATGGTAATATTGCGTTCCGTCCGCCGCCGTGTAGAGATTTGGTTTGAGATCGTAGAGCACGATGCCATCCGCCCGCGCAACTGTTCGGGCCATCAATCCGGGCTGGCCAGTGACTTCGAAGAACAAGTGCAGCCCTTCGATCACTACCGCGGCGAGAGGCAACAGCCGCCGATCTTTCGTCGCCGCGTATTGAAAGCTGAGCTGGGCCAGCAGTGCGCCATTCCAAGTTGAACTATCTCGCGAAGGGAACGCTTGCGGCGGCGGGTCTGGCCGGTCCGGCAACACCGCGCGATTGTAGAACTGGTGATATGGCGTAATGTGATATCGCCATAGTTCCCACTCGAAATATGCGGCTTTGACATCGAGCGGCATTTCTCGGTCGCCGCCGTAGTGGGCGACAAGACGCTCTTGGTAGGCTCTTAGCGACTGGCAACTGTAATCGGAGGAGTCAGGCGCGAGGAGCAAGGAGTAAGAAGATTGATTTGCGGCTCCGTTATTCGCCTCGATCGCCTCCGCCGCAACCGTCGTTTGGAGTGCTTCATCCAATGCGACCAGCCAGAGGCATAACGCCAACACTAGGCCGCGCACTGCTGATCCTGCATGCTGCCATGACATAAGTCCCTCCTTGGCAACCGGTCGCCAGACTCGAGTCGGACTGGATGCGCTGCGCATTCCGCATTCCACATCCTGAATGGATCAGGGGGCTGACGCCCCGCGCTCGCCTGCTTCTTTGTTTTCCGGTTTCCGAATTCCGACCTCCGAATTGTCCTGGCTTTCCGACCTGGCTGGCGCAAGCTGTGTAACCACGCCGGTCAAAAACTTAGCTAACTTGTCGCTGGCAATGAGGGCATCTTCCTTCAGCTTGAGCATGTCTTTAATGCTCGAGGGACGACGAAAAATGGCGCCGGCGGCGGCGCCAAGCCGGGCGGCTTGGGTTTTCTGTTTGGCCAACCGCTCAATGTCGGCCGGCAGTTCGTGGTCGATGGCGTCGCTGACGATTCGTACGGCCATGAAGCGAGTCTTCGCTTCCCGACAGACTTCGCCAACGGCCCACGATTCCATGTCGACCGCCAGCGCTGCGTGTTGCTCGCCGAGCGCCCGTTTCTCTTCGGGCAGGCGCACGATACGATCGACGGTCAGCAATCGCCCAACGTGCAGGCCTGGCGTTGCTGCAGCGGCCTCGGGGCTGATTTTGAAATCGATCGACAGCCGATGTCCTTCGCCGTCGGCGATGCTGTCGGCCATGATGATATCGCCCTGCTTCAGCTTCGGATCGAGGGCCCCGCTGAAGCCCGCAGAGATGACCCAGGCGGGACGATGACCGGCCAAAAGGGCCTGCGTGCCGCGCGCCGCGGCAAGCGGACCAACGCCCGCTTCGATCAAGACAACGTTGCGCGCCTTGAGGCGCCCTTGCCTGGCAATGAAGTCCGAACCTTTAGTCGTAATCACGTCGCCCAGCAGATCTTCGAGCCCCCCTTGCTCGATGCCTAGCGCGAACACCAATCCCACATCGCACGGCGCGGGCGTCGCGCCTGGCTCGGCGCCAGCTGCCTGCTGCCGCTGGGCATCAGCCGCCGACTCATAGAATTTCGCCTTGGCTTGCTGCTGCAACCAATTGCGCAGTATTGCTTGCCAGACCAATTTTTCGCTCGCTCTGAGGACCGAATGTGTCTCCGTAGGGTCTACGATTATCGCACGGGAGTCAACGGGACCAAATCGGACAGACGAGCGGCGCGTACGCCGGCTTGATCCGCATGCGGAATCAACGCGCTGGAACCTTAACGAGTAAGGACCGGCAGTTCGATGAATTCGGGTCGCTGAGCGACGGCCGCCGACTTGTGCGCCGTGGCCTCGGCGGCGTCGAACTCGGCCATGGCGGCCAATTCCGAGGCTGAGACTCGTTTCGGGCCTAGCACGGTTAACTTCGCGGTCTGCCACAAACGGCCCAGAGAACCAAAAGTCGCATTGACGGCGGTCGGCTCATAACCGCAGTGGACCATGCAGTCCTGACACTTTGCATTGCCGCTACGCCGGCCGTAAGCATCCCAGTCGGTCGTGTCGAGCAGTTCTTGAAAAGTTTGGGCGTAGCCTTCGCCGAGCAGGTAACACGGCTTCTGCCAACCGAACAGGTTGTAAGTTGGATTACCCCAAGGCGTGCATTCCAAATCGACCTGTCCCTTGAGGAATTCCAGGAACAACGGCGATTGATTGAAGGCCCAACGGCGTTTCGGGTTCGCCAGCAGACGCGTGAAGAGGCGTTTAGTCTTATCGGTCTTAAGAAAATGATCCTGGTCGGGCGCCTTTTCATAACTATAACCCGGCGAAAGCATCATCCCTTCGACGCCGAGGTCCATCATTTCGTCAAAGAACTGACGGAAGCGGGCGGGGTCGGCATGATCGAATAGCGTGGTATTCGTGGTCACACGGAAGCCCGCAGCGACAGCGCTTTTAATGGCCTTCACCGCCGCGTCGTAGACTCCATCGCGACAGACCGCCGCATCGTGTTCCTCGCGCGGCCCGTCCATGTGAATCGAAAACGAAAGGTACTTCGAAGGCTTGAACTTGGGGAGGCATTCCTCCAACTTCAAGGCGTTCGTGCAGAGGTAGACGTATTTCTTCCTCGCGACCAACCCCGCAACGATCTCAGGCATTTGCGGGTGCAACAATGGTTCGCCGCCGGGAATCGAAACCATCGGGGCGCCGCACTCGTCGACGGCGCGGAAGCACTGCTCGGGCGAAAGGTGCTTGCGCAGAATCTCGGCGGGAAATTGAATCTTCCCGCAGCCGGCACAAGCCAGATTGCAGCGAAACAGCGGCTCGAGCATCAATACCAGCGGGTAGCGATTGGCGCCGCGCAATCGCTTGCCGAGCACGTATGTCGCCACAGTCCACATTTGCGAGAGGGGGACCCCCATCGACGCCTCCTTCGCCTTGAACGGCGCTAATGCGGACGCCCCGCTGCGTCCGACTTCATGTTACTCGTGTTCGCACGCTTCTAGACGATCTGCACGCCGCCCGATGCGTGATCGGCCAGGGAAAACACCGCGGGTTCCAACTCATCGGGATCGGCCCCAATGGCCACCGCCCATCGCGCCAGCGCCATCAGCGGAAAATAAATCCGGTACAGGTGATAGCGCAGATAGAAGACTCGCGGAAAGCCTGTCCCGGTAAACTCCGGCTCGTTCCAACTGCCATCAGGCTGCTGTTGTGAGAGCAGGTAACGAACGCCCCGCATTGCGGCGCGATGATCATGCCAACCGGCGGCGATCAGCCCCAGGACGGCCCAGGCAGTTTGCGAGGCGGTCGCAGGCCCCTGCCCGCGCAAATGCGGCTCAGCATAGCTGTCTGCCGATTCGCCCCAGGCGCCCGAAGCTTGTTGATGCGAGACGAGCCAATTCGCGCCAGCGACTATCATCGGATCTTCGAGGGGCACTTCCACGGCCGCCAGTCCGACGAGCACCTGCCAAGTGCCATAGATATAGTTGACGCCCCAGCGGCCGAACCAACTTCCGTCCGCTTCTTGTGTGCGTCGAAGATAGGCCAGTGCACGATCGACCGCAGGATCGCCTTGCCGACGTCCTAATGCCCCGAGCGCCTCGAGCACTCGGGCCGTAATATCCGGCGTGCTCGGATCGATCATGGCGTTATGATCGGCAAAAGGAACGTAGCACAAGAATTCGTGATCGTTATCGCGGTCGAAAGCGCCCCAGCCGCCATCGCCGTTCTGCATCGCCGCCACCCAGCGCTCGGCGCGCGCGATGGCCTCAGTAACGCGAGCCAGCGACTGGCTGCAATCATCGCCGACAGTTTTCGTTCCTGCCTGGCCCGATGCAGTCGCGGCGCGGCGATCGGCCACTAAATTCAGTTCTGGCGGCAAAGCTTCTGCTGGTGAAGCGGAAAACTGACCCTGCAAGGCCATCATCACCATAATTGTGTCGTCAACGTCGGGATAGAAATCGTTGGCATGCTCGAAGCACCAACCGCCGGGCTCCGCCTTGACTTTCTCGGCCCAGTCGCCGGGGCGTTTGATTTGCATCTCCAACAGCCAATCCACTGCCTTGACGATAGATGGATGCTCGCTGCGCACCCCGCTGGAGGCCAACGCACGCAAGCTGATTGCGGTATCCCACACAGGCGACTTGCATGGCTGCAGTCTGAGCGTGTCAGCTTCCTCAATGAACAAGCCTTCGAGCCGTTGGTAGCAGTATTGCAGTTCGGCGCTATCATCCTGGTAACCTAATGCGCGGAGCGCGATCACGCTCCAGACCATCGGCGGAAAGATCGCCCCCAGGCCATCGCTCCCCTGAAAGCGCTCGAGCATCCATTTCGTCGCCGCCATCAGCGCTCGCCGCCGAAAAGGCAAGAAACCCGACTGTTGGCACCATTTCCAAGTCGCGTCGACCGTCCGGAAGAATCGATCCCAACTGAGCAAACCAGTGCCGTCCTTCAGACCTGGACAGCGTAACGGCGGCCAATCTGCGGGATCTTTGAGAAACAATTCTCGAATCCCCTGATCGGGACCGATCTTCGTCACCGGCTGCAGTGCCGACATGATGGAGAGCGGCACCAGGATCGTGCGGCTCCAGGAACTAACCGAGTACAGGTTGATGGGAAACCAGCCAGGCAGCAACATGACTTCAGGCGGAACGGCGGGACATTGGGCATACGAAATCTGCCCAAGCAACGCCAGGTAAAAGCGGGTGAAGCTGTTCACCGCGTCGGCGCCGCCATGGGCCAGAATTGCCGCTCGGGCGCGCTGCATGTACTCAGTGCTGGGATCGTGGCCGGTGAGCTTCAGGGCAAAGTAGGCTTTCACGCTGCCGCTGATTTCCGCGGCGCCGCCCGGATACATGGCCCAGCCGCCCTCGGGCAACTGCTTGTTGACGATATAGCGGGCCGCCTTGCGCGCTTCCTGCGTGCGCTCCCGGCCTAGGTAGGCCAACAGCAGAATGTATTCGCTTTCAAGGATCGTGTCCCCTTCCAACTCGCCAACCCAATAGCCGTCGGCGTGCTGCTCGTCGAGCAACCATTGCCTGGCGCCGGCGATGCCGAGTCTCAAAGGAGTCGCCAAACGCTCGTATGGCGAACGGCTGTGGTCGGAAACATGCGGCTGACTTCCCGCCCCGTCATTAGCCACAATTCGTACAGTCCGGCCTACTACTTCCATGCCAGTCTTCTCTCAAGATGTGCCGGCGGCCTTCCTGGTTACGCCACGACCGCAATCTGATCGCGCGGCGTCGGGGACTTGCACACTGCAAGTGCTCCTGGCACTACCCGCCTGCCGCAGGCAGCCTGCCCTCGTCACACGCGCCTTTCCGTTTTAGATCGCGATTGCGAGCCAAAGCTTATGGCATCGCGGAATGACAGACAAGATCAGTGGCTGCCGTAACTGGGGCAAAATGACGCGAAACAGGCCAAATAAGTTCGCCAATTTGCCTTGCTTCTAATCAACCGGCGATCAATGTTCGTTGAGTCTTGCCGCTAGCGCGAATCGGTCTCTGAAGCAGACGACGGTTCAAGCATCTCGATATTAGCCTCGGCAATGCCGCGCACCGGGTATACTTCACCCGGATGATCCTGAGGAAAAAGCCTGCTGCGCAGCGGCGATTCGAGGACTCCTGCTTTCACAAGCTTATTGAACAGACCCGGGTTGATCGACTCAGGAAAGCCATAATTCCCCGGCTGAGAATAACGCGCGATCTCGCCCCAATGCACGTAAATGTGCGAAATGCGGCGTCTCAGCAACTCGGCGTGGATCTGTTCCGGAGTGCGGTCCTTGCAGATCTCTTCCAGGATTGAATCATCGAAGACCGTGTTGTAGAGCACCAGGGGTTCCACGTCGAACATCTGAGCGTCGCCGACTGCTAGCAGGCGCCAACCAGGCGGAACGTGATGGTTCAAATACACATGCCAGGGATCTCCCACTCTCCATCCAGCCTGGCGCAATTCCTCAAGCGCAGCAAAGTATGCGTTGTAAAAACCAGGGTGAGGAGCCACGATCAATAATAAGTTAAACGCCATCCCCACGATCAGCAGACCAAGTACGACGCGGCGCCAAGCCGGCAGCGCAGACCAAGCCGTACCGAGCCCCGCCAGTAACGCGACGACGGGCAAGGCCGGAACCCAAAAGCGATCGATACGGTGGGTTATCAGCCACCACGCGGTCACGATATAGAAGAGCAACCCCCACAGCGCCAGGACCGTGCGCCGATACTTAGCTGCCAACAAAGATACGACGGCCAGCGGCAACGCAATTGGACTGAGCCATTCGCTGCGCCACACGATTTGAGCCAGATCGGCTGCCAACCGCGGCAAAGCATATGTCTGCGGATAGTGAGCGCGCGTCCATTGCGCGTTTTTTGCCGCAGTTCGAGTCGCTCCGCCAAACCATTCATAAAGCAACGGATACGTCGGATTGCCAGTTAAGACCCAGTTTTTGGCAAACCATATGCCGCATCCTGCCATCACAGCCAGCAAAAACACGACCGGCGCCTTCCAACCACGCGTCCCCGCGGCCCAGGCGATCCACACGAATAGGGGAACCACGACGAACAGCATCGCCGGGTACTTGCACGCGACGGCGGCGCCAGCCATCCATCCCGCCAGTATGAGCGGCCCTGGGCGCAAGCGGGTATCAGGGAGCTTTACCGTGCCCTCTGCATCGTAAACCGGCTCTAGAAAATGCGGCTGCCGCCAGAGCAAAACCGCATACACGGCCAGCAGCCAATACAAGGCCGAGGCGCCTTCAACCAGTCCGCTGGTCGAGACATGCGCAATCCACGGAGTAGAAATATAAATGAGCGCCGCAACATAACCAATCGTCGGCGTAAAGAAGCGGCGGCCGGCGGCCAAAAGCGCGAGCACCGTAAGAGGCGCAAATGCCGCAGTCACTGTTTTGCCAATCAGGGCGCCAAGCCACCAGTCGCCAAACAGTGTCATGGCCAGCAAGCTGAACATTTCGCTTCCTAGCGCCATATTCGCGTAGACATTATGAGGCAGGAATTCGATTCGTCCGATCTGGTAGAACTCCTTGGGCGCTTCGAGATGATACTCGCGAACATCGAACTCCACCGGCGGCAGCATGCCGCCAAGAAGGATAGCCAGCACGAAAGGCGCCGCTAACCACATCCAGTAAGGATTGACCCAGTCGTTCTTGTGATCCCCGCCTGAATTCGGCTCAGGCCGTTCTGCTGGTTGCGACTGCCTTCCGCGTGAACGCCGGAAGTTCCAAGCCGCGAGAGGCAATAACAGCCCCGCGGGGACGAAAAACGCCCACCGCTGATGGAGCCCGCCGGCCAGTCCGACCACGAGCACATACAGCGAGATGGCGTTCAAACCGGCGCCGAAGGCAAACACGATTCGCTCGAGCCGTTCCAAGCCATCGTGAACGCGTCCCCAACGAAGCAGACAATCGCCAAGCAGCCAAGCAACGGCCAAGATTGCCGCGGCGCCTCCCAGAACCGGCAAGCGATCAAGCAGCGTAAAGCTTCCGCGTCTGCCAAGCCAATCGGGCATGTACTGGTCGGGCAGTAGCAACCGCATCTCCGCGACTTCCAAGCGCGTGAGACTCTGCAGACTTGGCAGGGGCGTGCGGAGAAACAGCGCAACATAGGCCGCCAAGCAGACCAAAAACAACCACACGCCCCGATTGCTTGGCGGCCAGCGGCGGTTTGCCAAGCGGCGAACATCGCGTTGGCCGCCGCCGGAAGAGAGCGCCGAGGACGATTGGATATTGCGCATAACCAGAGGCTGCCTTGACTTGCGTTGCCGGGCTTAGGAACGGACGATGTTCCGCGTGAACCCGCAATGCAGGCACAAGCCTCTCCGTCGACAAGATACCACCTTAGCCTCCCTGCCCACAACATTTTCCGCCCCTTCCCAATATCCCATCGCGGGCTAAGCTAGGACAAGGCTTGCGCGGCTTGCCAGAATCCCGCCATCCATCCGTTTTACCTGCCCAGAATTCCGCTCATGCCCACTTCAGACCGTTTGCAGGGTATCTTCACCCCGAATATCGTACCGCTGGACGCCCGGGGCGAAATCAATGAGCCAGAACTTCGCCGCTATACCGACTGGCTAATTGATCGCGGCGTGCACGGGCTATATCCGAACGGCTCGACAGGCGAATTCACTCGCTTCACCGTGGAAGAACGGCGCCGGATCATCGCCATAATGGCGGATCAGGCGCGCGGTCGCGTGCCCATATTGGCCGGCGCCGCCGAAGCAAATGTGCGCGAGACAATCGCCGCCTGCGAGTACTATCACAGCCTCGGCGTACGAGCCGTGGCGATTGTTTCCCCCTATTATTACAAACTGAGCCCCGCCTCGGTATATGCTTACTTCCACGAGATCGGTCGCCATACGCCGATCGACGTGACGCTCTACAACATTCCCATGTTCGCCTCGCCGATTGACGTGCCAACGGTGCAGCGATTGAGCGAGGAGTGCGAGAAGATCGTGGCGATCAAGGATTCTTCGGGCGATCTGCCGCACATGATTCGCATGATTCGCGCGGTGCGGCCGAATCGCCCCGACTTCAGCTTTCTGACCGGCTGGGACGCCGCATTAATGCCGATGCTGTTGATCGGCTGCGACGGCGGCACCAACGCCACCAGCGGAGTTGTGCCCGAGATCACGCGGAAGCTTTATGACTTAACGCTCGCCGGCCGGCTCAATGAAGCCCGTGAACTGCAATACAAGCTGGTCGGCCTGTTCGACGCGATGATCTATTCGGCCGACTTTCCCGAAGGATTCCGTGCCGCACTCGCACTAAGAGGTTTTTCGCCCGGCGTCGGCCGGCAGCCGCTGTCGGACGTGCAACAGGTACAGATCGCCGCGCTCAGCCGCACTCTGCAATGCCTGTTGGCCGAAGAAGGCTTCACCGACGAGCCGGTCGGCGGCTGCTCCGCCTCGTGGGCGCCAACTGATTCCAAAGCGGTCGATCAGATCGTCCAGGGCGTGATGGCGGAACTTAAACGCCGAGGAATAGCGTGAGGAAATTCCGATTTCCGAATGCGGAATTTGGAAAGAGTTTCAGCCTCTAGTTAAATCGACATCTATGGCCACACCGTTCCGCGTTGCGGATTCCGAATTCCGCGTTCCCACCAGCCTGGCTCTGCTGGAGATCGGCAACCTCGCCCCTGCGCTGTTGGTTGCGGATCGCTGCGCGAAGGCGGCGGGCGTGCACATAATTGCCATCGAAAGCACCGACAGCACGGCCCAGTGCATCAAGCTCGCGGGTTCGGCCGACGACGTCCGTGAAGCGGCCGAAACCGGCGCCGAGTTGGGGTGCAAGATGGGCACGACGGCCTTTTGGACGTGGCTGCCGGGACCACATGAAGACACGTTGCGGCTGGCGATGCAGCCGCCTGCTTATAGTCCTTTGTTGGGCGTTTTCGACGCCCGTGCGCCTTTGGAGAAATCAATGAACCCGTCCGATGCCATTGGCTTGTTAGAAACCCAAGGTCTAGTTGCCGCATTGCACGCCACTGACGAGATGCTTAAGAGCGCCGCCGTCAGCCTGGTCGGTAAAGAGAAGATCGGCGCCGCTTACGTAACGATCATGGTTCGCGGCGACGTGGCTGCCGTGCAGGCGGCCATTTCCGCCGGCAAGCAGACTGTCGAGCGTCTCGGCGGCAAGTTAATCATGGCCGACGTCATTCCTCGACCGCACCCGGATTTAGCCGCCCTGCTGCCCGGCTAGAGCAGGTTCGGATCAGCAAACATCCGAAAACTGAGAGTTCTTCCGGCGTTCAACTAGGCTGGCAAGCGAACGATGAATGCGGCGCCGCGACCGAACTCGCTTTCCACGTCAATTCGGCCGCCATGGTTGGCAACAATGCGCCAGCTCTTGGAGAGCCCGAGGCCGAGCCCACGCCCCGCGGCGCGACCGGAATAGAACGGATCGAATAAATGCGGGCGTGCGTCTGGAGGAATGCCAGGGCCATTATCGCGCACGGTAATTTCCAAGGCCTGCCGCGCCGGAAGTTCGCCCCCATCCGCCGACGAAAGTCGCGCGGCGACTTGTAGCCGACCGCCATGGGACATCGCTTCGAGCGCATTCTCGGCTAACGAGCGCAACACGACCCCAAGTTGCTCGCGATCAGCCCGAATCATGAGCGGTTCGTCGCCGATCACACTCTCAAGTTCGATGTGACGAGCCTCAGCCGCCGGGGCGATTTCTGCCAGCAGATTGGCAATCGCTTGCGAAATGTCACATTGGGCCAGTTTCGGTTTGGGCGGGCGAGCGAAGAGCATCATATCTGAAATCATCTCATAAACCCGCATCGCCTGGCTGTTCATTACAGCCAGCTCCCGACGCCTTTCGGGATCTCGCTCGTCGCGAAGAAACAGCTGAGCGCGCCCTGCAATGACGGCAATAGGGTTATTGATTTCGTGGCCTGCGCCGGCAGCGAACTCGGCCATCGCTGCCAGCTTTTCGGCTGTGAGCTTTTCGGCGAATCGCGTCTCCAGTTCGCGCAAGCGAGCCAACTTCCGCGCCAGCGGCGGCAAGAATGGCGCCAGCGTTTCAAGAGAGGCCTCCTCGACCGCCTCGTCGACCTGTACCGCCAGCAATCGCCGATCGAATGCGACCGATGAGGGCGACTCCGCGCAGCCGGCAACAGTGATCTTTCGCGCTTGAGCGACGGGAGAGTCCGGCGACAGCTTGTCAAGCGCATCAACCAGCCAGGCAGGCAGAACGCCGGCGCCTATCCCTGTGCGTGTCGAATTCCGCTCGGAGCCATCTTGCGGCGCGCCCAATGCCAGCCAAGATTCGGCATTGCTCAGCAGACCGACCAGGTAACTCGACTCGGCGACCGCCGGCGCCGCACCGCTGTCAGCGGCCAAAGCGCGCGCAAGCATGGCGGTTTGAAGCGACTCAAGAGTCAAACGCCTGCAGTCTTCGCGCTGATCGGAGGCGGAAGTTGGCAGATCCGCCTCGGACCATGTTAGAACGCGGGACGCGCTTTCGGCCAGCCATTGCCCCAATTGCCCAGGCGTGACTTGCGGAGCGGACAGATCAATCGCTGGCTGGCACGCGATCCACAGAGCCAAACCAGGATCGCGCTCAATGGCCGCCGTCAGCCTCGCTGCGGCATTCGCAGCGGGGCAATCCAGGAGGACATCGACTAACGTCGAAATGCTAGCATTTGCCAACGGCAAACGCCAAACACGATCGCCACGCGAAAGAGCAGGCAACCAGAGCATCGGCGGCGCGCCTTCCCTGTTTTGTTGCTCAGCCGATGGCAACGCGCCCAATTAGCGGGCCGAGGCCGTTTCCATATCGAGCAAGGCGCACATGCGGTCGACCAGCGCTTCGACCTCGAACGGCTTGTGCAAGAAGTCGTTCGCGCCGGAGGCCTTGAGATCTTCGATCTTGTCTTCTTCGACCATGCCCGAAATGCAGATAATCCGCACTTCGTCCATCGAGCTGTCGCTGCGCACGCGCTGGCAGACTTCCTTGCCGTTGATGTCGGGCAGCATGACGTCGAGCACAATCAGGTCGGGGCGATACTCTTTGACCATCATGCCGGCATCGAAGCCGTTGTTGGCCGTGCGAACCTCGAACCGGCCGTCGCGCTCCAGCACGTCGGTGATCAGTTCGACGAGTTCTTCGTCGTCATCCACCAGCAGCACCTTGCGCTTTCCACTTTCCAGCGCGTCGGTCGGAATGCCGTTGTCGCGCATGAAGTGAAACAACTGATCGCGGGGGATGCGGCGGAACCGGCTGCCCGGCACGCGGAATCCCTTGAGTTGTCCCGAGTCAAAGCAACGAATGATCGTCTGCTGACTGACCTTGCAGATCTTGGCCGCTTCACCCGTCGTGAACACAGTTTTCATAACTGCTAACCACCCTTCTTCCTAGCCGATGGTGAGGCTAGTCTCAGCGGGACTCCCGGCGGGCCCATGCCCTAAAAAAGACAACCGGAAGTTCCTAATCCTCCGTGTAACGCCAATGCGGAACTTAGCCCTTAGCACGCTGTGTCCGTAAACCTTTTAGCCCCCAGCCCTTTTGCATTCGACAGCCTTATCCATTCCTTCCAGGCTTACCGAATTTGCCATGCGCGGGAATTATAGCTGGATGGCTAATCGAGTCAATATCGATATTTTACACATAAACCCTTTTGCTCAAATGACTTGCGAAAATAAACACAATCTCGAAGGGCTCGAAGGCGAGATTTTTTTTCGCTTTTTGCGTCGGAATCTCGGGTTAATGCGGGCAGATTGTATCGGCCTGGAAAAGGGCATTTTCGCCTAAACAGCCATCGCTCGGAAGAGCGATTTAAAGCGAAGCCGGGGCTAACATCCAATCGCCGCGCTGGATCGCGTCAGAACAGTCCACGGTCAAAGGAAACCGCGGGATTTAGTCCCGGCGGCGGCCTTCCAGATGCACCATGACCAAGGCCAGATCGGCCGGCGTAATGCCGCTGATACGCCCCGCTTGAGAGAGACTGGCCGGCTGGACGCGTGCGAGTTTTTCGCGAGCCTCGGCCCGCAGTTGGCGGATGGCGGCAAAGTCGAACCCCTGCGGAATACGCTTGTTCGCCAATCGCTGCTGCCTTTCCACATCCGTCTGTTCGCGGGCGAGGTAGCCGGCATACTTCGCATCGTACGTCACCTGTTCGGCGACGTCTCGAGCCGTTTCTGCCACTGCCGGCAATCGAGCGACAACGTCGTCCCAAGTCGATTCCGGACGCCGCAATAGCTTATCGAGCGTCATTTGCTCGCAGCGAGTCTCGGCCAGAAGTTGACCGATCTGCGCAATCTGCGACTGTTTCCGCTCGAACCGCAGCCAACGCTCATCCTCGATCATGCCAAGTTGCCGGGCGAGCAGCGTGAGCCGGCGGTCCGCGTTGTCATGGCGCAAACGCAGCCGATATTCGGCCCGACTGGTGAACATGCGATATGGCTCGTCCACTCCGCGCGTGACCAGATCGTCGATGAGCACGCCTATATAAGCCTGATCGCGCGATAGAACGAGCGGTTCGTCTCCGCGTCCTGCCAGCGCCGCGTTGATGCCCGCCAGCAGCCCCTGCGCAGCCGCCTCCTCATAACCGGTCGTTCCATTCAGCTGGCCAGCGAAATACAACCCTTCGACAAGCTTCGTTTCAAGGCTCGTGCGCAACTGTTCCGGCGGCGAAAAATCGTATTCCACCGCATAACCGTAGCGCATGATTTCAGCCCGCTCTAACCCCGGAATCAGGCGGAACATGGCGTCTTGCACGTCGCGGGGCAAGCTTGTCGAGATGCCGTTGACGTAGACCTCCAACGTATTGCGGCCTTCGGGTTCGAGGAACAATTGATGCTGCTGTTTATCGGCGAAACGGACGACTTTGTCTTCGATGGAAGGACAGTAACGCGGCCCGCTCGATTGAATTTGACCAGAATACATCGGCGACCGATGGAGATTGGCCCGAATCAAATCGTGCACGGCTTCATTGGTGTGCGCTATCCAGCAAGGCATCTGCGTCTGAGGCAGACGGTCCGTCATGAAGGAGAACGGCTGCGGGTCATCGTCGCCCGGCTGCAGCTCGGTCCGGTCATAATCGATCGTACGTCCGTTGAGCCGCGGCGGCGTGCCCGTCTTGAAACGCCGCAATTCGAAACCTAAACGGGTCAACGCCGAGGAGATGCCCGCACTCGTTCCCTCTCCGGCTCGACCGCCGGGCGTCTTGGCCTCGCCCGTGTGCATGAGCGCTTGCAGGAAGGTGCCAGTCGTGAGAATGACGGCTCGCGCGCGGTACGTCGCATCGCCTCGCACCCGCACGCCAATGATTCGGGGCCGCTCGGCGCACGGTTCGACGAGGAGATCCTCAACCACCTCCTGTCGTAAAGAGAGGTTCGGCTGGTGCTCGGCCAGCCGCTTGATTTCGAACTGGTAGGCTTTCTTGTCCGCCTGTGCCCGCGGGCTGTGCATGGCCGGGCCTTTGCGGCGATTGAGCAGGCGGAACTGGATGCCTGTGGCATCGATCGCCCGCCCCATGACGCCGCCCAGGGCGTCGATTTCTCGCACGATTTGCCCCTTGGCCACGCCGCCGATGGCCGGATTGCAGCTCATCTGGCCGACCGTGTCGAGGCTGGTCGTCAACAAAGCCGTTTTGGCGCCCAGCCGGGCAGACGCCATTGCCGCCTCGGTTCCGGCGTGGCCGGCGCCAACGACGATCACATCGAATTCATATGGAGAAACAGACATGAACTGATGATAACGCCCGGCGGAAACAGCAGCGAGGGGCAGAACTACGGGGCTTTGCCAGCAAACGTCTCGCGGACCCAGGCGCGGAACGAGCGAATCCAAGCGGTCTCGTCGGCGCCATCGAATTGCACGAGAAACCGGCCAAGATCGGCGACTCGCAAGAACGGCAGGTTCCAGCTGAAGTCCTTCTCCTGATAACGGCCATCGTCCCCGAGATGCAATGAGACGATCTTGCTCCCGTCGGATCGCCAAACTTCCGGCACGCCCAGCGACGCATAGACCGAAAGTTTGTCGACAATGCTGCGGCTGTACTCGGCCTCGACTGCCAAATCCGGAGGGGGATCCGTCCGCAAGTCAATCGTTCTACGATCCGCAACTGAGCCAAGACTCTTGATATAGTAACATTCGTCCGCCTCCAGCGACCGCTGCAAATCGGGACGCTTCCAAGTCGTCGAACCGCGGCTGCGTACCGGGATTTCGAGCTCCTCGGTTAATGTCTCGATCATGCGGCCGATTAACCGTTTGGTTTCTTCATGCCTTTCCGATGGAGACATCATCTCGAGCGCCCCTTCATCGAACGTCATGCGGATGTGGTAATTCGCCTCGATATCGCGTAACGCCTCGTATTGCTCCCAGCTCACGCCGCGCAGCACGACCCGATTCGAAGGCGATTCGGTTCGCGGGATCTGTTCGATCGTGGCCACGTAGCGTTCTCCAGCGTCCGCGATGAGAATGACGTCGCGATGACTTCGATTATACCGCGAAACAAGGGCCAATGGCGTGCCCGGCCCACCCATTTGAGCCGCGCCCGATCGGCGCCTCTCCTGTTGACCCATTCGAGAACAGCCGATTAAAATACCGTCAGATCAATGCCTGCCGATATGTTGACCGATTCCTGCCTGCTGTCCTACTTAACTCAGTTCCCCAGGAGCCCTGCCATGTTTCGCATTCAAGCGGGAAACTCGCGGAAATACTGCGATGGGCTTAGCCGGCGCAGCTTCGTGCAGCTCGGAGTGGCAGGCATGGCTTCCGTCGGGCTGGCCGATGTGCTCCGCGCGAAACAGGCCTCGGCGGCGCAAGGCGTCAGCCGGAAAGATACTTCGGTAATATTGCTCTGGCTCGATGGCGGGCCGAGCCACATGGATCTGTACGACATGAAGCCGCAGGCCCCGGCCGAGTATCGGGGAATTTGGAGCCCGATTCCAACCAACGTGCCGGGCATTGAAATCACCGAGCTGTTTCCTCAGCAGGCGAAGATTGCCGACAAGTTCTCGATCGTCCGCTCGCTGCACCACGATACGGGCGACCACTTTGCGGGCGGCCATTGGATGCTGACCAGCCGCGGCGGCGCGAGTGGCGCCAACACCGCCGGGCACTATCCTTCGATTGCCTCGATTGCGACCCGCATGACGGGCCCGCGTCAACCGAACATGCCTGCGTACGTGGCCGTGCCTTATGCCATGAGCATCGGCCTGCGCCCCGGATACTTCGGTTCGAATTACTTGGGCATCGAGCACAATCCGTTCGAAACGGAAGGCGATCCCAACGCTGACAGCTTTCAGGTACATAACATCCGCCCGCCCGCCGGCCTGACGGTCGAGCGATTGGGCGATCGCCGCGGGCTGTTGAGAGAAATGGACAAACTGCGGCGCGACGTCGACAACTCAGGCGCCTTGGAAGCCATGGATCGATTTCAGCGCAGCGCCTACGAGTTGGTGGCCGGCTCGGCCGCTTACAAAGCCTTCGACATCAACCAGGAAGATCCGCGGCTGCGCGAAATGTACGGTCGCAACAACTGGGGTCAGAGCACGCTGCTGGCGCGGCGGCTCGTCGAAGCGGGTTCGACGTTCGTCACCGTCCACTTTGGCGGCTGGGATCATCACTGGAACCTGCAGTCAGGCATGGAGAACTACCTGCCCAAAGTCGATCAACTCGTTGCGGCGCTGTTCGAAGATCTCAGCCAGCGCGGCATGCTGGAAAAGACCTTGGTTGTGCTCTGCGGCGAATTCAGCCGCACGCCGCGCATGAACAATGGCGGCAATGGCGGGCCGCCGCTGAGTATGGGCACACCCGGCCGCGATCACTGGGGCAATGCCATGTTCTGCTTATTGGGCGGCGGCGGCGTCAAAGGAGGCCGCATTATCGGCTCGACCAACCGCCTCGGCGAAGTGCCCCAAGACCGGCCCGTGGAGCCGTGCGACTTGCACGCCACGCTGTACCATGTGCTCGGGGTCGATCCGACGGTCAGCTTCCTGAACCACGCCGGGCGTCCGGTGCCGGCCATTGACCGCGGCCAGGTAATTCACGAGTTGTTCTAACGAGAGCTACGCGGCCAGGTTAATCGGCCCGCTAGGGCATTTAAGTTGAAATAGGCCGAAGATCTCGTCGCGCGTCAGGCCTGTGTGTTTGTGCGGCTCCGCATCGGAGAAGATCGTGTCGAAGATTTCGCGTTTCTCTTCGAGCACCTGGTTAATTCGCTCTTCGATTGTGCCAAGAGCCAGAAACCGGGTGACAGTCACGGGCCCGGCGGCGCCAATGCGGTGGACCCGATTGATCGCCTGATCCTCGACGGCGGGGTTCCACCAGCGGTCAAACAGGAACACATATTGGGCGAACTGCAGATTCAGCCCCACGCTGCCGGCGCCATAGCTGATCAACAATAAATGCCGGCTAGAATCTTCTTTGAACTCGCGAATGATGTCATCTCTTTTGCGCGACGGCACTCCGCCATGGTACGACAGCGGATTGAATTGTTTCAGCCGCTTGTCCAGCGCGTCGAGAGTGCCGACCCATTGGCTGAAAACGAGCGCCTTCTGACCGCTGGCGGCGATCTCCTCCATGTCGGCCGCCAGTCGCTCAAGCTTGGCGCTTTCACCGGTTGCCGGATCGAAGTTGCAAATCTGCTTGAGCCGCAGCACCAGTTCGAAGACGTGTTGGATCGTAGCGCCGTCGCCCATCTCGGTCAGCCGTAGCACGCCTTCATCTTCGGCCAGGCGATAGCTTTCGCGCTGTTCGGGCGTGAGCGTCACGTCGGCATCGCGAAACATTTTCGGCGGCAATTCGGTCAGCACCTTGTCCTTCGTGCGCCGCAACACGTAATCGCTGGCGAGCTTCCCCATCCGCCGCGGCTTCATCTCCGAAGTAAGATATCCAGGCGACAGAAATTCGAAGATGCCAACCAGATCTTCCGGACTGTTCTCCACTGGCGTGCCGGTTAGCGCCCAATTGCGGCTGCGCGAGATCGATCGCACGATCTGCGACGTCGTGCTTGAGCGGTTCTTAATTCGCTGCGATTCGTCGAGCACGACCAGATCGAAGTGCAAACCCGGCTCGCCGAGCACTTCGCGGTCGCGGTGCAGCAATTCGTAGTTGGCGATTTTGACGGGGCTGTCGGGCAAACGCCATTGCCAGTGACGCCTGGCCTGATCTCCTTCGATCACCGTCAGCGGCACTTCCGGCGCCCAGAGGTGAAACTCTCGTTGCCAGTTCGTCACCAACGGTTTCGGGCAGATCAGTAAAACGGTTCGCAATTCGCCCGCATGCAACAGCAGCCGGATCGTCGTGATTGACTGCATCGTTTTTCCGAGTCCCATCTCGTCGGCCAGAATCGCCGCGTAGCGAGGATAGAGGAAGGCAATGCCTTCAAACTGGTACGCGAACGGATGGAAGGGAAAATGCAAGGCCTGGTTCGAGACAATCGCCTCCAGCGGCGGCTGTAGAACGTAAAAGAGCCGATCTTCCAACTTGATGATGTCGCCGGGCGGCTTAATGCGAGTGAACTTTCGCTCTGCGCTCGAGTGCAAAGGCGCCGCGTCAGCACCGGGCGTAGCCAAAACGGCAGCGCTCGCCACATTCGGCGCCGCCGGCAGGGCCCAATCGGGTCCGGGCGGAAAGGCGAAGCCGCGAGTCTTGAGCCGCGCATGACGCATCGGCAGCGAAACCACGCCTGGACGCGCCGAATCCATGCCGTGCGTCGTTACCTCGAGCGGCGCCAAAACCGGCAAGCGCAACGTCAACACCGGCGGCGCATCGCCGCCCTTGAAATTGAACACGGGGACCGTAACTTCGGCCGCCCCAACGTTCGATGCCAGCCAACTCCACTCCTCAAGGCCAGCGCCGAGAGCGCCGACGGGCGGGATCATCGACCGCCTCGTTGCGCTTCTTCAATCGCGCCGCGAATGCGACCGAAAGGTTCGGACAGGTCAAAGTGTTCTGCAATCACGGCGAGTTCCGCAGTCAGCAATTCCTGATCACGAGAGTATTCGGCAGGCACCGCCAAGCAGTTGCGGCCAAGTTGAAATGTCGGCAGAGCTGGTCGACTCCCATGCGCCGCGTCGACGCGGAATGTTTTTTCCATTTCGCTAGCATTAGCTTCTTCACCCGGTACGTCTAAGACCAACGCAACAGGCGACGAAACGAACTGCCGCGCTGCTAGCACGGGGGCGAGATCAGTGCAAATCAGCGATGGCTGGGTCTGACTCTTAGCAATGAGCGTCTGACCAATCTGCTCCCCATATAGATAAGGTTCCAGCGTAGGTCCGTAGAGGATCTCCTGGGCGCGGTTGGGCTTAATCGGCGCAGTGCAGTGAAACTCCAACGGTCGCCCATTGGAATTCAGCACCAAATACCCTCCGAACAAACCATGCTGCTCATTTTGCACAACGGTCAAAAAACCGAAGGCGGGCAGTGATTTATCGCCGCGAGACCCCATATCCCCCCTCTGCCAAAGTCTGGCCAGCTTTCCTGATGTCTGCTCGAAGTTGCCCATCTTCGCCGCGGGGCGAGCCTGTCGCGGCGCTGAATAGCATCGGGGCATGAGCCCTGCCGACTTTAAGGTCTGTACCGGCTTCTCCCAGAGAGGTCTTATTTGCGGTAAATGCTCGACTTTCCTGTCAACGAGTGTTTATAATTGGGTTCTCCAATCGAAAGGGCATTTCGCATGCAAGAACGACAACCGACTCCTCCCCTGTTTACCCAGGTCGACATCACTGCAGGCCCGGTCGCGGCGCCGGCTGCAGGCAACCATGACCCGGAAAATACTCGTCTCTTGCGTGAGATTCTGACGGCGCAAGATCGGCAAAATGAGCTGTTAGAAGAGTTAGTCTCGCAATTGAGTGCCGCTCAGAAACAGCGGAACCAAGAGCTAGGGCAATGGAAAGCCGCTAATCCCGATTTAGCCAATAATTGCCGGCTTGCCGCGGAAGCGCTCAGTCGAGTGCAGACTGAATTCCTCAATACCTTGACGGAAGAAGTCACCAACAACGCGGAGGTGCTGGCTGACGGCGAATTCATGCTCAACGAATTCGTCGACCGTTTTGGGCCGCGCCTTGCGCACCTTAATGGGGTGCTCCAAGTGCTGGCTCAGTTGAGCGGCCCTCAGCCCTCGTGATCGTCGAACTCGTCCGGGTTCACACCGCCGATGAAGTGCGGCTAGATGGCGCCCTGCAGCGCCCGCCGGATGGACTTGCCGCCGCTCTCGGTATCGATGTTTTGCTGTGTCTCCATGGGACAGGCAGCAACTTCTATGGCTCTTCTCTCTTTGCGGCATTAACGCCGCGACTACTGCAAGCCGGCATTGCGGTGCTAACCGTCAACACGCGGGGCCATGATCTCGTCAGCGCCGTCTCGGGCGGCCGCCGGCGTTTGCAAGGCGCCGCGTTCGAATTAGTCGACGAATGCCGGCTGGACGTTGCTGCCTGGGTCGACTGGTTGTCTCAAGGCGGCTTCAGCCGGATCGGCCTGGCAGGCCACAGCCTGGGGGCGCTCAAGGCCGTCTACAGCTTGGCTCGCGATGAGCAGCGATCCATTTCCCAAGTAACCTGCCTACTGGCGATTTCGCCGCCGTGACTAGCCTATTCGCATTTTTGTTCGGGCTCCAAAGCAGCCGAGTTTCAAGCCGAGTTGAAGGCGGCCGAAGACCTGGTTCGCGAAGGGCGCGGCGAACACCTGCTGTCAGTTCGATTTCCTATACCGTACCTGGTGACGGCGGCCGGATATGTCGATAAGTACGGGCCCGCTGAACGCTACGACGTACTGAAGTTCGCCGCGCATGTCGAGTGTCCCGCGATCTACACGTTCGGGTCACTCGAAGTGCAGCAGAATCCAGCCTTTCAAGGCCTGCCCGAACTGCTCGAGGCGCAGGACGCCAACCTCAAGGTTGCGGTGATCGCCGGGGCCGATCACTTCTACTCTGCCGCGTATAGCGAACTGGCCGACCTGTTGGAATTCTGGTTGCGCCGTACATTCAACGCCAAGACGCCCGCTTAGGGCCCGCTTCCCTGACAGGCGGGCAAAACTACAATAATGTTACCTGGCTGGAGTTCCGCGCCTATGGCGCAACAAAGCCAGCGGGCTGGTCGGTCGGCGGAATGCCCCGCAGCGTCATGAACAATCATGCTGGGGAGAAGACCGCAATGGCTTGGCTCTATCTGATTGTAGCCGGCGTCTTGGAAGTTCTGTGGGCGATCGGCTTGAAGTACTCCGACGGCTTCAGTCGGCTAGGGCCCAGTGCGCTGACAATCGTCACGATGATTGCCAGCTTTTTTTGCCTGGCGCAAGCCGTAAGAACGATTCCGATCGGGACCGGCTATGCCATTTGGACGGGAATCGGGGCGGTTGGCACGGCCCTGCTTGGCATGGCGTTGTTTGCCGAGTCAACGGCCCCCGCTCGATTGGCTTGCATGATGTTGGTCATTCTCGGCGTCATCGGCCTGAAGCTGACTTCCGGCCATTGAATAAATGCTCGTCTCAGCGGTTTATTCTGCGATACCTGCCTCTTTTGGGCGCCGCGAAAAATCGGCTCGGCGGCCTGTCGCCAGCTTGCGCAAATCGCCTGAAACGGTTGTTTTGCAGTCCGGCGTCGGTTAAGTTGAAGAGGCGACCAAGCGCTGATTTGTCACAGCAAGCGAGCGCTCACCCGACGTCCCCAAGCCGGGCGTTGGTCGTCCCGCCGGTTTAAGGTTTCCCGCCCAGGAGTTCACATGAGCATTAGCGAGTCCGCGGTAGCTCCCGAACTGTCCGCGAAGGTCAAGGCGGCCCGCGAAAAGTTGGACGCCCATGCCTATGAAATCGTGCAATGGCACTTTCACCGGTCGACCGGTTGTCCATTTTGGTTGGAATACGCTTCGAAGCTGAAGTTCGATCCGCTCAAAGAAGTCAAGTGCTACGACGACGTTAAGAAGTTTCCGCCGTTTGAAGATGAATGGCTGCGCGGCGGCCCGGTGCGACGCTGGGTGCCGAAAGCCTACGCTGATAAGCCGATCTATGTGTTCGAAACCGGCGGCACGACGGGCGTTCCCAAAAGCCGCATCGCCATCGATGATTTCCGCACCGACTACGAGTTGTTCAGCCATACGCTCCCCGACGAATACTTTCCCAAGGGCTCGAACTGGCTGATGCTCGGACCTTCGGGTCCGCGGCGGCTACGTTTGGCCGTCGAACACCTGGCGCAATACCGGGGCGGGATTTGCTTTTGCGTCGATCTCGATCCTCGCTGGGTGGTCAAGCTGATCAAAAAAGGATGGATGGAGCACCTCGAAGCCTACAAGCAGCACTGCATCGACCAGGCAATTACAATTTTAGGCGCCGGTCATGATATCCGCTGTATGTTCACCACGCCCAAATTGCTCGAAGCGCTGGCATTGGAGCTGGAAAAACGCGGGTCGAGCATCCGGAAGGCCGGCATCACCGGCATCTTCTCCGGCGGCACCGAATTCACGCCGCAGTGGACTCGATTCGCCACCGAGGAGTTCCTCGAAGGCGTTTACATGACGCCGACCTATGGCAATACGCTGATGGGCTTGGCTTGCTCGAAACCGGTGACTGCGGCCGAGAACTACAAAATCAGCTACTATGCGCCGCAACCCCGGGCAGTGGCTGAAGTGGTCGAGTTTAGCGACTCGAACCAAACGGTCAGCTATGGCGGCACGGGCCGCGTCAAGCTGACGACGATGACCAAAGAGTTCTTCGTTCCTGGCTTTCTCGAACGCGACGAAGGGGAGCGCGAGCCGCCTTACGAGAAATATCCCTGGGACGGCGTCAGCGGCGTGCGGCCTTTCCACGAATTGGCCGAAGCCACGACGGTGGGCGTTTACTAAAGTCGGAGGTCGGAAGTCGGAAGCAGAGTATTGAACTGCATTCCGGGTTTCCGATTTCCGACCTCCGAATTCTGACTTTCCTCTGGAGGTCTACGCGTGCTCAACATTCCGGCCCTACGCTGGGGCAAGCCGTATGAATCGTTGGAAACCGATACGGTTACGCACTTCATCACCGGCGAACCGATCGCCAAGGTCAGCCAGGCGAACGCCGGCCTCTTGCAGCGTGATATGCGTTTTGCCCAGCGCGCGCGCGACGTGCTCCGCGACATCCCTTGCGATGAGCTCATCGAGCGGACCAAGAAAGCCGCGGACTTGTACCTCAATGGGACGTTGCCGGTGGGCGACGGCACGCAGACGCCGGAAGACTTCGCCCGCTGCCAGTCGGCCTCGACCGGATTGCCGGTCCATATGTGCCGCGGCAACATGCAGAAGAACTACTTCGTGCTGACGCACATGGATCAAATGCTCGACGCTTTGACGCGCGGGCTCGATCTGTCGATTCTCAGTCGCGGTTATGGCATGGAGAACCGCGGCGTGGTCGTCAGCTATCAGGCGCAATCGCCGGTGCTCGGATTGGTGCTTCCCTCGAATTCGCCGGGCGTGCACACCCTCTGGCTGCCGGTGATTCCCATGCAAATTGGCTTAGTGCTTAAGCCGGGCCCGCAAGAACCATGGACGCCGTACCGCATGGCGGCGGCATTCTACGAAGCCGGCATTCCGCGCGAAGCGATCTCGATCTATCCCGGCGGGGCCGACGTGGGCGCCGCCGTGCTGGCCAATTGCGAGCGCAGCATGATCTTTGGCGGCACGCCGACAGTGGAGCGTTACAAAGGCAATCCACGGGTGCAGGCGCACGGCCCCGGATTCAGCAAGATTTTGCTTGGCGACGATGTGGTCGACAATTGGGAGCAGTACATCAACCTGATTGCCGATAGCGTCTACCTGAATAGCGGCCGCGGATGTATCAACTGCTCCGGCGTGTGGGCTTCGCGGCACACCGAAGAAATTGCTCAAGCGTTGGCTGAGAAAATTGGCCCCGTCGAAGCATTGCCTCCGGAAGATCCGAATGCGGGCCTGGCCGCCTTCACGGTCCCGGGCGTGGCTCAAAGCGTGTGGAAGATGATCGAAGCCGATCTCAACGAGAGCGGCGTCAAACATGCAACGGCCGACTATGGTCCGCGTTTGATCGAACTGGAACGCTGCGCCTACTTGCGACCGGTCGTTGTTCACTGTGAATCGCCGACGAATGCCATCGCCAAGAAGGAGTACATGTTTCCGTTTGTCACGGTAGTCAAATGCCCGCAGGAGAAAATGCTCGAGTCGATCGGCCCCACCCTCGTCTGCACTGCAATCACCGAGGACAAGGCGTTTCAGCAGGCGTTAACCGATGCGACGCACATTGATCGGTTGAATATCGGCGCTATCCCGACGATCAAGCTGGATTGGCTGCAGCCGCACGAGGGCAACATCGTAGAATTCCTGTTCCGTGCACGCGCTTACCAGCTCACCCCCGAGCGATTGCCCGTCGCAGCCGCGGCCAGATAATTACATTCCGGGACCGCCTGCCCGCGCCAGCCGCGCGTCGGAACGGGCAGGTTTAGTAGGCGACAGCCTGCTGGAGCAACGTTGCTCCAGCGCTGGCATGGCGCCTGAGATACAGAAGATCGGCCCCCCGCCGACCGAGGTTCATGCACCCCTGCGCCTGAGTTGATGACTCCGTTCGACTTTCAACCCCGCACCCGAATCGTCTACGGCCCCAATCGGGTCGATTCGCTCGGCGATTTGGCGGGCGAGTTAGGGGTGCGCAGGGCGCTGGTGATCAGCGATCCGGGCATCATCGCCGCGGGACATGCCGAGCGCGGCTTAACGGCGCTTCGCAAGGCGGGCATCGAGACGCATCTGTTCGATGGCGTCCACGAGAATCCCACGACCGAGAACGTCGAGGCCGGCGTCGCGCTAGCGCGACGCTACGACCCCGAATTGCTCGTCGGCCTGGGTGGCGGCAGCTCCATGGACTGCGCCAAAGGAATCAACTTCGTGTACACCGGCGGCGGGCGGATGCGGGACTACTGGGGGGTCGGCAAGGCGGTTCGCCCCATGTTACCGATGATCGCCATTCCGACGACGGCCGGCACCGGTAGCGAAACGCAGTCGTTCGCCTTGATCTCCGACGCCGAAACGCACGTCAAAATGGCCTGCGGCGACAAAAAGGCCTCTTTCCGCGTCGCCATCCTCGATCCCACGCTGACCGTGACTCAGCCTCCTCGCGTCACCGCGTTGACTGGAATCGACGCGATTGCGCATGCCTTAGAAACTTACGTCACCAACAAGCGCAATCCGGTGTCGCTGGCCTTCAGCCGCGAGTCGTGGCAATTGCTGGCCGAGAACTTTGGCCGGGTGTTGGCCGAGCCGGCAAACCTTGACGCTCGCGGCGGCATGCTTTTAGGCGCTTGCTTCGCCGGTTTGGCGATCGAGAATTCGATGCTCGGCGCCACGCACGCTCTGGCCAATCCGCTCACGACCCATTACGGCATCGTGCATGGCCAGGCCATCGGCCTGATGTTGCCGCACGTCATTCGGTTCAACGGCGTCGAATTCGATCCGTGGTACCGCGAGCTGTTAGAATATGTGCCGGGCGTGAACGGCGCCGCCCACCGGCCGCGCGCCTCGGAAACGCTTGCCGAGGTGGTTGGGCGTTTGGCGCACGAGGCCGGTCTGCCCGCCCGGCTCTCGCAGTGCGGCGTCGAGAAACAGAAGCTGCCTGAACTGGCGGCCGATGCCGCCAAGCAATGGACGGGCACGTTCAATCCGCGCAAGGTCGGACCTGAGGAATTGTTGTCGCTCTATCACGCAGCTTACTAACGCCATGTCGTCCGTTTATGCGCAGCCCGATGGCGCGTCGAGGAGATGAAGAAATGGAAGACGGCAACAACGTGAAATCGGGAAAGACGCAGGATCGTGCGCGGCCATTGGCGAACGGCGGCGTTCTTTCCAGAATTCCGCTGTTTCAGTCCGCGTTGTGCCTGGCAGCGGTGTTATTCACGGTCACTCGCTGTCAGTCGGCAGATACTGCGGCTGCCCGGCAATGGCCAACTTTTCGCGGCGATGCAGCTTGCAATGGCGTGGCCGGCGGCGCCCTGCCCGACAAGTTGCAAGTGATCTGGAAAAAGTCGTTCAAGGACGGCGCCTTCGACGCCACGGCGACGATCGTCGACGACGTGGTCTATGTCGGTAGCTTCGACGGCAATCTCTATGCGCTCGAGTTGTCGACCGGTAAAGAAAAGTGGAAGTTCCACACGGAGCTTGGCTTTAAGGCGGCGGCGGCGGTCCGCGACGGAGTCGTCTACGTCGGCGATACCGACGGCAAGTTTTACGCGCTCGACGCCGCGAGCGGTAAAGAAAAATGGAGCGTGGAAAGTAACGCCGAAATCAACGCGGGCGCCAATTTTTATCAGGATAAAGTTCTCTTTGCATCACAGGATGGCGGGTTGTATTGCCTCTCGGCCAGCGAAGGGAAGCTGGCTTGGAAGTACACGATCGACAACATGATCCAGTGTTCTCCCGCCGTAGCGGAGAACCGTTGCTTTCTGGCAGGTTGCGACGGCAAATTGCATATCATCGATCTGGACAACGGGCAGGCGATTGTGCAAATCGACATCAAGGATCCTACGCTCAGCACTCCGGCGGCGGTTGGAGACCTGGTTTACTTTGGCACGCAAGGCGGCCGTTTTTTCTGCGTCGATTGGAAGGCCCAAAAGATCGTATGGAGCTATGAACCGAAGCGAAAGAGTCCGCTGCTCTCCTCGGCCGCCGTGGCCGCAGGGGTGGTTGTTTTCGGCGGCAAAGATCGCGCCGTTCACGCGCTCGATGCGAAGACGGGGGATGAAGTCTGGAGCATGCCGGTGCGCGCCGTCGTTGACTCGTCGCCAGTCATCGTCGGAAAACGCGCCTACGTCGGCACAAGCAATGGCCGGCTGGTAGGCTTGGATCTGAAAACTGGCGAGCAAACTTGGGAATACGAGGCGGGCGGCGGCTTTCCCGCATCTCCGGCCGTCGCGGCCGGGCGGCTCGTCATCGGCAACGACGCGGGCGACTTGTACTGTTTCGGCGAGGCAGGCGGTAGGAAGTAGGCGGTAGGCGTGGGAATGTCCGGGCATAGTCATAACGGAGACTCCAACGACAGACTTGCGACTTTCGATTTTTTTCACCTAATCGCCGGCCTCGACCATCGACCACCCTATATGCCACCTACCATCTACTACCTACTTCTCAATGTCTGAAAGCACAAAAACCGAAGTCGGCAGTTACTTCATTGCCAACTATCCGCCGTTCTCGCTCTGGTCTGCCGAGGCGCTGAGCGAGGTTCGTTCGGCGCTGGAAAGTCCTCCAAACGACGTGCCACTGGGCCTCTATCTGCACGTGCCGTTCTGCCGCAAGCGCTGCAAATTCTGCTACTTCCGCGTCTACACCGACAAGAATGCGGGCGATGTCGAACGTTATGTGTCGGCGCTATCGCGCGAGATCGAACTCGTCAGTCGTTTGCCAGTCATGGGCGGGCGGCCGTTTCGCTTCGTTTACTTCGGCGGCGGCACGCCTTCGTTCTTGAGTGCCAAGCAGCTCACGTCGTTGGTCGATCGGCTGCGGGCGAATATCAATTGGGACAAAGCCGAAGAAGTCACGTTCGAGTGCGAGCCCGGCACCCTCTCTCAGCCCAAGTTGGCGACGCTTAAGGAACTCGGCGTCACGCGGCTCAGTTTGGGAGTCGAGAATTTCAGCGACGCCGTGCTCGAGGAAAATGGCCGCGCTCACCTGTCGGGCGAGATCTACAAGGCTTGGGATTGGATCAAGGCCTTGGACTTCCCGAATGTCAACATCGACCTGATTAGCGGCATGGTCGGCGAGACCTGGGAAAACTGGCGTGATAACATTCGCCGCACCATCCAGCTCTCGCCCGACAGCGTCACGATTTACCAGATGGAACTGCCGTTCAATACGGTTTACTCCAAAGACATTCTCGGCAATCAGATCGAAACTCCGGTCGCCGATTGGCCGACGAAGCGCGACTGGCTAAATTTCGCCTACGATGAGTTGCAGGCGGCGGGCTACAAAGTCTCCAGCGCTTACACGCTGGTCAAGAACAAGCAGAAGGTGAACTTCAGCTATCGTGACAATCTGTGGCGCGGCAGCGACTTGCTGGCTACCGGAGTTGCCAGCTTCGGCCATGTGTCGGGCGTGCACTACCAGAATTTGCCCGAGTGGGGCAACTACCTGGAAACGCTCGAGCGCGGCGAGTTGCCCTTGTACCGCGGCATGCGGCCGACGCCGCATCAACTGCTAGTGCGCGAGATGATCTTGCAACTCAAGACCGGCGGCATCGATGCGGATTACTTCCGCGGCAAGTTCGGCGTCGAAGTGCTCGATGAATGGCGCGACGTCTGGCAGGAATACGCCGGCGACGGCTACCTCTCGATCGATGGCGATCAAGTGACGCTCAGCCGCGCAGGTCTGCTGCGAGTCGACGCTTTGCTGCCGGCCTTCTTCGAGCCCGAGCACCAGGGAGTGCGCTATACATGAGCCAGGAACTGGTCTTCATGATGGGCCAGTTCGCCGCTCGGTTCCCGGTCGATCGCCGCTACGCTAAAAACCACATGTGGGCCCAGTTGGACGGCGCCGGCAATCGCTTCCGCTTCGGCTTTTCGGCCTACGCCGTGCGATTGCTGCAGGACGTCTATTTTCTCGAATGGTCGGTTGACGCCGGCGCGGCGCTGCGGGAGAAGCAGGCCATCGGGGCCATCGAAAGCTCGAAGGCCGAAAGCGAACTCTATGCTCCGATGGCCGGCCGGCTGGTTGAATTCAACGAAAACTTGCTCTCCGACCCTTCAGGCATTAACGTAGACCCTTACGGCAACGGCTGGTTGTTCGCCATGGAAGGCCCGGGAGATGCTCTGCTGTCGCCCGAGGATTACCTGGTCCATCTGACCGCCAGTTGGGCCATCGCCGAGCGAACCATCAAGGGCCAGATCAACGAAAGTTAGCAGAACCGTGTGCTGCCAAAGTTCCCTAGGCGAGCGGGGGGCGTCAGCCCCCTAATGTGCGCCGGATAATCTGGCAGAGTCCTGCGTTGCCGCCCGCCCCATAAATCCCGCCAACCGATTCATGGCCAAGAAAATCACCGTCGTTATCTCACAAGGACAAAGCGCCAACCCGGTCAAGCGCAAGCTGGAAGAGGACCTGGTGGCAGGCCTGTTGTTCGAACGCGGCATCGAAGTCACCGTAATACCGCACCTGTACGATTTGGCGCCCGACGGCACCGGCATGCTCTGCCTGCAAAGCATCCCCGGCGACATGATTGTGTTGAGTTGGCTTTATCCGCGCGCGGCGCACTGGACGCTCGACCGCAACGGCATTCGCGGCCGCGTGGGGAGCATTCTGCTCGAAAGCGAAACTGAGGATGAAGACGACGAGGACGAAGCTGGCGAAGACGCGGAAAAATCCCGCGTCGTCGATAGCCGTCCGGCGCCGAACCGAACCATTTACTGCCTCGATCTGCGCGCCCGCAACGAAGTGGCGCCGTTCATCGCCGAGATCAAGCGAATCGTTGCCGAGGCCTCGGTGCAAACCGTCGGCGTCAACCTAATGGGCTGGATTCAAGGCTCGCCCAAGCCCGACCAGCTCAACCGCTATTTAAATCCCGCTGCGAGAAACGGGAATGGCGACGCGACATCGGAGTCGAGCGATCCTCCTTCGGTTCCCGTGTTACTATCCCCCATGACGCTGGAACCGCTTCCGCCAGAATCAGTCGGCGCCAGCGCGCCGGGCGAGGCGATGCGAATCGAAGAACCAACCGGCCGGCGCTGGTATCCGGTGATCGATTACAGCCGCTGCACGAATTGCCTCGAATGTCTCGATTTCTGCCTGTTCGGCGTGTATGGCGTCGCCGCGGCCGAGACGATTCTGGTCGAACAGCCCGACAATTGCCGCAAGGGCTGTCCGGCCTGCAGTCGCGTCTGCCCCGAAAACGCCATCATTTTCCCGCAGCACAAAACGCCTGCCATCGCCGGCAGTCCCGACGGCAGCGCCGGCGCGCTTAAGATTGATCTTTCCAAGCTGTTCGGAGCTCCGGACGCTCTGGAAGTCGCTGTGCTCGAACGCGACGTGGAGCTCGTCGCCGCCGGTCGCGATGCCGTCGGCGCCGCCGTCGGCGTGCCCAAGCGTCAGGCCAGCAAAGATCGCGGCCCCAAGGACGAACTGGATAGCTTGATCGATCAGTTGGATAGTTTGGACCTCTAGAACTGGCTTAGCAGCAGTTCGCCTGCCTCGCTAAGCACTTAGTCGTTCACTCGACGTTCGCAATTCGCGGCGGCATGTTATAATTCGGTAGTCGCCGTCGTAGAACTCTTCGTTCGTTATTTGTCTTGATCCTTGAAGGTCAGGCCATGGCCGTTGTTAGCTCTCGTCCCCCAATTGAAGCGGTCCCGCGGTCATTCACTGCTGCCGACCTGGCGGAGATGCCGCGCGAGTTGCCTTCGGGTCCAGTGCGCTACGAACTCGATAACGGGAGACTCGTCGCCATTTCGCCGCCGGGGCATGTTCACGGCAAGATCGTGATGAGAATCGGCTCTGAACTTCGGCAAGCCGGCAAAAAGCAAGGACGTTGCGAGGTCTCGGGCGGCGAATCCGGCATTTTGTTGTGGAGGAATCCAGATCGCGTTGTTGGCGCCGACGTCGTGTTTCTTCACGCGAGTTCCTTGCCTTCAAAATTAACGAAGGAAGGCTATCTGGAAACGATCCCCGATTTAGTCGTCGAGGTGATCAGCAAGAACGATACGGGACCTTACGTGCAGCGCAAAGTCGACGACTACTTGCAGGCCGGCGTTAAAATCGTTTGGGTCGCCAACCCAGAATCGCGAACCCTAACCGAGCATCGCCGCGATCAAAATCCGCGAGTCTTTACCGAGAGCGAGCCAGTCGTTCTGCCCGACTTGATCCCGGGCTTGCAAATCTCGCTCAAAGAAATGTTTGATATCTAAGGCTCATCCTCGAAAGCCTGCAGGAAAGGCGCAATCGTTTCTCCCTGGCGATCGAGCACGGCAAACGCCACGTGCGAGAACGCCTTGGCGAACGTGCCGTCGCCGAGCAGGAACTCGGCGAACAAGCCGGCGACCATGGCAGGATCGTTCCCGAAGACGCCGCAGCCCCACGCGCCCAGCACGATCGCCGATTGATCGAACGCTACGGCCGCGGACAGCACCATTTCGATTCGCCGGCGAAAGGTCGCTTCTACCTGACCGAGCAGCGCCGGCTGGTTCTTGGCAATCGCCCCCGCATTGGGCGCCGGCGCCGTGAGGATTGTCGCCGCCCACGGCTCTTCCAGCAGCCGGTCTTGGTCATCACGAATGACGGGGACGTGAGGCGCCACGATCATGTGATCCGTATAAAGCAGCGATTCGCAGCTTCGATTCGCCTCGTAGTACTCCATCCGCCGCTCGAGACAGGCGTGTAAGGCGCTGGCCCGCGCCAGGCATTCTTCCTGCGCCTGGGCGCCGCTCAAGAAGCCGCCGCCAGGATTCTTGGCCGAGGCAAAATTCAACGCGCAAACCCGGTCCCAACCCGTAAGCGTTCCCAGCCGCCCGGCCGCCACGAAGGTCGTCTCATTGGCGACTTTAAACTCCGTCTCATGCGAAAGAGCGGCCAGCTTAGGAGCCGCCGTCGTACGCAGCGACGCCAAATCAGACGGCGATATCAAAGCGGTCGCAGCCAACGATTCGGAGATCGTATCTCCCACAACTACTTTGCGCCCGGACGGGGCGACGTAACTCCCCGCCTTGGCAATGGCGACCGTCTCGGCGGCGATTTGCGCTCGCTGTTTGCGGCTCGCCATGGGGCTTTCCATCCTACGCTGGTTGCTCAACGGCTTTGGGCTTAGCGTGATCTTTGGCGGGCGCGGGACCGTGGCCGGCTTTAGGAGCGAAAATGAGCACGGCGACGGCGCCGGCGGCAACCATGATCAAGCCGGAATAGAACACGGGACTGACGTTGGTCACGTCTTTGCCGATCAAGCTGACAAAGGTGTTGATCACCGGAGCGCAGCCGAAAACCAGCGGCATGACATAGATCGGCTTGCCGCCGAAGGTGAAGGCCATGATGATGCCGAGCGCCCCTACGGCGCCAGCCGCGCCTCCCGCCAGGCTCCAGACGCAACCGTCGAACGTGAAGCGCCCGTGTTCCTCGATGACTTGCATCAAGCCAACCGGCGCCAGCACGGCGATGATGAAGTACGAAATGCCGACGCAAATCAGCGGCCGCAAGCGACTCCCTTCCATTAGCATCTGGCCCTTGTGCAGCACCGGACCGTACACTCCCCAGGAAAGCGCGGTCAGCGCAACAAAAACCAGCACCATCGTCATGTCCATAACCCGGTGGCCGGTCGTTTCTTGGCCGGGAGCCGCTCCAGTCCTCGTGTTCGCTTTTTTCGCGGGTATGGAGTCGGCCGTCTTGTCGCCTTTAGCAGCCGCTTCCGCCTTGTCCTTGCTCGCTTGCGCCACCGCCGCAGGCTTTGCTGGCGCCGCCGCGGGCTTGAACACAAGCACGGTCACCGCGCCGGCAGCCACGACAATTAAACCAGCGAAGAATAATGGTCCCGGCCGCTGAGCCCCTTTCGCCGTGAACATCGTGTAAAACGTATTGACGACCGGAGCGCAGCCAAAGACTAACGGCATGACCAATAACGGGCTGCCGTGGTTGGCAAAGGCCAGAATAATGCCCAAGGCGCCAATGGCGCCGGCGGCTCCCGAAAGCAAACTCCAGAGCGTGCCGCGAGCCGTCCAACGACCTTTCTCGCCCCGCAGTTGCAACAGCAGGCCCGGCACGAGAATGGCGATGACGAAGTACGCCACGCCGACGCAGATGAATGGCTTCAAGTGAGGCGGATGCCCGGGATCAATCGCCATGCCGGCCTGTCCGACTCGCAACACCGGACCATACACGCCCCAGCAAAACGCCGTCAGGGCGATAAACAGCAACACCAGCACAAAATTCTTCATTGGCAGACTCAATTTCTGGCAGAAGCAATGGGTGGAATCCCTAGTGTAGCAACTCGGCCTGTCCTTCGCAGCGCGACGAGACCAGCCGCCCTAGCTGGTTTTTCCGGAGAGTTGGTTACTACTCTCCGCGCAGCGCCGGCAATAGGGGAATGGAGAGCGTCGCCCGGACCGCCGCCAAACCGGCGAGTAAACCCACGGCTAATACCAGGCCGAGAGTGATTGCGAGCGAAGTCCAGGGAATTGCCGCTTCGCCGCCGAACAGATGCGGCGCCACGGCCACCAGCGCCGCCAGTACGCCAATCGCCAATCCGCCGAGCAACAGGAGCGAGTTCTCCAACATCACGATCTCGGCCAACAGCGTGCGGCGGAAGCCGACGGCGCGCAACAGCGCCAATTCTCCGCGACGTTCCAAGACATTGCGCAACTGCACGACCGCCAGACCGAATGTTCCGAGTAGCAATCCCAGCCCGCCCAGACTTTGAAAGGTGGAAAGATAAGTATTCTGCACCGCCATTAGTTCGGAGAGCCGTCGCTGGGTAGATTCCCCATCGAATCCGAAGTCGCCCAAGGTTTTTTCCAACGACGACTCGATTGCCACTTGTTCAGCCTCGGGCGCATCAATCAAAAAATAGCGATAGCCGCTCGTGTCAGGAAACAATTTCAGAAACGCCTTTTCGCTGATCAGCAAGTCGCCTTGAAAAATGCTGTTCTTAAGCAGCCCGACCACTTGCAGCGCGAGCGTTCCGCCATGACCGTCAGGCATGGAATACAGCGAACCAATCCCGCCGAGATGCAGGCTATAGGCGGCCGTGTTGGCGTCCATAATGACCGGAATCGGCGCCGCGCCTTCGCCAATTGCGGGCAAAGGCTTGTCGAGCAATAACCATGGATTGGAGCGTTCGTCGTCCGTACCAGCCGCCGAGCCGGACCACGCGAACCCTCCGCGCTTGATGAGCGTCTCAGGAACGCCCAGCACTCGCGGCTGTTTTGGCTGATAGAGATTCAAACAACTGGCGTCGTCGCCCGGTTTGACTCGCAGCGAAGCAATTTCATGGCCTTGCAATCGCTTGTTGTCGGCCGAAGAAAACCCCAACTCTGAGCGTCCTTCCTCGCTATTCAGGTTCTGGTAAATCGGCAGGTCGCTCTGCGCCAACAGCGAGAAGCCGCCGCTGCCGCCGTCGCGCTGGCGGATCGCTTCGGGCGGATCAAGGCGAAACGCGCTGATGGCGATAATCAAGAAACTGGCCGAAGCAACGAGGCCGATCGTCAGCGTGCTGCGCCCCGGATTGCGAGCGCCATTGCGAAGCGCCAGCGGCGCCAATGCCGATCGGCCCGGCTTGACGAGTTGCCCCGTCTCGCCGCTGCGCAGCATCGCCCAAAGAAACGCCAACAGCGACGTCAACACAAAGGCGCCCGAGCCAAAAAATGCGCCGGCTTGGGCTTCGCCTTGGAGCCGACTCGCCGCGACGCCAGCAACAGCGGCAAAGACCAGCGAGCTGAACGCGATGGCACGGCTGAGCCAATTGCTTTTGCGGACTTGACTTGTCTGCTCGCTCGCCTGATTGGCCATTAAGCGACGGATCGAAACCTTGCGCATCTGCCAAACGGCCCAGGCAATGGTCGCTAGCGAAATTGCCACGCCGCTGGCATAGCCGATCGCCAAACTCGCGGGCATGATATGCAGATGCAGGAAGGGGCTGCTGACCGCGGCCAACCACCAGCCAGGAGAACTCAGTCCTGTCAGCATGAGCCACGCATAGCCCACGCCGGCCGCGACGCCGGCAGCGCCTCCTAAACCCGCTACGAGGCAGCTTTCAGCCAGCAAGATTCGCCGCACCTGTGCCGGCTTCAATCCGACAGCCAGCAGGATTCCGATTTCTTCTGCGCGCTGTTCAACGCCCAGGCGGAACAACAGTGCGACCAGCATTACCGCAGCGGCGATAATGAAGAAGCTGAATCCGAGGAACAACTGATTGAAATCGGTCGTGCCAGCCGAGGCTTGCAATCCTTGGCGCTTAACTGGCTGAAACACGAATCCTAAGGCAGCCTCTTGAGGCTCCAGAGCTGACCGCAGTCGGGAAGAAAAGTCGGCTCGAGTGTCTTCCGCCCCGGCGGGAATGCGAATCGACGTTAGCTTTCCAAAGCGGCTGCCCCATAACTTTTGGCCGGTCGCAAGCGAAATGAACGCCTTGGGCGTAGCGCGGTACGCATCCCAATACTTCTCGTCCTGGTCGTTCGGCGGCGTGCTGCGCACGCGCGAAGAATCGTAAGGAAAAGGGGGATCCCAGTTGTCGAGCGATTCTTTGTCGGTAACGCCGCGCAGCTCGGGCGTGAAACCGCGATCGCCGGCGGGCCCGTCGATGGAGACGATGCCCTTCAGCTTGAACGTCTTGCTCGATTCAACGACCCTGCCGTGCGTGCTTTCCGGCTCGAAATAGGTTAGCCGAATCGGATCGCCCGGCTGCAACTTCACGCCTTGCGCCGCAAAATCGTCAGCGGCCCAGCGGTTGAGCAAGATCTCGTCGGCCCCAAGATCGACGATCGGCTCTCCCTCGGGCGTTTTGAATGGGCCCAGGGGCGGCAGATCCGTCAGCGGCAGCGCCGCAACGGTCGAATAGGGAATCTTGCCGCGATCATCCTTGCCCGCCAGGATGTAATTTGCCAAATAGGTCAACACCGGCTGCGGTCGTTCTTGCTCGAAGGCATGCATAGCGGCGTCTGCGATGGCCGGCTCCAACATCATGCGATTGCTGGTCAAGTTGAAGTAACCGCGATCACTCTGCTCTAGCGAGAGGCCGAAATCGGCCAGCCGGGGTTGCAGTAGTTTATCGAGCAGCTCATCGGCGCTTTCCGGCGGAGCCTGGTCTAGATCATGCCCAGACACCAGGATTGCATTGACCTTTTGCGATTGATCCAATGCGGTTTGCAACTCGCCAAGATTCAAAAAGGCGTTCAGTGGTTGCTGTTGATTGGGGCGTAGGCCGAATCGGCCCAGGCCTTCGTCAGACAGCACCGCGCTAACGCGAAGACGCCGATTGGCACTTGTCTCCGTCTTCTTGCCCAAAGGGCTATCGGGCGGAATGTCGCTGGATCGCGGCAGACGGACAATGACTTCATCGCCGACCTTAGCGCCCAGTTCAAGGGCTAGTGGATGATTCAGCACAACTTCGCCCGCCGCCGGCGATTGCTTGGGCCCGCCTGAACCTAGTTTCCAAAACTCCGCTTCGCAGCCCAAGAGCGTGACGCCGCTGGCACGCGTGCCCGAATCGGGCTGGCTGACGCTCCCTCGCAAGAGAATGGCAGGAACCGCCAGGCTAAAATGGTCCGCGAACTGCGGCTCCGCAGTCAACTCCGTGGCCAGCGCAGCACTGAAAAACCTGTCGGAAACCAGGGCTTCGCTGATCAGGCCCAAACGGTCCAACGTTAACTGCCGTAAACTTCCGCGCACCGAATCGCCGACCAGCAGCGCGCCGGTTAATACGGCCGTGCCCGCCAACACCCCAAGCGCCACCGCCGCATTCATGCGACGATGATGCCAAAAACTTTCAAGAATTAAGCGCCAAGCAGACATCGATAGATATCGAGTTTCAAGTTCCGGATTATCGGTCTCAAAGAATTAATCTGAACCTTGGAAGGAGGAACTCGGAACCTCCTTCAATCTTCCTTCGTCCAGCTCGACCCGACGTGAGAATCGCCCGGCAAGTTCGAGGCTGTGGGTGACGACGACGAGCATCGTGTTTTCCCGACGCTGCATATCCAAGAGCAAGTCGCCAATGGATGCAGCGGTCGTCCGGTCGAGGTTGCCGGTGGGCTCGTCGGCCAGCAATAACGCGGGACGGCGGATCAGTGCTCGAGCAATCGCCGCCCGCTGGCGCTCTCCGCCGGAGAGCTCAGCTGGTCGATGATCTAGGCGATTGCTCAAGCCCACGCGATCGAGCAGCATCTTTGCCCGATCAAGATCGTCGGTCGTGGAGCGTCCGACGGCAATCGTCGGCGTCAATACATTTTCCAGCACCGAGCATTGCGGCAGCAGATGATGGTCTTGAAAGACGAAGCCGACTTGCTTGTTGCGGAACGCGGCCAACTGCCGCTCGTTGAGCGTAAATGGCGCTCGGCCGCCGAGCATCACCTGCCCTGAAGTAGGTCGATCCAGCGTTCCAACAATCTGCAACAGAGTACTCTTGCCCGATCCGCTTGGCCCCAAGATTGCCAGATTGTCCCCAACAGAAAGCTCAAACGAACAGCCGCGCAAGACGACGAGCGGCTCCCCGCGGGTGGGAAACTCTTTAGTAATCTCTTGAACGACGAGCTCAGGCACTTGCAGTCCTTGGGGCGGAAGCCAGACAGTTGGCAGTCTGGGATTGGTGTTTTTGGGATAAGGTTCGGCGAAGCGGGCGTGCATGATCCTGCTTTCCCACATGCCACCTACTACCTACCGTCTAACCGTACGCGGCTCGACTTTGGTCCCCTTCGAGGAGAGCCAGCGCCCCTAGCCCGTAAAAGGTGTACTCGACATCGACGCCGTCATCCCAAGCGCCGCCACGAAAGCCGCCGTCCGGCTGTTCCATCGAGCGAACATAGCGACTTGCCGCGGGAATGTCGATCTCCGCCAGGGCGCCAAGATCGCGCAATGTCAACGCCCCGGTAAACGTGCTGAGAACATCGGCCAGCGGGATCCGCGTGTTGGCGGTCAATCCGCCCTCATCGTTTTGCATTTCGATTAGAAAATCGCATGTTGCCTGGCGGGTTTTCTCATCGAATGCGTCGAGAATCTTTAACAGCCCGGCCGCAGCCGCCGTCGGGTTCGTGCCGCTTTTGCGCATGGGACCGATCTCAACAAACCCGCCGTCTTCGCGTTGCCGAGACCGGACAAACTCCGCCAGCCGCTCGGGCTCGGCCAACGGCCGCGCGATAAGTTGCTGTGCGAGCACCACCAGAAACGTGTGGTAAGTGCTGCTCGATTGGCCTGCATCCGTTTTGGCATAGCCGCCATCGGGACGACGAAAGCCCTCGAACATCGCCGCCACGTTTTCTTGCCAACCGCTTGGAGCCTCGTCAAATACGTTCAAGCCTGCCGCCGATTCCAGCAGGGCGGCGCCATATAACAGGGAGACAAAATCGACCATCGGCGTCTGCCCCGATAGCCGGCTCTTCAAGAATGCGGCGGCGCGCTCAGCGGGCGTACCATCTAACCGGCCCAACAGCCCTAAACTGCGCAGCGCGAAGCTCGTATAGTACAGATCGCTCGCCCCTTCGCGTCCGGCAAATCCGCCGTCCTCGCGCTGCGCGGCAAGTAAAAAAGCAGCATGTCGCTCGCGCATCTCCTCAGGCAATTGGCTCACGCCAATCGCCAGCCGCAAAGTCAAATTTTCCAAATAACTGGGCATGCTGGTAAATTACCTGGAACCGGCATGAGGGGATAGGGCCGGCACTTGCTCTCGTGAGCTGTTTTTTTCGAGGAACTTCCCTTAAGAATCCGCTGGCCCAGGCGAAACATAGCTGCGGAGATGCCCAGGCCGATTACCAACCGCTACCTGCCCTGAATCAGCAAGGTATTATGAACGACGAACGAAAGATTGATCCGAGTCACGAGAGCATACGCGGCGTCCTCCGGATGGTCGGCCCGCTTCTGGTTGGAATCGGTCTCGCGTTAATGGCCGTGGGCATCGGCAGTTTCTTCGCCAGCTTTGGTCAGTTTGGACCACCGCGCTTTTTCTGGTGCGCTTTTCTTGGCATGCCGATCCTCTTTGCCGGCGGTGTCTGTTGCCAATTCGGCTATCTCGGCAAAGTGTCTCGCTATGTCGCTGGCGAGACGGCTCCCGTGCAAAAAGACACGTTTAACTACTTGGCGCAAGGAACACAGCAAGGCGTGCGCACTTTGGCCAGCGCCGTCCGCAAGGGATTTTCCGCGAGCGATACGCCGACGGCCGTCTGCTCGAAGTGCGGCGCCAGCAACGAGGCCGACGCCAGGTTCTGCGCCCAATGCGGAGAAGAACTTCCGCGCCAGCGAATATGCGCAAAGTGCAATGCCGTGAACGTCGCTGGTTCGCGATACTGCAACCAATGTGGAAGCGATTTGACGGACTGAGACGCTGCGTGCCTCTGGCTCCATGCCGCGAATCAGGACGCCGAGGAGAGTTTCTCGCGGATGTCCGCCGGAATGGTAATGGAACGCGGGACATGGCCGTCTTCCAACCGGCAACAGACCGACGTCATTTCTCCAGTGGCGATCTCTTTTCCGTCGAGCGAAAAGTGAAATTCCCAGGTCACGCTTTTGTCGCCGATGCGACCGACGTGCAGGTCTACCTCGAGCACGTCTTCAAACTTCGCAGAGCTTCGATACTGGCAGTTTGCCGCCACGCGCGGCCAACTGATCACGCCTTCCTTGTCACGCATCATCACGCTCAATCCGCGCGAGCGCAAGAACTCGTGCTCGACTTCTTCCATGTAGAGAAAGAACGTCGAAAAATGTACGATGCCGGCGGCGTCGGTATGATGAAATTCCACGCGCCGCGTGGTGCGAAAGGCGGCAGTCATGATACAGCCTCGGAAAGCGCGGCCGATTGGCCCGACAGCAGTTTCTGGTATAAGGCCAAGGTGCGTTCGGCCATCCGTGCCGCCGTATAACGCTCGCGAATCGCCTCCTGACCGCGGCGCCCAAGTTCGTCGGCCTCGGCCGGGTTAAGCGCCAACTGCCTGAGCTTCTCTGCCAGCGACGCCGGATCGTCAGGCTCGCACAGTAATCCGCCGCCAGTGTCTTCGATCAATTCGGGAAAGGTTCCATGCGCCGGAAGCACGACCGGAACGGCATTCGCCAAGGCCTCGAGAATTGAGAGTCCCTTGCTCTCGCGATAAACGGTCGGCACGCTCATGATGTCGAGCGACTGCAAAAAAGCGACTTTCTGGGCGTGATCCAGTTCGCCGGCGTATTCGAAGTCTTGCAGCCAGCCCCAGCCGCGAATCTTGGCGACGATTTCATCCAGGTACTTGCGGTCCGCCGCGCCAAGATAACCGGCGACGCGCAGCCGCAGCGGCGGCAATCCCGGCTGCAGCTTCAACAGCTGAAACGCCTCGACCAGTTGATGCAGCCCTTTGTCGTAACAGATGCGGGCCAGGTAGCCGATCGTAAACGGCCGCCCCGGTTGCGCACGAGCGCGCGTGCCATGTCCGGCGAGATTCAACCCGTGGGGAACCACATGAATTCGCTCGCGGTCGACCGCCAGGTAGTCGGCCATATAATCGGCATAATAGCGATTGAGCGAAACAAACGCCGAGACGTCGCCGGCCCGCTGGCGCAGCACGGCGCGGGCGCGCTCGTAGTGCGGCGCCGATAGCTTTTCGAGAAAGATATCCTCGCCCGACAGCGAACACACGACCGGCACACTCAACTGACGGCCAATCTCGCGAGCCATGCCTGCCAGCATCGAATTCGAAAGGTGGACGAGATCAGGCGGCCCTTCGCGGGCCAGCCAATCGACGAGTTTCGCCACCTCTTTACGCTGCTTGCCCTGCTCCCCTTCCAACATCGATACGGTCAGAGCTCCTAGCTTCGCCGGTTCGATGCTCGAATTGAGCCTCGATAAAGCGTTCAGCAGCCAGGGCGAATCGAGCAAGCGGTCGAACCAGCGCGGCGTATAACGGAAGGCGCCGGAGAGTTGCTGCAAATAGACGTTGATGCCGCCGAACAGCACGCGAGGCTGACTCACGTCCGTCTCATCGGTGCGAATGGGCGTATACGTGGGAACCAGCGCCACGTCGACGCCGGCCGCCAATAGCGCAGCGGCCAGCGTGTTGTCGTGAAGGCAACTGCCGCAGTACATGCCCGCGGCGCCGGCGGCAAGATAAACGATTTTCATAAGTCGAGCGGGGTGACGATCTCGACCAATTCTACCGCTGGTTCCTCATTGCAGTCGATGAGCGCCGTCCGTCCGTAGGCAATTCCGGGTCCGTTCGTGCTGAATAGTTGCTGCAGCTCATCACCCATGTCCACCCGCCACAGCGAGAACAACTGCACGCGCCGCAACACGTTGTGCTTGATCAGAATCCGACCCAGCGGCGTGGCTTCGCTTTGAATTTCCTGGCTGACTTCAGGCGAGAGATATTCGAAATTCACCCGCATAATCCCGAATTGCACGACGCGACCGTCCGACTGCCGCTCGAGCAGGATCTTGCGGGCATAATGCTGGGGCGTGACCAGCCGGTCCAACACTCGCACGTTGACGGGCGAATGGTGGTATTCTTCGACCGTCACGGTCATATGAGAGTTGTGCGCCAGCAATTTGCGCGGAATCTCCGGCATTTCTTCAGGCGTTACTTCGGTAAATTCGCCCAACCGTTCGCGCGAACGGTAGAACAGGCCGGTGAGCGTATCGAGATCGGGCAAAATCGGGTGCGGTTGGCTCGGCATCGTGAGTCCCTGATTAACCCGCACGTGGGAGGGAAGCTTAAGGCGCCGCGGCGGGTACGCTGGCAACCGGCAAGGTGGGAACGATCACGGGAGGAGCCTGCTCCGCAGTGCGTTCCAGTACCGTGTCGACTAAATAGTACAGTAGTCGACGCAGTTCCTCAGGTTGCACCTCGTCAGCTACGGCTTCCGCCCGCTCCTGATATTTGTCGACAAGGCGCGACGCCTTTTCAAACACGCCTGCCGACTGGTAGAGCTGTCGAATTCGGAAGATCGTCTGTTCGTTGATAGTATTGGCGGCGGCGAGCGATTCGAGCTCCGCGCGATCTTGTTCGCTCAGCCCTTCCAGGGCCAAAGCCCAGAGTACAGTGGGCCTGCCGCCGAGCACATCGCCGCCTGCCAGTAACTTGTTGTGGTTGTCGCCTTGCCAGTCGTTCAGATCGTTGAGAATCTGAAAGGCCACCCCCAAGTGGCGCGCGAACTGGCCGACCCAGCCGGCATCTTGAACCGGCCCGGCCAGCCTGAGCCCGGAGTATAGCGCCGCTTCGAAAGCGGGGGACGTTTTCAGCGCGTAAATCTTCAGTGCATCGAGCGGCGAAAGCCGCTTGTTGAGCGAGTCGCGCCACAACAGCTCGGCGCCTTGGCCCTCGGTCAACTTCATGTGAGCATCGGCCAGGCGATCGAGCACGTCGGCCGCCGCTTCCGCCCCAATCGCGGCCGCATCGCGACTGATCAGCCGGTAGCCGAGCCCGATCAGATAATCGCCCACGTTGATCGCCGTCGGAGTGCCGAACTTACGGTGCAGCGTTGGATCACCGTAGCGATACTGATCATCGTCTTCGATGTCGTCGTGCACCAGCGAGGCTTTATGGAAAGTTTCGATCGACAATGCCGCACGCTTGATCGAATCAGGAAACGCGGCCAGCTTCTCCGCGCCCTCCGAGCCAGTCGCTTGTCCTCCCGTTAAAGCATCGTATACTGCCAAAGTGATGAAGGGGCGCGAATGCTTGCCTCCTTTGGCAAGAAAATCGTAGGCAATCGCTTCCGTGCCGGCCACCGGATCGAGCCCCGCCACGCCTTGACCATTGAGCTCCGCCAGACTCGGTCCGCCGCGTAAGCGCGGCGCCAGCCGCTCTAGTTCGCAAGGCTCGAAGATACTTGCTGCTGCACGCATCAGATGCACATATGTTTTCGTCTGCACTTGCGGCGTTTCGTGCCGCGTGCTGATCATGTCCATTACCCAGTCTTCATCGACCGAGGTATTGCGGCAATCGCTCGACAGCAAGGGCACGGCCATGCAGGGGATGCCGGCCAGCAGGATCTTATCGATCGCCTTCTCCAGCACGTTCAAACACGCGACGCCGATAATCGCATCCACGTAGCCGCTGACGATGATCTTGAGGACAATCGGCGAACCTTCAGCTACGAGCACCTTGTAACCGAGTTCTTCGGCACGGGTGCGGAAGTCGGCAATGCTGCAGGCGCCGCAGCGGCGGCAATCAAGACCGAAGTCGTCATAGTCCGCCGGACAGCCTTCGGCGTGTTTCAAGCAGTGAGGAAGCAGAAACAAGCGTCGCTCGAATGGCGTAGCTGCTACTTGCGCCGCCCAGAATTCGGTGGCTAGCGCCACCATGGTCCAGCCCAAGTAGCCTTCGGGCAGACTGGCTTGCTCCAAGGTAGCCCGGCCGATCGCCTCGAGTTCGTCCTTGCCCAGCGGCCGCGACTTATCGAGTTTGGCGGCTACATCGGCACAACGCGCGCGCAGTTGCTCGCGAGCATCCTTGGTCTCGGGCACCAACTTCAGGTGGCTGGTATTGCGGCGGCCCTTCTTGGGACGTGTCGACTGCTCAAGCTGCTCAGCCAAGGGGGGTCCGACGGGTGCTGTCGCCAAGTGGGAGCCTCGTGGTTCTAGTGCCGGTCTTACTCAAACGAGAATGTCTTGCGGGGAACGTCAGGGCGGGTGCTGACCTGCGAAGCGATGCGGCTTGATGATGGATAAGGGGGGCTCTTGCTCCAAAAGTTACGCTTTCCAAGCTTTTCAAGCTTGCTTCGGCTCGCGCGCGGCGCCAACCTCCACCATGGTTGAACGGCCGAACGTCAGCCGGGCGGCTCGCCCCAGCGCCGCCACCGTAAAAATCAGCGGGTACAGGGCCTCATAATACCACAACTTGGCGAAGTAAAAACCGATGGGGCTAGTTTCGCCGTGCCGACCATTCTCAACTGCCGCCACCAGCCAGGCAAGTCCCTTGTCGATGGCCGTTTGCGTCGCTAGGTCGGGGTCTGCCCCAAGTAGGGCTTCCAGCGCCAAACCCGTCTCTTCCACGCCCGAAATTCCGCACTGCTTTTGCTGCGGAGATGGCAATACGCCTCCCCAGCCGCCATCGCAGTTCTGTTGAGTGGCCAGCCACGCCAGTGCGCGGCGAGCGGGCGGCCTCTCCAGATAGCCGAAATCGCGATACGCGAGAAGCACCCGAGCGGCGCCATAAATCGGATTGGCCTCCTGAGGATGATGCTGGTTACCGAACCAGAGCGGCAACCAGCTGCCGTCGGCCTGTTGCTGCCGCTCCAGGTAGCCAAACCCTCTGTAAATGGCACGCGCGATACGCTCGCTGCTCGGCCACGGTCGCGAGTCCGTCCTATGGCAATCGTTCGTAACAACATCCGCCCCCGGGCCTTTCGCTTGCGGCTCTTGCTGGCCCCTTAGGCTGCACCAAGCACGAAGTGCTCGCAAGGCATGGGCCGTCAGGTCGGGACCGCTGCGGTCAAACGGCAATTTCCCCCAACCGCGACAGAAGGTCGGCCAGCCGCCATCGGAATTCTGCAAGTCGAGCAACCAACCAACACCTGACGCGGCAGCCTGATCAATTCTCCGCCGCTGGCCTAGGTCGTCGATCGCCGGCCGCAGCGCGGCTAATGCCAACAAGGCGCCGGGAGTATCGTCTGCGTCGGGCACTGATCCGCTCAAATCGCTCCAGCCCCATGCGCCGGGAGCCGCGCCAGTATAAGGATGTACCTCTTGGCCTTGGCAGCTCAGGAGCCAATTCAAACAACTCCGGCCGACTTCGGACAAACCATTCCCTGCGGCCGCGTCTGCTGTCGCAATGGCGCGCGAGGCGTCTTCCAGGCCTGGCTCCGGAATCTTCGAATTAGGCATTCTATGCTCGCCCACGGCCAAGGCGTTGATCGACAGCGTGGTCACCCAGGTGGCAAGATTCGTATCAATCGGCCAGGAACCGTCGGTGCGAGCTGAAGCCACTAAGAACTCAACGCCGCGGCGGACCACTGGGTGTCTTGCCTGGCCGACGCTGGCCAGGCTCATCACCACGAAGCTCGTCAGCGGCGTCGCTTCCAAGAAACCGCCGCTGGCAGGCTGCATTTGTTCAAGCACTCGCAGGCTCTTATCGACGGAAGCCGCGCGGATTGCGCGAGTCAGCGGATTGAGCGGCTTGGCATGAAAATAGCGCGCCTGCCCAATCGCAACTAGTGCTGGTATGGCATAGCTCACCACCGGAAGACGCAAGAACCGAAACCACGATTGCGGCAGGCAGGCCAACTCGAACGGCAAGGGCGAAACTTCTCGCCAGGAGACCAGCCCTGCCAAGGCGCAGTTCGTCAGAATCGGCACGGCAAACGTCTTGTCTTTGCCATAGCGCCGCCGTAACCCGGCAATGCCGCCCTGACCGGCGATATAAGCGTCCGCTCGAACCAATAAATCCGCATGCTTCGCCGGCACGCAGGTCAGTTGGAATGCAGCGCGAACCAACATCGTGGTGGCAATGTTTGACAGGCTCTTGTCTGTGTCTCCCCAGCCGCCATCCGCATTTTGAGCGCCGGCCAGCCACTCGATCCCTCGGAAGATCAACTCGCTAAAACGCGCGTCGTCATCAGCAGAACGGGCCGCAGATCCGGCCGGTGCGTGCCTGCGCACTAATGACAGAGCACTAATGGCCGTGGCCGTGGATAGCGCTGAACTCGAGAGTTCGCCCGCCCAATGCCCTGCCGACAATCGGCGGGCCAGCAGATCGCGGCGCGCGGTCTCGTAGGCCGCTAACAATCGTTCAGTATCGACCATTCGCACAGGCCGCCGCAGCGACTTTTCAGCAGCCGCGCTGGCGCTCCAACGGTGCGGCGGCCAGAAATACCCACTGGCATCACGCCGTAAATATAGATTTTGTGCACAGCCCGCGGGCGCCGAGCCGGTAAACCTTGAATCAAGTCAGGCCGCGCATGGCTCACTAGTCTAAGTGCCTCCCATGCCACTGTCGAGGACCGCCCCACGCTTGGGCGGTGAGTCAGGTAGAGGCTTTCAGCACGATGCTGAGCGCCAACCTGCCTTATTCAGCAGAGTCGGGAAATACGTCCCATTGCCCGAGAAGCCGGCTGCGTGGCTCGGGCCGCGCAGGCTGCTATACTTAAACCCAACTCGCAATCCGCTCCCTGATGTTCGAGGCGTTCATGTATCTAAAGATGGCCAAACGCGTGCTCTTCGAGACCGACAAGCGGCTGGTCTGGAAGCTGGCCTGGAACATGGGCTACAAGGGCATGCGTTCAGTCCAGCGGTATAAGAAGCGACTCAAGCGGGGCGAATACTTCCCGCCGTTCATTTACATTTCCATCATCAATAGCTGCAACCTGCGCTGCCAAGGCTGCTGGGTCGATGTGGCGGCTGAGCGGCAAACGATCGATGTGGCGGCGATGAACCGCCTGATCGGCGAAGCCAAGGCGGCAGGCAACAGCTTTTTCGGCATCCTCGGCGGCGAGCCGTTCATGCACCCCGAATTGCTGGAGATCCTGGGTCAACATCCTGATTGCTACTTCCAAGTTTTTACCAACGGACAGTTGATCACCGACGCCGTGGCCAAAGAACTGCGTCGGCTGGGCAACGTCACGCCGCTGGTAAGCATCGAAGGCACGGAGATCGTCAGCGATCAGCGCCGGGGCCGGCAAGGCGTTTACACGCGCTCGATGGCCGGCCTGCAAAACTGCTTGAACAACAAGGTGCTGACCGGCGTTTGCACCAGCCTCTGCCGCACCAACATCGACGATCTGCTCACCGAAGCCTGGGTCGACCGGCTAATCGAGATGGGCGCGATGTATCTCTGGTATCACACCTATCGCCCCGTGGGCCCCGACTCGAACCCCGATCTCGCGCTTTCGCCCGAACAGCAACGTCGGGCCAGGCAGTTCGTCGTCGACATGCGAGTCAAGAAGCCGATTGGCATTATCGACGCTTACTACGACGACCGCGGCCAGGCCTTGTGCCCCGCGGCGACCGGCATCAGCCACCACATCAGCCCCTGGGGCGACATCGAACCGTGCCCAATCGTACAGTTCGCCAAGGAATCAATTCACGACGAGCGGCCGCTGGTGGAAAAATTTCAGCGATCTGCATTCCTTAGCGATTTCCGAGAGCTGGCGTCTTCGGCCACACGGGGATGCATCGTGCTCGAACGGCCTGATCTGCTCAAAGACCTGGTCGAAAAGCACGGGGCTCGCGACACGACTGCTCGCAAGAGCGCGCTGGCCGAACTGGAAAGCATGGAGCCGCGACCGTCGCAATACGCCCCCGGCCAAGAAGTTCCTGAAAAGAGCTGGTTTTACCGCTTCGCCAAAAAGCATTTTTTCAACGATTTCGGGGCCTACGCCGGCAAGACATTGCCCCCGCCGCCAGCGGCCAGGCAATCGGAGCCGGGGCTGTCTCTGCCGGTCATTCAAGCGTAAAGCGAAACCAGCGAACGCCGAATAAAACAGCCATACGGCGAACCTGGGCGGCTCCAACGGCGTCCTGACCGTTGCACGGAATCTTGGTTTTCTAGATGGGCGGCGATTGGCGATGAAGATCCACGTCAACGATCGCATTCAGCTTTCGGAATTTCATCCCGACGACAAGCCGGCGATCACCGATTATCTGCAGGCCAAAGAAATCTACGACT
>JAICIG010000001.1 GCA_025924495.1 Pirellulales bacterium | reverse complement strand
CGACCGCCGCCGCCGTTGCGGGTTCCCCGAAGTGGTATTCGGCCAGGGGAAATCAGTCGATTCGCTCGACAAAATCTTTCGCACCTTGATCGCCGAGCGGGTCGACGTCTTCGCCACGCGCATTTCGCCCGAGCAGGCGGCCGATCTGACGCCCCGGTTTGCCGGCGGGCGATACAACCCCATGGCCCGCACGTTTAGAATTCCCCTCGGCAACCAGAACGGCGATCCGCCTGACGGCGGATTCATCGCCATTCTCACTGCGGGCACCAGCGATTTACCAGTCGCCGAGGAGGCTCGCGAGACGGCGCTCTGGATGGGCGCTCGGGTAAAGTTGATTCAAGATGTAGGCGTGGCGGGCCCGCATCGCCTGCCTGCACGATTGCCCGAGTTTGTCGACGCCGATGCTGTCGTCGTGATTGCCGGCATGGAGGGAGCGTTGCCGAGCGTTGTCGGCGGTTATGTCGATTGCCCCGTCATCGCCGTGCCGACCAGCGTCGGTTATGGGGCCAATTTCAACGGCGTGGCCGCGTTGCTTAGCATGCTCAATAGCTGCGCCGCTAATGTGACGGTCGTGAATATCGATGCCGGCTTCAAAGGCGCCTACGTTGCCGGAATGATTGCCCGCCGGTCGCGGCGGGGATAAGGTTCAGTCCAGGTATTGTTCTCCCGCCGCTCCTCGTTCAGCGTTTCGAGCTTCCATGTCGCTCCCCCAATTACCGCCACGAAAACCTGATAGTCATAAAGGCGACTATGGGCGTGCGCTGCTCGTTGGCGGGTCGTGCGGGATGACCGGGGCGATCTCGCTGGCCGGCATGTCGGCGCTGCGCGGCGGGGCCGGCCTGGTGCAATTGGCGACCGCAGCGCCCTGCCTGCAGATTGTCGCTTCCTTCGAACCTTCATATATGACGGCGCCTCTGCCGGCAGACGAACAAGGCAGGATTGCCGGAGCGGCGCAACAGTCGCTTGAGGAGTTGGCAGCGAAAGCCACCGCCGTTGCTTGCGGGCCCGGCCTAGGACAATCGGATGGATTGAGGCGGCTCGTGAAGTGGCTTTACGAATCGCTGCAGCTGCCCGCCGTTTTTGACGCCGATGCGCTCAATGCCTTGGCTGATCAGCCAGGGGTCCTCGCCAGACCGGGCGGTCCTCGAATTCTGACGCCGCACCCTGGCGAATTTCAGCGGCTCACCCGCGGCCAAAAGCACCTGCCTCGCAAACAGTATGAGGAGGCTGCATTGGAACTCGCGGCGCGCTCAGGAATTGTCATTGTTTTGAAAGGGCACCGCACCTTTATTACCGATGGGCAGCATCAGGCACATAACGAAACCGGCAATCCCGGCATGGCAACGGGCGGAACCGGCGACGTGCTGACGGGGCTCATCACGGCCCTGCTCTGCCAGAAACTATCGCCTTTCGATGCCGCGCGACTCGGCGTTCATCTGCACGGCCTGGCCGGCGACCTGGCCGCCGCGGAACTCGGCGAAGTCTCGTTGATCGCCAGCGATTTGGTGCGATTCCTGCCAGCAGCATTTCATCAACTGGAAGCCGTGCATTCCGCGACGCGGTTCAGCGGCTTCGGGCGATGAGACTCGGTTGCTTGAGGACTATCGCGCCCGGGCTTTGCGCTCGGCGGCAGCCGAGTCTGCGCGGCCATCGGTAGCAGGGCGTTTGCCATTCTTATTTTTGGCCGTCGGCGAGGCATCGGTCGGCTTCCATTCGATGACAATCCGCCTGCCGAGCGCCTTTTCCAACGGCTCGGCTCGGCGCAAGGCGGCCCAGATATCGACTTCGGGATGTTCGTCGGCGACGACGTGCAGCGTGGCGTCGTCGTCGTCCAGGGCGATCGAAAGCGACTTGATTTGCTGAGTATTACTGCGGTCCAGTCCCCCGGCGAACCGCAGGATGGCCGCCAGATACCGGACGCGCTGCTGGTCCTTGACGGACAGCCGGCTGAAGTTGTCGTGCTTTTTCTTCGGCTCTTTGCCGCGGTGGTATCGCGCGATATTGGCGATCAATTCCAACTCGTGCGGTTGGAAGCCAGGCAATCGGCTGTTGAGGATCAGATGGTAACTATGCTTGTGGTGCTTCTCATAGTTGATCAAGTAGCCCACGTCTTGCAGCTTGGCGGCGGCTTCGAGCAGGCGGCGATCTTCCGCGGACAAGCCGAGTTCCTCGGCCAACTGCACGAAGATCATGCCCGCCAACAGCGACACTTGCCGGCTATGCCCCACGTCGCAACCGCAGCCTCGGGCGAATCGTTCGATCGCGGCCTCCTGGTCGTGCGGATCTTGTCGGGCGGCGCCGAGCGAATTATCGATCATGGAGAGCAACAAGCCGTCACGCACGCCGCGGTCGTGGATCTGCAGACGATTGACTTTAAATCGCCGCATGATCCGATCGATGATCGTCACCCCCGCGACAATGATGTCGACGCGGTCGGGGCTGAGTCCAGGCAAATTGCGCCGCGCTTTGGCGGGCATTTTTCGCAGGCGATCGAGCAAATGCCCGATTTCGGCGTGGGTGATCTCGTAACCGCGCAGCGGCAAGCCCATCTGCCCTTTGCCGGCCATGACCATTTCGGCCAAGGTGGTGAAGGTGCCGCCTGAGCCAATCAGCACGTGCGGCGTCATGATCACGCCTTTGGTGTGCTTGCGCAATTCGCGGTCGATGCCCGCCACCATACGGTCGTAACTCTGGGGCGAGAATTCCTCGCCGCCCGCGTAAACGTCGGTCATTCGCACGGCGCCGAGCGGCGTGGTGCAGATGTCTTCGATCATCTCAGCCGAAGCTAGAATGATTTCGGTGCTGCCGCCGCCAATATCGGCGACCGCGACGTCTTTGCCTTCCAAGTGGAAATTGCGGACGACGCTGTGAAAGGCGAGCAGCGCTTCTTGTTCCGCGCTGATGACCTCAATGTCCAGATCGATCTCCTGCTTGGCCCGGCGGCAGAAATCGGCCCCGTCTTTGGCTTCGCGGATGGCGCACGTGCCGATCACGCGCAATTCGCGCACCTGATAACCCACGGCGATTTGCTTCATCCGCCGCAAGGCCTCCAGCGAGCGCTCGACCGCGGCCGGATTGAGGCGGCCGGTAGAGCTGAGATCTTTGCCGAGCCGGGCCGCCTCTTTCTCTTCGGTGAGCACCCGGTAATGCCCTTCGCGCAAGGCTTCGGCCACCACCAGGCGAATACTGTTTGTTCCGACGTCGATCGCCGCGAAGCGATGAGCCAAGTCTGGCGAGAGAAACTTCTGCTTGTCTTCCATGCGATCGCACGAGATGAGACGGGGGACGCGTATGCCATAACCATACCACAAGGCTGTGGTCGCGGGCGAGGCGGTTGACCGTTTCATCGTCGATAAAGATAATGCAGTCAACTTGTTCCGATCATTCCGCCCATGTCGCCTTAGTCCTGCCTGTGAAACTATTGCGTGATCTCGCCGCGCTTGCCGACGAACTGCGCGGCGGCGCTGTGGCGATCGGCAACTTTGATGGAGTGCACCTTGGCCATGCCCGGATTGTCGAACGGCTGATTGCTCAAGCCCGGCGCGTGGGGGGGGCGGCCGTCGTCTTCACGTTCGATCCGCACCCAGTGCGCTTGTTGCGACCCAGCGCAGCGCCGCCGCCGCTCACCTGGACCGACCGCAAGGCGCAATTGCTCCTCGAACTCGGGGTCGACTCGATAATCGCCTATCCGACCGACGAGAAACTGTTGAATCTGACCGATCGGGAGTTTTTCGACGAGATCGTCCGCGGCAAACTGGCGGCTCGAGCGATGGTCGAAGGGCCGAATTTCTTTTTCGGACGCGGTCGCACCGGCACGATCGACGTGTTGCGAAAATTCACCGCGGCGGCCGAGATGGCTCTGGAGGTCGTTGATCCGGTCGTGATGGATGGGGAAATCGTGTCGAGTTCGCGCGTGCGAAAGCTGCTGGCCGCCGGAGCAGTCGACGACGCGCGCCGGCTGCTTACGCAACCCTATCGCATTCGCGGTTTGGTGACTCATGGCGCCGGACGCGGCAATCGCATCGGATTTCCTACTGCGAACGTCAGTGCCGTCGATACGCTGTTGCCTGGCGCCGGAGTCTATGCGGGCGTGGCCAGAACGCAGAGCGAGCGCTGGCCGGCAGCGATTAATATCGGCGGCAATCCGACCTTCGGCGAGCAGGCTTTGAAGGTTGAAGTGCATCTGATTGGTTTCAACCAGTCGCTCTATGGGCAGCCGTTGGAAGTCGACTTCCTCGGCCGTCTGCGCGACGTACATTCCTTTTCCGGCGTCGACAAACTGCAAGCCCAACTGCAGCGCGACGTCGGAGCCGCCCGGAAATGCGCAGCCGAATGGCTCGCAGCGCATCCGCAAACCGCCTAACTTCGCTTGGATGCGCAGTTTTTTTGCCGCCAGCGCTGCGGGAAAAGAACTTCGGGTTGTAACGCGGCTGGCTTTTCGGAAAAATGCCGCCCCGCGCCGGCTCGGAGATGAGTCTCGCGGCCTCTTCTGCCCAGCAATCCTCTACGACAGATACATGCCGACAGGCGTCGAAACATGCATTTCTTGCCGGCCGGAATGCTCCCGGAGAGCCGACGGCACAAGGCGCGCCGCTCGCGCGGCGGTGCTGTGGGCCCTCGCGGCATTCATCATTTTGCAGGCGGGCCTGGAACTCGCCATCGAAACATGGCTCCCCGGGTTGCGCGACGAGTTCTGCTACCGAAAGCTCAAGCAAGTCGAGCGCCATTTTGCCGCAGCGTCGCCTGATGCGACCAGAATCGTCGTGCTTGGCACGTCCGCCTCGTTTTGCAATTTGCACGGCGACGCCTTGGAACGGGAACTCGACCGCGCCGGCGGCGGAAAAATCGTCGCGTATAACTTCGGGATCCCCGGCTCGAGCCCGCTGATGGAACTGGTGACGCTGAAGCGGCTGTTGGCGGCGGGAGTGCGGCCCGATATCGTGTTTGTGGAAGTGCTGTCCCCTTTTCTTCGCGGACTACCGCCGCTTGATCCCGTCCGTTTCACGCCAGAGCGGTTCGCCCTGAGCGAATTGCGCATGGTGCGGCATTATGCCAGCTACTACTCGCCGGTAGGCTATTGCGATGGTCGGCTGGTTCCTTGGCATTCTCATCGCTGGAGCATCTTGCGCGGCGTGGCGCCGTCATTTGCAGTTGACGACCCGTGGACGCATGGCATTGGCGCGTTTGATGACCATGGTGCGGGCCACCTCGATGATCAAACGCGTACGCCGGAGAGTTTTCGCCGCGGCGTCGCGCAGACGGAAAAAAGCTATGGACTTTATCGCGGAGGCGCCTGCAAAGACGCGCCGTTCGGTCCTATTCTACGTGAGCTGCTCGAGTCGTGCCGTCGCGAGAACATCCAAGCCGTCATGGTACTGATGCCCGAATGCTCCGCCATGCGAGCCTGGTATGATTCAACGGCGCGGACAGAAATGAGGTCGTTTATCGATGAGCTGGCGCGAGAGCACGGCGCGTCGGTTGTCGATGCACACGACTGGATCGATGACAGCGGTTTTCTCGACGGGGTGCATCTCGTCCATTCCGGCGCCGAGCGTTTCACTGCCGCCCTGGCGGCAGAAACCGTTCGCGATCTAAAGCCCTACTTGCAGACCGCGCGGACCGATCGACGGCGAGATCGTTAATTGCTGTGCGCTGGGCGGCTCGTGGCCTCGGTAGGCCGATGGACATTCGGGCGCGTGAGCTGAACACGCCCGATTGGCATCACGGAGGTCATTAAAACTCGCGCGGACCGACGCGGCGGGCGATCGGCGGTACTGGCCGATCGGCGGGATTCCGAACGTCGTCGCCCGCTGGCGGCGCGTTTTCTGGCCCGTTCAATTCCAAATCTGGATCCGGCCCTGGCGCCGGCAACTCGTCGTCGACCGGCTTGCGTTGGCGGGCGTAGTGTTCGGCCAAGCGCCGACTCAAGGCGGTGGGCTTCATCAGACGCAACTGGGCCAACGCCTGATCGTTGAAACCGAGGCTGCCGTAGTGATAGGCCAGCAACAGCCGGCTCTCGGCCGACTCCGGGAATTGATCCACGTAACGTTCCAAAGTTCGCAAGTGGACCGCATAGCGCAACGCTGAAGGAAAAAAGTCGCGATAGTTGGCGACGTAGCGATCCCACTCTTCTTCCGGCAGCAGTTTGGTCGCTCGATCGAGCGCGGCGATCGCACCCCGATATTCGCCTTGGGCGAAGAACGCCTGCGCCGAAAGCAGTTCGGCCTGTCCGTTTTCTGGTTCGGTCAACAATATCTGGTCGAGGCGGCCCAGGGCCTCGTCGTAGCGCGCGGTGCGAAATAATAACAGCGCTGTGTCGAACATTCCGCGAGGGTTCGCGGGAACTATATCGGCTGCGGGGTTTGCCGGCCGCACAATCGGTGCGGCGTTCGGGGTGTTTGCGGCCATAGTCGGCGGGGCAGGCAACACCGAGAAGCCGTCGCTCGGGCCGGCGCCGCTCGGATCCTGATCCGGATAGACAGGACGGTAGACATAACCATTGGGGCTGGTCCAGATGATTTGATGCCCAATCGCCTGCCGAGCGACTATCGGCGCCGGCAGAAATCCCCAATAGGCCGCCACGGAATAGGGATCGAGCGGCGCCGGCCCGATCGGTCCGCCAATCACCGTGGCATAGCGCCGGCCGGGTCGGAAATACGGGAAATATTGCGCGGCGGCGGTTTGCGGCCAGGCGACCCCAACACACGCCACGGCAAGAATCAGAACTAAACCGCGACGCGCGTTCGACATCATCTCGTTCCGCAAGGGATCGTTGGTCAATCCGGCAGGGCTAATCTGCCGGCTGTACAGTGTGAATCTCTTAATCCAAAGTTGCGACGGAGCAGCCCCCCGCAAGTAACGACAGGTCTATCTCACGATGCCTTATGTAAGGTAAGCCGGCAGGAAAAGGAAAGAAAGCATTCTCGCCTTGTCAGGCATATTTCAGCCGCGGTTCGTCGCGAAATCGGTCAGACACAAAAAGGAAAACCGGCCCAGGTCAACCCCGGGCCGGTTTTCACGGAAAGCCAAAACCATGATGGCTGCAAGACACGTTGGCTCGCTCGCAAGAGCGGACTAACAGCAGCCCGTCGGCTGCTCGTCAGACGAGCCACCTCTGGATACGACTACACATAGAACGACCACCTCCTTCCTCTAGGGCCCTGCCGGCACAATCACGCCGGAGCGGATCGTGCGGGCTCCTAGTCCCGCCCAGCCACGTTAGCCGGGCCACGTCAAGGAAATGGTATGCGGATGGGTTCCGCCCGGTCAAGAGATTTTACGGCGCCGGAAGCAGCAAATGCGTTGGCCGAGCGACGATTGAGCGGCGGTTAATCAACGGGCCCCAAAGCGTTTGAAGCCAAAAGAGCTGGCCCGCCGGTCATCCGGCGCCAAAGCTGCAACGGCAGCGACTCGGCGCGGAATCTACTTGTACTTGACCGACAATGGCATGCGATCAAACACGATCCACAGCACGATCACGGCGAACATCGCCACCATCAAGCTGTTGCTGCCTTCCAAGTCAGAAAGCGACCAATGATGCCACGAGATGGCTCTCAAGTAATGCATGTTCAACGTCCTCCTCAATGTCCCTAACGACAACTCTAGCACACACGGGACCGCAATGACGCCCGGGCACAGGTAGTCGTCCGCAAAGGCTAAAGGTAGAGGCTATACGCCCTGATACAGTAAGACCGGGGGGAAAGGGAATTCCGACCAGCGCGGTCTTGCCGACTTTAATGATTTCCGCGCGCCGCTTTGACGCGGTCCACGGCAGGAGAAGGCGAAAACTTGAGCCCAGTTTTCGGCGATCGGCGGTTTATTCTTCTTCGAAGAATGCCACTTGAACGCGGCCTTGGTAGGAGACGCGGAAGGAGATCATGTTCGCTCGAATGACAGGCGCCGGAACTCCTTCGGGCCCGTCGATCTCCCAGACTTTCTCTTTTGACGCAACCTTGGGCTGAGCGTCGACCGCCGGAAGAGTCGAGCCTTGAACGATCTGTTCGGCCGCCGCGGCGGGACTGACTTGAGCAGGCTTCCTTGCTGCGATGCTGCGCTTCATGCGTGTCTTCTTGGTTGTCTTGTGAGCAGCGGTCGTTGCCTCGTCCGCTGACACATTATTTCGGCATCCTCAAGCGCCGGGCTGAACTGCTCTGCCTTAATTGGTCGTCATTTTCTCTTGGCGCACGATCGGCGGCAGCGCAAGCGAGGAAAATCTTCTAGCATCAGCGAGCGCGCGCCGCCAAAATAGCGGCGCATCGAAGCGAACACGACGCCGCGCCAGCACAAACGCACCGAAGTTCCACCTACTTGGAGTCTGCTTGCTTATGAATCGAGTGGTTGATCAGTATCAGCATGCCCGGCAGAAGCTGGCGGGCGGCGTATCGGCCTCGACGCGTTGGAACCGAGCTCTCGGCCATCCGATGTTGTTCGGCCGCGCCGAAGGATGCCGGTTGTGGGATCTCGATGACCGCGAGTACATCGATCTTTGCTGCAGTCACGGCGCCACGCTGCTGGGCCACGGCGACGGCCGAGTTCGCGAGGCCGTCGAAGCGGTACTCGCTCGGGGGGCCGCCTGTTCGTATGAAAACGAGTTGCATACCCAACTGGCGGAATTGCTTTGCCAGACCATCCCGTGCTGCGAGCGGGTCCGGCTCACCGGTTCGGGGACTGAGGCCACGATGCACTGCATCCGGCTGGCCCGCGCCTTCACCGGCCGGCCGAAGCTGCTAAAGTTCGAAGGCAACTTCCACGGCTATCACGACCAGGTCATGTTCAGCCTGGCCACGCCTGCGGATCAATTGGGCGATGAAACGGCGCCGACGCCGTTTCCAGCCTCGACGGGCATTACGCGCGGCATAGAAGAGCAGCTTGTACTTGTACCGTACAACCGGCCCGATTTGCTCCAGCGCGCTTTCGAGCGGCATGGCTCGGAGCTCGCTGCGGCCATCTGCGAACCAATTTGGTACAACGCGGGCTGCGTCCGGCCGACGACCGAATTCATGGCGACTTTGCGGCGTTTGACGAGCGCGTATGGCGCCCTTTTGATCTTCGACGAAGTGCTGTGCGCCTTCCGCATGGCGCCGGGCGGAGCCCAGGAATACCTGGGCATAACTCCCGACCTATGCACGCTCGGCAAGGCGGTTGGCGGCGGATTTCCGCTGAGCGTGTTCGGCGGGCGTGCCGACATCATGGCCCGCTTGATGCCCGAAGGAGATTGCCAGCACAGTGGCACCTACAATGGACATCCGGTCGCCGTGGCGGCGGGATTGGCCGCAGTGAAGGCATATCGGGAGCCCGGTTTTTACGTTCATATCAATGCCCTTGGCGCCCGCCTGTTTGCCGGTCTCAACGATATCTTCGTCACGCACGGCGTGCCCGGTCGCGTCCACGGCCTAGGGGCTCGTTTCGGAGTTTATTTCGGCGTCGATGAGGTGCGAAGCTATCGCGACTTGCTTCCCCACCGGCGCGATTTGATGTTGAAGTTCGTCGCCGCGGCAATCGAGCAGGGGGTTTATTTTCACGATTATGGCGGAGCGGCCTGCCATCATGGTTTTTGCGGCGCGATGACCCTGGCCGACGTTGACGAGGCGCTCTCGAGGCTTGATCGAGCCGTCGGCGCCATGAAAGGCCATTAAACCCTCATGCGCATCGCACTTGGACAGCTCTGGCAAGAGACCAACACTTTCAATCCCTTGCCGACGACACGCGCCGATTTCGAGCAGTTCGGCGTCTTGCGCGGCCAGGCGATGATTGACCAGATGGCCGATACGAACGAGTTGGGCGCCTTCATCCAATCGCTGCGCGCCTGGCCAGAACGCCCGGAACTGGTTGGTTTAGCGAGGTTGCCGGCGTGGCCCAGCGGCACGGCGACCGCCGACACCTTTTGTTGGCTGCGGGATGAACTGGTTGAATCTCTCCAGGGGCAGCTGCCCGTCGATGCCGTGTTGTTGGCTCTCCACGGGGCGATGGTCGCCGAAACTGCGCCGGACGTAGAAGGCGAAATCTTGGCGGCGGTCCGAGACGTGGTCGGTCTGCAGACGCCGATTGTGGCGACGCTCGACCTGCATGCCAATGTCACGCACAAAATGGTCGCCAGCGCCGACGCGCTTGTCTTGTTCCACACGGCGCCGCATATCGACGTTTTCGAAACAGGTCTGCGAGGCGCACGCGTCTTGCGGCGAATTCTGGTCGACGGGGTCCGGCCGATCACCGCCTTTCAAAAGCTGCCGCTCGTCGTGCCGGCGGAACGCGCTAATACGCAAAATCCCGAGAGCGTCAGCTTCCGCTTTCGCGAACATCTGCAAGCCCTCGAAAGCGATCCGCGCGTGCTGGCGGCTGGTTTGGCGACCGTGCAGCCGTGGCTCGACATCCCCGAGTTGGGCACGAGCGTGGTGATTGTCGCCGAGGGCGAGGCAGAGTTTGCCGACGGGCTGTGCCGTGAATTCGCCGCGTCGGTCTGGCGGCGGCGGCGCGATTATCTGCCCGATCTGGTTCCCTTGGAAGAAGCCATCGAGCGCGCGCATCGGCGGCCCGAGGGGCTCGTTGTATTGAGCGACAGCGCCGATGCGACAACCTCCGGGGCGCCGGGGGACAGCACCTGGGTATTGCGCGAACTACTCAAGTATGATTGGCCCGGACCCGTATTGACGGCCATGGTGTCGCCCGAGGTCGTGGCGATGGCCGAGAAGGCCGGTCTGGGCGCCGAGCTTTCGACCGCGGTGGGGGGCGTCCGTGATTGCCGGTTTTCGCTTCCTTTAGAGATTACCGCCCGCGTCGAGCGGCTGTTTCAGGCCAAATTCATTCTTTCAGGCCATCTTGCCAAGAACCTGCCGATCGACATGGGGCCTTCCGCGGTGCTGCGAATTGGTAACGTGCACCTGCTGCTCACCTCGCGCAGCGGGCCCCATTTCGCGCCTGAATTCTTTCGCGCCGCGGGATTCGATCCTTTTGCCGCGCGTGTGCTGGTCGCGAAAAGTCCTTGCGGCTTTCGCGCTGCCTATCAGCCGCATGCCAGCGAGATCATGGTCGTGCGCGCTCCCGGTTGTGCTCCTTCCGATTTCTGGCAATATCCCTACCAAAACATCCCGCGACCCCTTTGGCCTTGGGACGAGTTGGAAACATGGAAGCCATCGCCGGAGTTGGTGCGCGCCGAGTGCAGGGCTGCCGAAAAAGGCGAGCGGGGGGCGTCGACACTCTGATGCGCAGGCCGCCGCCAATGGCGCCGATCGCACCGAGAAGATGCTCACCTCGGGCGACTGAAACCTGCAATTCAACGGCCGACCTAAAAATCTAGGCAATTCCGTTGTGTTATCCCGAGCTTAGCGGCTAAAATCCATGGCGGCGGGGCGGTTCACCTCATCGGGCCCGTGTTTTCAGCGGGAGGGCGGCGGCATGTTGAACTCGCAATGGCTGCGGAAGGCGCGGAAACCGTGTTGGCTGTGCGGTTGGCTGCTCGCGCTGAGCGGCGCCTTGCTGCATCCGGCGATCGCTCAAGAGGGACCGGAATTCGAGCCCGGGCAGGTATCTGACCGCATCGACCAGTTGCTTGAGGCTCGCCTGGCCGAGGCCGGCATCAAGCCGGCGCCGCTGACAACGGATGGCGAGTTCCTGCGGCGAGCGTACTTGGATATCAGCGGGGTCATTCCGCCGGCGTCCGAAGTTTCCGGGTTTCTTGCCGATGGTCAGTCCGACAAAAGAGTGCGGCTGGTCAATCGTCTGTTGGACAATCCTCGGTTCGGCACGCATTTGGCCCAGGTTTGGACCAAAATGTTGTTGCCGGCGGATGCCCAGACTGAGCGCGCGGATCAGGTGGCAGGATTTACCGCCTGGCTGCGGCGCCGATTCGCAGAAAACATTCGCTATGACAATATTGTCGCCGACCTGCTCACGACCACCGGCAGCTCCGATCGCGGCGGCGCCGCGCTGTTCTATACGGCATCGGGGTTGAAGCCCGAGGAGTTGGCCGCCAGCACGTCGCGGATTTTTTTGGGCGTTCAGATCCAATGCGCCCAGTGCCACAACCATCCTTTCGATCGTTGGCGACAGGAGGACTTTTGGGGTTATGCCGCGTTCTTTGCCCGGTTGCAGCAGGCGCCAGGCGGGCAGCCGCCGCAGGTGGAATTGGTGGATGCTCTTGCCGGCGAAGTCAAACTGCCCGACACGGACCAGGTCGTGCTGCCCAAATACTTGGGTGATGAGCCGCCCCAAGAAGATGCCGACGCGAACCGCCGGCGGCAATTGGCCATCTGGATTGTCTCGCGCGATAATCCTTATTTCGCGCGCGTCGCCGTCAACCGCGTGTGGGCCCACTTGTTCGGTCGCGGTTTGGTGCATCCGGCCGACGATTTCAGCGAGAGCAATCCGCCTAGCAATCCCGAAGTCCTGAATACATTGGCAAATTACTTCCTCGAGTCGGGCTACGATTTGAAAGCGGTATTCCGGGTGATCGCAGGGACGCGAGCTTATCAACGCTCAAGCCGCGTGGTGAGCGAAGGAGAGCGTTTGCAGCCGGAGTTATTCGGGCGGATGCAACCCAAAGTGCTCTCGCCCGAGCAGCTTTACGAATGCCTGGTCCAAGCCACGCGACGCTTCGAGGTTGCCGTTCCGCCGCCGATGCCGGGCGCACCGCCGCAGCTCGACGCCGCCAGCCGTCAACAGTTTATTGCCCGCTTCAATCGCAGCACTCAGGAGGCGACGGAATTTGAGGCGGGCATACCGCAAGTCCTTTCGCTGATGAACGGCCCGCTGACGACGGAGATTACCGACCCGGATCGCAGCGGCATCCTGCAGGCTTTGGACGCGCCGGTGTTCGACGATACAGAGCGGATCGACGCCCTATTCTTATCGGTCCTGTCCCGTCAGCCCAGCGAAGATGAGCGACAGGAACTGTTGACGTATGTCAAAAGCGGCGGCGCCTCGCATGATCGCCGCAAGGCGTTGGCCGACGTGCTGTGGATGATGCTGAACAGCTCGGAATTCATTTTGAACTACTAACGCCGGCGGCGGCATGATGGCATTCCTGTCTCGGTGCTACTACTTACTGCGACGCCCGACGCGCCAATCAGGCGCCATCGTCGGGCTCGCGCTGGTGTGGTTGGCAAGCCCGCTTTTAATTGGTTGCGGGGGCGGCCCTCCTACGCCTTCAACCGCGACGGCCAAACCGTCGAGTGTGGCTGCGGCGAAACCTGCACAGAAAGCAAAAGCGTCAGAAGACCCGCCACGGGGCAGCGCGACCGACAAGCAAAGCGGCGCCAAGCCAGCCAAAGAGGCCGAACCTCCTCCCGTCGACAAAAAGACGGCCGAGGCGAAGACGACCCATCCGACGGAGCCCGACGCACAAGCGGAAACGAAACGTGACGCCAAGGCGGCCGAGCCTGCGGCGCCCCCGCCCAATTATTCTGCCGAACGGCTGTTACTGTTTACGCCGGCCGGGCCGCTGGTCGTTGAATTGAAATTGACGATCGATGGCAAGCCGTACGACGCCGAGCGCGACGCCGTGATCGACGACCTGCTGGAACTGGCCGATCGGAACCACGACGGCAAGCCGATGTGGGACGAAGTCTTCGCCGACCCGAAACGCGTCTTTTCTCGGCGGCTCAGCCTCGAGCGTGAGCAGATGGACCGCAGGCAATTCATGAAGACGCATGACACGAACCAGAACGGCGTGGTCGATCGGGACGAAGCGCGTCGCTTCATCGCCCGATCGAACAATGCCGGGCAGTCCTTCACAATCGATAGTTCGTCGCGTTATCGCGACTCGAACGCGCGCCAATCATTGGTCCGCAGTCTGCTCGACGCTGATGGCGACGAGATCGTGTCGGCCGAAGAGATGGCTGCCGCCGAAACGCGGTTGCGGCTGCGCGATGCGAACGACGACGCGATCGTCTCTCTTGCTGAGCTTGACGACTCGCTCGCCGGCGACTCGCAGGCGATGCTTGTCAGCTCGTACCGCAACTCGCCGGCGGCGATGCGGCTGGGGCCTTTGGCCGACTGGGACGGCGTGATCTTCACCTTTTCCGAGCTTTATCTGCGGCATGGCGAATTGCCGGAAGGCGGTTATTCGTTGACGCCCCATCTTGCCGAGCAACTCGATCTCGATGGCGATGGCGCGCTCAACCGCGACGAAATGTTGCGGCTCGACGCCATCGATCCACACGTCGTGTTGGCGGTTCGCTTTGGCCCGGACGGCGACATGCCGGCGGGAATTGACGTTGAGCGCATCGCAGCCGACTTAGGAGAGGCAGATGAGGCGGTTACGCGCCTCTCCGGCGGCGCCATGCTTAACCTGGCTGAGCTGCGTTTGCGATTTCAGTTCGTCGATCGCCTGCCCAGCCAAGGTCCGCCCCGCTCCGCGGAAGATCAATTATCGGCCCTCGATACGGATAAGAACGGTTATCTGGAGAAAAAAGAGATCGAAGAGAAATCACCGAACATGGCGGCCATGTTCGATGACTGGGACGCCAACGGCGATGGCATGGTTTATGCCAAGGAAATCGCCGCCTACGATCGCGGCCGGCGAGCGCCGCAAGCGACGGCGATTCGCATTACCGCGAACGACGACCAGGATGCCCTTTTTCCTTGGCTCGACGTCGACCTCGATGGGCGGCTCGCCCCTCGCGAGTTGCGTGGCGCCGCCGCGCGATTGAAAGAGCTCGATACCGACGGCGACGGGCGACTCGCCATCGATGAAATTCCCGGCGGCATGACCGTGCAGATCGAGCGCGGCGCCACGATGAATATGCAACCGCGGACGGGCCTGGAAATGGCGGCTGCCGAGGCGGCGCCGCCTGAGGGACCGAAGTGGTTCGTCTTTATGGATTTCAATCGCGACCACGAGGTCAGCCTGCGTGAATTTCCCGGTAGCCGCGAAAAGTTCTCGCGCCTCGATCTCGACGGCGACGGCTTTATCTCCGCTGCTGAAGCTCGGACAGCAGAGGGACAAAGCGGCAAAGCGACGGAAGGGCGAAGCGAAGGCGAGGATATGCAGCCGGCGATCAGCGAAAACTAGATCGAAGTCCCCTGCCCTGCCTCATCACTTCCAGGCAAACGCTTGACCAGTCAGGATCTCATACGCTTCGATGTATTTCTCGCGCGTCTTGTCGATCACGTCGGCAGGCAACATGGGCGGAGGGCTGTTCTTGTCCCAACTCGTGGTCTCCAGCCAATCGCGCACGAACTGCTTATCGAATGAAGGTTGACCGTGGCCCGGTTCATAGCGGTCGGCGGGCCAGAAGCGCGAGCTGTCGGGCGTCAACACCTCGTCAATCAGAATCAATTCGCGCCCGGAAGGCGTATCGACGAAGCCCCATTCCAACTTGGTGTCGGCGACGATAATGCCCCGGCTGCGGGCGCGTTCGGCGCCTCGCTCGTAGATGGCCAGGCTGCGGCGGCGCAGCTCGTCGGCCGGACCCTGACCCAAAACGGCTGCCATTTGCTCAAACGAGATGTTCTCATCGTGGCCGCTCTCGGCTTTGGTGGCGGGGGTGAAGATCGGCCGATCGAGCCGGTCGCTTTCCCGTAAGCCGGCCGGCAACCGCAAGCCGCAAACTGTCCCGTGCCGCAAGTACTCCTTCCAGCCCGAACCGGAAAGATAGCCGCGCACCACGCATTCGATGGGCGCGACGGCCGTTTTGCGAACCAGCATAGAACGACCGACCAAGGCGTCTAGGTCGGTTCCAGCGGGCAGCCCGGCCTGAGAGACGTCGGTTGAGATCAGATGGTTGGGCTCGCCGAGCAGATCAAACCAGAACGCACTGATCTGCGTCAGAACGCGGCCTTTGTCCGGAATTCCCGATGGTAAAACCCAATCAAAGGCGCTGATCCGATCGGTGGCGACGAGGAGCAGCCTGTCGCCCAGGTCGTAGACGTCGCGGACCTTGCCGCGGCGGACGGGCAAATCGCGCAAAGCAGTTTCCAGCACCGCCGTACGCGTCACGCGGATAGCCTCCTGGCCGCCAGGCGCCAGCCCTGGCTGCGAGTTTTTGGGATGCCCAGATTCATCGGGCGGAGTATAACAATTGATAGAGGGATTGGGTAGCGGCGGACGTCGAGCGTAGCGGCATTGATGTTCGGGCTAACGTCACTTGAAACGGCCCGCGTAACGCGTGGACCCAAGGCTTTTAAGTCGCTGACCGAGTCGCCCTGCGCGCGGTGAATTTCTTATGCCCAACGGCTTGTTGCGGATGATTGTGCCGCCCGGCACTCGCCTGACGCCGCGCCTTGCCGAACGCGCCTACATGGCCGGCGCCGATCAGATTCCCTGGCAATGCCGGACCCGATTGCACGACGGCGAACTGACCGTCGAACGCCATGTGACCGACTCGGGCAAGTTCCATATTCCTTGGCCCGTGCCAGGTCACGGCGAAGTGATGCTGTCGACGGCCACGCTCATGGAACGCGATCGACCTTACCAACTGCTGGTCGAACTGGCGCGCGGCAAGGTCAACCAGGTCCGCAATCAGATTGCGGAGTGGCAATCGATCGGGCTGGTAGCGCCCGCAAAAGTCGAGGCGGCCCTGCACAAATCGTTGAAGCATCTTTCCAAGGCGGTCACCTCGCAAGCAGATGCCGCCAAGGCGGCTGAATTGGCCGAGAAGGCGATCGTCGCTGCGCTCGACGTCGCCGATTTATTGGTAGGCTGTTATATCGATCAGGCTTTAGCCGCTCGGCAGCGGCAATCTCCGCGACTGCAGGTCTTGCTTGGAGGGGCGCTGGGCTGCGAAATGCCCGAGCCGCCGCTTGATGGACAGTTTCTGCGGTCTTTCAACGCCTGCATCGCGCCCTTGATCTGGCGCCAAGTGGAAGCTACTGAAGGAAGCTATCAGTGGGACGTCTTCGACCGGCAAATCGAATGGTGCACTCGGCATGGATTAGCCATTTGCGCCGGTCCCTTGCTGCGGCTCGATGCGCTCGGCCTGCCCGACTGGCTCTACCTCTGGGAAGGAGACTTTAACAATATCCAATCGTTTGCCAGCGATTATGTCGAGGCCGTGGCCAGCCGTTATCGCGGTAAGGTGCAAGTCTGGCACTGCGCATCCCGGATTAATGTGGGCGATGGCTTGTCTCTGAGCGAGGAACAAAAGCTGCGGCTGGCCGTGAGGGCCATCGAGATCGTTCGCGACATCGATCCGGCGACTCCCCTGGTCGTCAGGTTCGACCAGCCATGGGCCGAGTACATGAGCCGCACCACGCCTGACCTGTCTCCGTTGCACTTTGCCGATGCTTTGGTGCGCGCTGGGTTGCAGCTTTCGGGCATCGGCCTCGAGATCAATATGGGGTACTATCCCGGCGGCTCCTATCCGCGAGATCGACTGGAGTTCAGCCGGCTGGTCGATTTGTGGAGTTGCCTCGGTCTGCCGTTGCAACTTATGCTGACGGCGCCCAGCGGCCAACAGCTTGCCCAGCCGCCGGCGGCGGCACGGGGAAAGCCAGCGCCGCTCATCGACGCCTTTCCAGGTGGATGGTCTCCCGAGAACCAGGCGGCCTGGATTAAACATTACTTCCCGCTGCTGTTGGCCAAACCTGCCGTGCACGGGATTTTCTGGAACCAGCTCCGCGACTCCGAGCCGACCGAGTTCCCTTTCGCGGGCCTGGTCGACGCCTCGGGAGCGATCAAGCCGGCGTTCACCGCGTTGGCCGGCTTGCGTAAGAAATATCTCGATTGACCAGTTGCCATTTCCCAGCATCGCGCGGCGTTTGTCGGCTCGCTCGAGCTTCTTCCTCGCTGCTCAGCAAGCGTTCACAATGGCTGATTCCATGCATTCCGCCGCGCGAAGCGATCTGCGGTTGTACAGGTTGGGCACACTGCATTGTGCGATTATTGCCCAGTTGCGCCCCTTTTGGGGGCGCATGAGTCCGCTCTTTCGCTGTGTCGGGCCGCGATTCGACGCGACTCGCGCACGATAAGCTCCGCTAGGCGCGCCGATTGCCGCATGAGTGTTTCTCGGGAATTCCCTTTTTGAGGAGGCGCGTTATGGCACGGTCCATGGAGCGGTCGTCGTTGCGCATTCAGTTGGACACGAAGAATTGCCAGGTATCTGCCGACGAGCTGCGGAAACTCGAGGCGAACCTGACTCCGTTGCGGGCAATGACACAAGACTTTCCCTTAGCGGATTTGTATGTGACGATCTCCTTTCACGCGCGCACGAACGATTATCATGTAAAAACAAGCCTCGTGCTTACCGGCCGGACCCTATTCACCGGAGAGCATGACGTGATGGTGCATCCCGCCTTTGCCCGTTGCGTGCGAAAGTTGATCGCCAAAATGCGCGAGTACCTCGACTCGCTCGGCAATAAGCCGGAGGTCGGGAAACTGCGCGAAGGGACGAAGCAGGAGTTGCTGCCGACCGCCGCGCCCGACGTCGAGCAACTCGATCAGGCGGTTCACGACGGAGACTATCGCGCTTTTCGTCAAGCGGCTTATCCCTATGAAGAACCGGTGCGGCGGCGGCTAGGCAGACGGATCAAGCGTTACCCAGAGCTCGAGGCCCAGCTGGGCGATAGACTGTCGCTGGCCGACTTGCTGGAAGAGGTGTTTCTCAATGCCTTCGAGCGATATGCCTCTCGTCCGGAACAAGTGCGATTCGGCCAATGGCTCGAGGATTTGATCGATCCGTCGATTCGGGCCATGGCAGACGATGCCGAAGATGAGGAGCAGGCAGTGAGCTTTGCCCGCACCTTGCAAGAGATGGAGCAGCCGCCTGGTGCGATCGCTCCGAATGACCGGGATTAAGTCTTACAGACAACTAGAGCCGATGGGAGTCAAACATGAGCAGGATACGCATGTTACTGACCGGTTTAGGCCTGGGTGCAGGCTATATGTATTACTTTGACCCCGATCGCGGTCGCCGCCGCCGTTCGCTGCTGCGCGATCAGGTGCGCCATAGTGCGTGCCAGGCGGGCGACTGGTTGAACAAAGCCATCCGCGACCTGGAACATCGCATGGAAGGCCGACTGGCGGAGTTTCGTTCGCTGCTGGCCGCCGAAGCCACGGAAGATGACGTGCTGGTGGCCAGGATTCGCGCCAGGCTGGGACATTGTGCACCGCAGGCCAAATCGGTGGAAGTTAAGGCGCGTGACGGTCAGGTCACTCTCAGCGGAGCGACTTCGAAGCGCGAGGCCGATAGGGTGCTGGCCGCGGTGATGGCGGTGCGGGGCGTTCGCGGCGTCGAAGGCAAGTTGCAGATCGTTGGAGACGACTGGGGCTTGTCTCACGGAGCGGAAAAATCGCGCACGCAGTGGACCCCCGCGACTCGTCTGGTGGCCGGCGCCGGTGGGATGCTTTTGATGCTCAATTGCTTGCTCAAGCGAACGCCGCTTGCCGTGTTGATGGGTACGTTAGGTTTCGGCGCCTTTCTGCGAGCCTGCGGAAACCGACCCTTGCCGCAAATGGTCGACGACTTGCGAAATGATGCCGCGCGGTTGATTGCGCCAGAAGACGATTTTTCGCGCTGGATCGAAGGCTCCACGTCGGCCGAGGCTGCCGCCCGCCGTGCGCAATCCCGGGCGAGTGGAATTCCCTCTCGAGGAGACGACCGGAGAGACCATTCCTAACGTAGCCGGGGGAAGACGCTCGGAATTAGTGCCTTTCTTCCTCGGAACGGCGGAAAGGGTTTCGTCCGTGGTGATCGGGCGGGACCGCGTGCTGGCATTCACGCTTGGGCGGCCGTAGAAACGCAAGGCTCGACTCAGTCCAGAGTTGGGGTGACGCCAATTGCTTGAGCAGCTTGCGGCTGCGCAGTTATACTGAATACGTCGATTATCTGAACCGAAAGCTCCCGCCGCGCACGCCTTGAACTTGTCGAGCCGCAAGGCGCTCAAGTTCGATTCCCGCCTTCGTTCGCTTCGAGATTGCCCATGAAGCTGCTCGCTTCCACGATCGTTCTTCTCGCCGGGTCGATGGCTTCGGCAGAAGATCGGCCGCTGGCGTTCAATCGAGACATCCGCCCGATTTTGTCCGACAATTGCTTCCGCTGCCATGGTCCCGATACCGCCGGAAGGAAAGGCGATCTGCGGCTCGACCGGCGCGAGGCGGCTTTGGAGGCGGGAGCCATATCTCCCGGTGATCCTGACTCGAGCGAGTTGATCTCGCGCATTTTCAGCGATGACGGCGAGCTGCGCATGCCGCCGGCCGAATCGCACAAGTCGCTCACGGACGAGCAGAAGGAGACCTTACGGCGCTGGATCGCCGAGGGCGCCGAGTACCAGGCGCACTGGTCATTGATCCCGGTCCCTACGGAAATCGCTCTGCCCGCGGTCGACGATCCGAACCATTGGATCGCCAACCCGATCGACGCCTTCGTGCTCGCGGCGCTGAAACAAGTGAAGCTCGAGCCGGCTGCCGCGGCAACAAAAGAGAAATGGCTGCGACGCGTCAGCTTCGATCTCACGGGCCTACCGCCGACGCTCGAAGAACTCGATGCCTTCCTTGCCGACTCTTCGACCGACGCCCACGAAAAGGTCGTCGACCGCCTATTGAATTGCGAAGCCTTCGGCGAGCGGATGACGAACGACTGGCTCGATGCGGCGCGTTATGGCGATACGTTCGGCTATCAGGCCGATCGCGACATGCACGTCTGGCCGTGGCGAGATTGGGTGATTCGCGCCTTCAACGCCAACTTGCCTTATTCCGATTTTATCGTCTGGCAGACTGCCGGCGACATGCTGCCGGGCGCCACGCGCGATCAACGTCTGGCGACGACCTTCAATCGCCTGCACCGCCAGACGAACGAAGGGGGAAGCATCGAAGAGGAATTCCGCAACGAGTACGTGGCGGATCGGGTACAGACCAACGGCACGGCATTTCTCGGCTTGACGCTCGAGTGCTGCCGCTGCCACGATCACAAGTACGACCCCGTCTCGCAGAAGAATTACTACGAACTGAGCGCCATCTTCAACAATATCGACGAGCACGGCCTTTATTCGCACTTCACCGAGACGGCGCCGACGCCGACGTTGCTGCTCTACGAAGGCGATCAGGAGACGCGGCATCGCGAGCTCTTGACGAAGATTCGCATCAAGGAGCTCTCGCTCGAGCAAATTCGCGACGAAGCGCGCGGCAGATTCCAGGCCGCTGTCGCTGCGGTTTCAGGCGGCGACACTACCGAGGCGTTGGTTGACTTGAAGCCCGACGCCGAGTTCCGCTTCGAAGACGCCCAGGCGGCGGGCGATTATAAGCCGTGCGAAGGGAAATCGGGCAAAGGGCTGGAGTTCGGCGGCGATGACGCCTTCGTTTGCAAAGGCGCTGGCGCCTTCAATCGCACCTCGCCGTTTAGCTTTGCCATCTGGGTCAAGCCGACCACCCACCGGCCGCGAATGGTGGTCTTCCATCGCTCGCGGGCCGCCGAAGACTCGGCGTTCCGCGGCTATTCGCTCGTGCTGGATAACGGGCTGCCTGTCTTTTCCTTGGTTCACTTCTGGCCGGGCAACGCCATTCAGGTGCGCTCCCGCCAGCCGCTTGCCGAGAATCAATGGACAAACCTTGCCGTGACCTACGACGGCAGCAGCCACGCCGCCGGACTGAAGCTTTATATCAACGGCAGCCCGACCGAATTGGACGTCGTCCGCGACAAGCTCACGCGCGATATCGTGCACCGTCAAGAATGGGGCGACTATGATGCCGGCGCCGTGGAGCTTGCTTTGGGCGCCCGCTTCCGCGACGTCGGCTTCAAGGACGGTGCGGTCGATGAGTTTCTCGTTTTTAATCGCGCGTTGACGCCGCTCGAGATCGCAAGCATTAGCGGCTTCATGATTGAGCCGACGGCCGAAGCTCGCTTCACTCACTATCTCTTGCGCAACGACGCGTCCTACCAAACTGCGCTCGGCGAACTGGCCGCATTGCGAGGCCAAGAGAACGACCTGGTCTCGCAGGTGCGGCAGATCATGGTGATGGAAGAGTTGCCCGAGCGCCGGCCGGCTTATGTCTTGCGGCGCGGCGCCTACGATGCCCGTGGCGAACAGGTCGGCCCCGATGCGCCCTCGAGCATCTTGCCGTGGCCCGCGGAGTATCCGCGCAATCGACTCGGGTTCGCACAGTGGCTGGTCGACGACCGCAATCCGTTGCCATCGCGAGTGGCGGTGAATCGCTTCTGGCAGTTATTCTTTGGCCGCGGCCTGGTCGCCACGCCGGAGGACTTTGGCAGCCAAGGCCAGCCCCCAACGCATCCTGAATTGCTGGACTGGCTTTCGCGGCGGTTCATGGAGAGCGGCTGGAATGTCAAGGCGCTTTGCAAACTGATCGCGCTGTCGTCGACGTATCGGCAATCGTCGACGCCCCGAGATGCCAAGCTGTACGCGGAAGATCCTGATAATCGCTTCCTAGCGCGCGGGCCGCGCCATCGTCTGGCGGCGGAACAACTGCGCGACGGCGCCTTGGCAGTCAGCGGACTGCTGGTCCGCAAGATCGGCGGCCCGAGCGTGAAGCCTTATCAGCCTGCCGGCCTCTGGGAAGAGTCGGGCACGGGCAAGACCTACGCACAGGACCACGGCGAGGCTCTCTATCGCCGGAGCATGTACACCTTTTGGCGCCGTACGGCCCCGCCGCCGAGCATGCGCAGTTTCGACGCCGGCAGTCGGGAAGTCTGCAGCGCTCGACGTGAGCGCACGGCTACGCCGCTGCAATCGCTCGTGCTCCTCAATGATCCGCAGTTTGTCGAAGCCGCCCGCGTCCTGGCCGAAAAGCTGGTGCAAAAGCAAGACGCCGTCGAAGATCGAATCCAGACGGCGTTTCGCTTGCTGACCAGCAGGATGGCGACTACGGACGAACTGGCGGTCTTAATGCGATTGTACCAACAGCAGCACGCTCGTTTCGCCGCGGCGCCCGACAGCGCCAAGGCTTTTCTCGAGACGGGCGAGAGCTCCCGCGACCAGAAACTCGATGCCGCGGAGCACGCCGCGACAGCGGCCGTGATCTTGGCGCTGATGAATCATGATGAGTGCGTGACGAAGAGATGAGCCAACCCAAATTTGAGGGAGAGTTCGGACTCGTTCCCACGCAGAGCCTGGGAACGAGTATGAGGAAACGATGAGGGAGTCTATGCGACATCATCCGTGCACAGGTCCTCAGCCCGCTTTCGGTCTCTCGCGCCGGGAGCTGCTCCAGCGCTTCGGCATGGGCCTCGGCAGCATCGCGCTTGCCGATTTGATTGGAGCCCAGGCCTCGGCGGCGACCAGCAGCGTTCCAGGCGTGCTGGCCGCCCCGCACTTTCCGCCGAAGGCCAAGCGCGTGATCTATCTGTTCCAAAGCGGCGGCCCGTCGCAGTTGGAAACGTTTGATTACAAGCCGCTGCTGAACGAGAAACGCGGTCAGCCGCTGCCCGAGGAAGTGCGCCAAGGCCAGCGTCTGACCGGCATGTCGGGCAACCAGGCGACGCTGCCGTTGGTCGGCTCCATCTTTCCGTTCCGTCAGTATGGCGAGAGCGGCGCCTGGATTAGTGATCTGCTGCCGCACACGGCGAAAGTCGTCGACCGTCTGTGCATCATTCGCTCGATGTACACTGAGGCGATCAATCACGATCCGGCGATTACGTTTTTGCAAACCGGCGCACAGATTTCCGGCCGGCCGAGCATCGGCGCCTGGCTGAACTATGGACTGGGCAGCGACAATAACGACTTGCCGGCGTTTGTGGTGCTAATCACCAAAGGCAAAGGCGACCAGCCGCTCTATTCGCGGCTGTGGGGCGCCGGCTTCTTGCCCTCAAAATATCAGGGCGTGCAGTTTCGCTCCGGCAAAGACCCCGTGCTGTATTTGAACAACCCGGCGGGGATCGACGCCGCAAGCCGGCGCGACTTGCTCGACCGCTTACGCGAATTACACCAATTGGAACTGGCCGCGACGGGCGACGCCGAACTGAATACGCGGATCGAACAATATGAGATGGCGTTCCGCATGCAGACAAGCGTACCCGAGGCGACCAGCGTGGCGGATGAGCCCCAGCACACGTTCGATCTCTACGGTCCTGAGGCGCGCACGCCCGGATCCTTCGCCGCCAACTGTCTGCTCGCGCGGCGGCTGGCCGAACGGGGGGTGAAGTTCATTCAGCTTTATCATCAAGGTTGGGACCAGCACGGCGGCTTGCCCGGCGGCATTAAGCGGCAGTGCCAGGAAACCGATCAGCCCTCGGCGGCGCTGCTGACCGATTTAGAACAACGAGGCCTGCTGGATGAGACGTTGGTTATCTGGGGCGGCGAATTTGGACGCACGAATTACTCGCAAGGCAAACTGACCGCGAATGACTATGGCCGCGATCATCATCCGCGCTGCTTTTCCGTCTGGATGGCCGGCGGAGGCGTCAAGCCAGGCATAGTGCACGGCGAGACGTGTCCGTTCGGTTACAACGTCATCAACGGGGGCGTTCACGTCCACGATTTCCATGCCACGATGTTGCGCCTGTTGGGCATCGACCACGAACGGCTAACGTTCCGCTTTCAAGGGCGCGATTTCCGGCTGACCGACGTTCATGGCCGAGTCGTCGAAGAGTTACTCGCCTGACCATGGCAGGCATAGGCGTCGGCGGACGAGTCCGCGCTAGCTTCCCGCCTGCGCCAACAGCGACACGATCTCAATCCGCTGCACCGGTTTTCCCACGTGATAATCGATCCCCGCCTCTTGCGAGCGGCGCTTATCGTCGTTCGTCTGGAAGGCGGAGATCGCAATGATCTTGGCGCGCGAGAGGAGAAAATCCTTACGAAACGACCGCGCCAAATCCCAGCCATCCATATCGGGCAACCCTAAATCCAACAGTACGACTTCGGGCTGAAACGAAGGCGCCGCCTGCAAAGCTTGAAATCCCGTGTAGCAAACTCGAGTTTGATGCCCCGCCATCTCAGTCCAGCGACAGATCATCTCCGCAGTTTCGAGATGGTCCTCGACGATCAGGACTTTCAGGGGCCGCATCGTTCGCCTTTCAACGAAAAAACCCGGCAGCGTCTGGCAAGCGCTGCCGGGTTCGTTACTAAGGGAAATGTAGTCAGGCTGAGATGCTTAGGTCAACCCGTCTGCCAAGGCATTCGGAACGGCAATTGAAGCCCCCCTCTCTGGTTGGGATCGAACGCCCTTTGACTGGGTTCTTGGATGCACACTCGCGCCATAAGACGCAGCGCGGCGCCATCACGCATCGGCCGAGCGCCGCCGCAGGTCGCTGACCCATTGAATCACATAGTAAAAGACAGGCGTGAGGAAGATGCCGAACACCGTCACACCGAGCATGCCGCCGAAGACGGCGGCGCCGAGCGTGCGACGCATTTCAGCGCCGGCGCCCTCGGAGATCATTAAGGGCACCACGCCAAGAATGAAGGCCAGCGAAGTCATCACGATCGGACGGAGCCGCAGCTTGCAGGCCTGCAGCGTGGCCTCGCGGCTGGAGACGCCATGTTCGCTTTGCGCCTTGGCGAATTCTACGATCAAGATGGCGTTTTTGCAGGCCAGCCCGATCAAGACGACGAAGCCGACTTGGGTAAAGATGTTGACGTCCATTTCAGCGAACAACACGGCGACGACTGAGCACAGCAAGCACATCGGCACCACCAGGATCACCGCCATCGGCAAGGCCCAGCTTTCATATTGTGCAGCCAGCACCAGAAACACCAGCACGACCGCCAATAAGAATACAAGCATGGCCGTGTTGCCCGTCTGCAACTGCAGTAATGCCAGCTCGGTCCACTCGGCCCGCATGGACCGCGGTAGATCCTGTCGCGCGGCCTGCTCCATTACCTCGAGCGCCTGCCCTGAACTGACCCCGGGCGCCGGGCTGCCGTTGATCGGCGCCGCGCGGTACAGATTATAACGCGTGATCATGGCGGGACCGCTCGCGTCGCGGACTTCCGCCAGGCTGGCCAGCGGCACCATTCGCCCTTCGCGATTGCGAATTTTGACTCGCTTTAAATCGTCGATCTGGTTGCGGAATTCGGCGGCGGCCTGCACATTCACCTGCCACGTGCGGCCGAAGCGGTTGAAGTCGTTGACGTAGAGCGAGCCCAGGTAGACTTGCAGCGTATTGAACAGGTCGCCGATATCGAGCCCCATTCGCTTGGCGGCAGAACGGTCGATATCCAGATACAGCCAGGGCGTGTTCGCTCGAAAGCTGGAGAACAGATCGCGCAATTCCGCCGAACTGTTGCCGGACGCAACCGTCTTGTCGGCGATCGACTGCAGCAATTCCGGTCCTGTGTCGCCGCGGTCCTCGATGACGATCTTGAAGCCGCCCGCAGTGCCGAGCCCTTCGACCGGCGGCGCGCCGAAGACATTGATCAGGCCGTCGCCCACGGCCCCCTGCAGCTTGGTCTGCAATTGGGCCGCAATCTGATCGCCCGACAGGCCCTCCTTCACGCGGTGATGAAACTCGTCGAGCATCACGTACATCGCGCCGAAGTTGGGAGCATTCGCGTTGAGCAGAATCGACTGGCCGGCAATGGCGACCGTATGATTCACGCCGGGAATTTCCGCGGCGAGCTTTTCGATTTGCAACATTGTCTGCCGGGTGCGCTGTACTGACGCCGAGTCAGGCAACTGCACGTTGACCAGCAGATAACCTTTATCCTGAGCGGGAATGAACCCTTTGGGCGTTTCGACGAACGCCTTGTACGTCAAGCCTACCAGCCCGCCATAAATAATCAGCACCAGCACGCTGACGCGCAACAGGCCGCCTACGACTCGGGCGTAAATGCCCGTGGCGAAGTCGAATCCCCTATTGAACGTGCGAAACAGCCAACTGAGCAACCAGTTCAACACGCCGCCGACGAGGAAGCCCGTCACTGCCCCGCATAGCGCGGCGGCCCCAGGCGCTAGCCACGGTGAGTATTCAGACAGCGACTCGGACCAGGTTTCAGGCGCGACTGCGAGCGCCGGGGCGACATAGGGCGCAAAATAGGGGGCGAGCAGCGTCCAGCCTAGCCATCCGCCGGCCAAAGGAAACGTTAATCGCGGCAAAGGCGCGGCGGAGCCTTTATCGCGGGCGCGCAACAGCAAGGCCGTCAGCGCAGGACTGAGCGTCAGCGAATTGAACGCGGAGATAATCGTCGAGACGGCAATCGTCAAGGCAAACTGCCGGAAGAATTGCCCCGTGATGCCGCTGATAAAGGCGCACGGCACGAACACGGCCGTCAATACCAGGCCCACGGCGATTACCGGTCCGGAGACCTGTTCCATGGCCTTAATCGTGGCGTCGCGCGGCGACATGCCGTGCTCGATATGATGCTCGACCGCTTCGACCACCACGATTGCATCGTCAACGACGATGCCGATGGCGAGCACCAGTCCGAACAAGGTCAGGTTGTTGAGACTGAAGCCCATCATGGCCATTACCGCGAAGGTTCCGATCACGGCCACCGGCACTGCGATCAGCGGAATGATTGCCGAGCGCCAGTTCTGCAGGAACAACAGCACGACGATCGCCACCAGAATGATCGCATCGCGCAGCGTCTTGAAGACTTCGTTGATCGACTCCTCGATAAACGGCGTCGTATCGTAGACGATGGCGTAATCGATCCCTTCCGGGAAGCGATCTTTGAGCTCTTCCATTTTGGTGCGAACCTGCCGCGCCGTTTCCAGAGCATTCGAGCCGGGCAGCTGATAGATCGAAAGCGCTACCGAAGGCTGGCCATCGAGCGTACAAGTCTGATCATAGACGAGCGCGCCGAGCTCGATATTCGCCACGTCGCGCAACCTCACGAAGCGACCTTCGGCATCAGTCCTGAGAATCATGTCGGCAAACTGCTCGACCTCGACCAGTCTGCCCATCGTGCTCATCGTGAACTGAAACACTTGTCCGTTTGCCACCGGCGGCTGGCCAATCTGGCCGGCGGCCACCTGAGTGTTCTGTTGTTCGATGGCGCGCACGACGTCGGCGGTCGTCAGGTTGCGGTAGGCCATCTTCTCCGGATCGAGCCAGAGCCGCATGCTGTAGTCACGCTGGCCGATGTAGGTGATATCGCCCACCCCCTGCAAGCGCGAAAGCTCGTCTTTGAGCTGGATCGTGGCATAGTTGCTTAGGTAGAGGTTGTCGCGGCTATTGTCCGGCGAAAACAGGTTGACGATCATCAACACGCTGGGCGACTTTTTCTTGACCACGACTCCGCGCCGCTGCACAAGGCTGGGGAGAATCGGCTGGGCCAGCGCCACACGGTTCTGCACGAGCACCTGGGCCATATTCAAGTCGACGCCGTGCTTGAATGTCACCGTCAGCGTATAGGTGCCGTCGTTCGTGCACTGCGACGACATGTACAACATTTTCTCGACGCCATTGACTTGCTGCTCAATGGGCGCCGCCACCGTATCGGCCACTACTTGAGCATTGGCGCCGGGGTAGGTCGCCGACACTTCGACGGTCGGCGGGGTGATCTCGGGGTATTGAGCGATCGGCAGCGTAAAGAGCGCCACGCCGCCGCCCAACGTAATGATGATGGACAGCACCGAGGCAAAAATTGGCCGATTGATGAAAAACCTGGAAAACAAAGCAGTCTCTTACTTCTTTTGGCCTGCAAACTGATCGTGTGACGGCGCTCGCCTCGAATGCTGTGTCGCCGCAGGCGAAGGCGCCTGCACGGTGTCGACGGCGAGGATCAACGTTTCATCGGCCATCGGCGTTTCGGCGGGTAATGGCGGGGTCGTTGACGATATCTGCGGCGTTCTGCGTTTCGGCGTGCGCCGCGCTGCTGCGGCAAGTTGAGCCGCCAACACGCGTCCGGCCGCTCGAACGGGCTTCAGGCTAAGCGTGCCCAGCACGGCTGCATTCAGCTTTCGTAGCCAGACCGAACTGAACACCCGAGCCTCGCCCAGCCAGTCGATGCTGTAGAAGAAGACTGGCGTCAAGGCCAGGCCGAACATCGTCACCCCGAGCATGCCGCTGAATACCGCCACGCCCAAGGCTTGCCGCATTTCGGCGCCGGCGCCGTGCGACAGGATCAGCGGCACGACGCCCAGGATGAATGCGAATGAAGTCATGATGATCGGCCGCAGTCGCAAGCGGCAGGCTTCCAAAGTCGCTTCGCGTCGCGAGATGCCGGCCAGTCGCTGCTGTTTGGCGAACTCGACAATCAAAATGGCGTTCTTGCTAGCGAGGCCGACCAGCACGACGAAGCCGATCCGCGTAAAGATGTTCACGTCCATCTGCGCGATGCTCACGCCAACGAGCGCGCTGAGCAGGCACATCGGCACGACGAGGATCACCGCCATTGGCAGCGACCAGCTCTCGTATTGCGCCGCCAGCACCAAAAACACCATGACTACGGCGAAACCAAAGATGACCGTCGCCGTATTGCCGGCGAGCAACTCCAGGTACGACATGTCGGTCCATTCGTACGACATGTTGCGGGGTAAGTTCTCGTCGGCCAACCGCTGCATCAGTTCAATTGCCTGATTCGAGCTGACGCCGGGCCCGGCCATGCCGTTGATCGACGCGGCCGGGTACATGTTGTAGCGAGTTAACACCAGCGGTCCGTTGACTTCCTGCACGGTCGCCAGCGAACCGAGGGGCGTCATTACGCCGTCGCTGTTGCGGACCTTGAGCCGCGAGATGTACTCGGGCCGATTGCGAAATTCCGGCGCCGCCTGCACGATGACCTGCCAGGTGCGGCCAAACTTATTGAAATCATTGACGTACAACGAGCCCTGATAGATCCGCAGCGTGTCGGCGAAATCTTTCAGCGACACGTGCCGAGTCATGCATTGCCGCGCATCGGGTTTAATATAGTACTGCGGCACGTTCGCGCGGAACGAGGTCATCAACCGATCCAGCCCGGGCGTCTGATTGCCAAGTTGAACGAGGCCTTCGGTTTCCTGCTGCAAGGTCTGCGGGCCGACGTCTCCGCGGTCTTCCACCATCAACATAAACCCGCCGGCGCGGCCGACGCCGCGAATCGGCGGCGGCGGAAACACCATGATCACCGCCCCTTCGATCTGCTTGCTGAACTCGCTCTGCAAGTACCCGAGAATTGCCATGCTCGACATGCTCGGATCGCGCCGCAAATGGTAGTCGCGCAGGTTGACGAACATCGAACCGAAGTTCGAACCGAAGGCATTCAGGACGAAGGATTGACCGGCGATGCCCGAGCAATGCTTGACGCCTGGATGCGACGTCGCGATTTTCACAATCTTGGCGATGACCTTTTGCGTACGCTCCATCGATGCCGAATCTGGCAACTGGACGTTGACCATCAAGTAGCCCATGTCCTGCGAAGGGATGAAACCCTTGGGCGTTTCGACGAATCGCCAATAGGTCAGGCCGAGCAGCCCGCCGTAAATCAGCAACACCGCGACGGTCACGCGCAGCAGGCCGCCGACGAAACGCGTATAGGCGCCAGTCAGCAACCGGAACGCCTGATTAAATAAGCGGAAAAACGCTCCCAAGAATCGGTTGATCAAACTGCCAACGAGCGCTCCCGCCATCGCTCCCAGCAACACGGCCGCTCCGGGCGCCAACCATGCTTCGTATTCCGCCAGTCGCCCGCTGATGTTCGCAGGCAAGCGTGCCAGCGCCCTCGTGATCCAAGGTTGCATCGGCTCAGCGAGCAGAAACCAGCTCAACCAACCGCCGAATATTGGAAAGGCCAACCAAGGCAGCGGCGGCGCCGCCGTCTTATTGTGAGATCGCAACAATACGGCGGTCAGCGCGGGGCTGAGCGTGAGCGAATTGAATGCCGAAATGACCGTCGAAACCGCGATCGTCAGGGCGAATTGCCGGAAAAACTGTCCCGTGATGCCGCTGATGAACGCACACGGCACGAACACGGCGCTGAGCACCAGGCCCACCGCGATGACCGGCCCCGAGACCTGCTCCATGGCCTTGATCGTCGCATAGCGCGGCGAAAGGCCGTGTTCGATATGATGTTCGACGGCCTCGACAACCACGATCGCGTCGTCGACAACGATGCCGATCGCGAGCACGAGCCCAAATAGCGTCAGATTATTGAGGCTAAAACCAAAGACGGCCATGGCCGCGAAGGTGCCGATGATTGCCACGGGAACGGCTACCAGCGGGATGATCGCCGAGCGCCAGTTCTGCAAGAACAATAGCACCACGATCGCCACCAGAATGATCGCATCGCGCAAGGTCTTGAAGACCTCGTTGATCGACTCTCGCGTGTAGGGAATCGTCGTAAAGCCAACGTCGTAGACCAGTCCCTCGGGGAAGCTCTCCTTGAGTTCGGCCATTTTAGCCATGACACGGTCGTGGGTTTCCAGCGCATTGGCGTCGGGCATCTGAAAAATGGCCAAGAAAACCGTCGGCTGCCCGTCGATGCTGACGTCAACGTCCAGATTCTTGGCGCCCAGTTCTATGCGCGCCACATCTTTCAATCGCGTAATACGGCCGTCGGGCGTCGCCTTCAACACGATTTCGCCGAATTCTTCGGCGTGTTCCAGTCGCCCGAGCGTGTTCAGGCTGACTTGCAGCATCTGTTCGCCGGGCGATGGCGGCTGGCCGATCGAACCGGCGGCGACCGGCATATTCTGCTCTCGGATGGCGTTGGCCACGTCGGCCGCCGTCAAATGGCGCGCCGCTAGTTTCTCCGGGTCGACCCACACGCGCATGCTGTAATCGCGCTGGCCGAACACAAACACGTCGCCGACGCCGTCGAGCCGGGCCAGCTCATCCTTGACCTGGAGAATGGCATAGTTGCTGATATAGAGCTGGTCGTAGCGGCGATCGGGCGAGATCAGCGCGATGCCCATCAAGATGTCGGGCGATCGTTTGCGCGTCGTCACTCCGGTTTGCTTGATGACGTCGGGCAGTTGCTGTACTGCGAGGCTGACGCGGTTCTGCACCAGCACTTGCGCCATGTTGACGTCGACGTTGTTGTGAAACGTCACGGTCAAGTTGTACTGGCCGTCGTTCGTGCACGCCGAAGACATGAACATCATGCCTTCGACGCCGTTTACTTGTTGCTCGATGGGCGCGGCCACTGCTTCGGCCACGTCTTTGGCGCTGGCGCCTGGATACGTGCAGGTGACGGAAACGGTTGGCGGAGAAACTTGCGGAAACTGAGCCAGAGGCAACGTCCACATGGCGACGCCGCCCGCCAACGTGATCACAATCGATAGCACCGAAGCGAAGATCGGGCGATCGATGAAGAAGCGTGAAATCACGGTGGTTCAATCCCTGGAACGAAGGTGTTCGTTGTTCCGTCCGATACCGGCTTCCTGTCGGCGTCGAACGTTGCAGCCCGCAACGCCGAATCTATTCTCCGCCGTCCGCCGGTTTGGCGGCGACGTTCTCGCTCTTCGTAAAGTTGAACTGCGACGTCGAGGCGGTTCTTTCCATCTCTGTCAGCTTCGGTTCGACCTTGGCGCCGGGGCGCACTCGTTGCAATCCACTGACGACGACCCGCTCGCCGGGCGAGACGCCCTCGGTGACCACGCGCCATTGGCCGTGCAGTCGGCCCACCTGGACTCGTCGGTAGGAGACTTCATTTTTGTCGTCGACCACATAGATAAACTTCTGCCCCTGGTCGGCGCCCAAGGCAGGCTCCGGCACCAGCAAGGCCCGGTACGGCTCGCCAATCGGCACGCGGACCCGAACGAACAGACCCGGCGACAGCAGCCGATCAGGATTGGGAAACACTCCGCGGATGCGGAGCGTACCGGTGCTGGGGTCTAAGCGATTATCTTCGAAGTTCAGTTGACCTTGATGTGGATAGCCCTCCTCGTCGGCCAGGCCCATCAACACGGGCATGCTGGACTCTTGGATCGGAGCGGCCCCTTCCAGGCGCCGCAGCCGAAGCATGGTGCGCTCGTCGATATCGAAATAGACATACATCGGGTCTTGCGAGACGATCCGAGTCAGGACCGTCTCGTTGCTGATGGCGAGATTGCCGGGGTCGATCAAAGGCCGGCTGAGTCGCCCCGAAATCGGCGCTTTGATCGTGCAGTAATTAAGATTGACGCGCGCGATTTTCAAAGCGGCCTTGGCCGATTTAAGCGTCGCCTCGGCCTCGGCCAGATCGCCCGATACCAGGTCGAACTGCTCTTTGGTGATGACGCCCGTCGGATGCAGGCCTTCGGCCCGTGCGTAGTCGGCTTGCAGCCGCTTCAGGCGAGCTTCCGCCTGGGCCACCGCGCCTTCATTGCGATCGAACTCTGCCTGGTAGTGAGGCGGATCGATTTCAAACAGCAGTTCGCCTTCTTCCACTTCGGCGCCGTGTTGAAAGTTGACCGACTTGAGATAGCCTGTCACGCGGGCGCGAATCTCGATCGACTTGACGGCTTCCGTCTGGCCTGTGAAGTCCTCATGATCGGTGATGTCTTCATAAACCGGCAAAGCGACAATCACTTCGGGCGTCTTCGGCGGCGGCGGAGTGGCAGCGGCCTTGTGGCAGCCTGCGGCTGTCAGACAAGCCAGGATCGCCAACCATGGCCATTGATTTGGCAATAAGCGAATCACGGTGCGTTACTCCAGTAGAACGATCTGGCCGGCGCCTACTCCGGCGGACGCCGGCGTCTGCCCACGTCGCTGAGGATGCCGTGAAACACGACATCGAGAATGTCACGAGCCTGCGCTTCGACCGACTTTTGTCGGCCTGAAAAATAATTGGTGAACATCGTGCCGTAGAGCAGATCGCCCAGCACGTCGAGAATGCGGTCGACGGGCATGTCGCGGATTTGCCCCTCGGTGATATATGACCGATAGAGCGTCCGCAGGTGCTCTCGGTTCGCCTCGCGATGCTCGAAGTAGGTCGGTTTCTTGCGGTCCTTGAATTGGGACCGTTCATGGATTAGCAGTTCCACCAGCTCGGGGTGGTCTGCAAAGAAACCTAAATAGGCGTAGACGACCTGGGAAATGCGCTCGGGCGGATCTTCAATCTCGGCGATGCTGGCTTCAATATGCTCGCACAGCTTCCGCATGCCGCGATCGACTGCTGCCAGGAACAAGTCGCTCTTACTGGCGAAATAGCGGTACAAGGTCCCCTTGCCGACCCGCAGCTCGTCGGCCAGCCGTTGCGTGTCGGTGTTGGCATAGCCATGCTGGGCGAACAGCCGGGTGGCAGCCTCGAGGATCTCCTCGCGACGGTCCGCCGCATGCGCGCTTTCACGCGTCGATCGTGCGGTGGTTTTGGCAGCGGATTTCATGTCCACGGTCTCGGGCGGAAAGGGGCGGACTGACCAGTCAGTTCTGTTCAAGCTTAGACATCTGACCGCATGCTGTCAATCCGCAGAGTGCCGCCCGAGATGACGGAACATGGCATTGTGCCATGCGCCGCTAAAGTACAGCCATGAGACAAGTTATGAACCAAGCCGAGCCGGCGCGCCCTCGGTCTCTCGGAACGCCGGCTGGCCGCCGCGGCCGGGTAGCTAGCGATCGAACCGACCGAACGGCCGCGGCTGGTAAGTCGGGTAAAAGCGAGGCGGGTAGGCGCCAAAGGTCCTGCCCCGCCCGTAGCTCAAATACGCGTAGCCGCGGTAGCCCCTATACCCTGGGTAAAACATGGCGCCCGTCGGCACGCCCGGCTGGTAACCTTGCCAGGCAACATTCGCGGGATAGCCAGCATATCCCGATGGCATCGCGTAGCCGCCGACGCCGGAGTAAGCCGACGGCATCGAATAGCCGCCCATCATCGAGCCGACCATGAAGCTGCCATTGGCAGCTCCCGGCAGCGATCCCGCCGCGAAATTCGGACCGTTCAACGCGCCTGGCGCTGCCCCCAAATTAGCCGCCCCCACATTAATCGTGTAGGTATTGAGCCGCGAGAAGTAACCGCGCTGCTGGGCCCGCGCCTCGGGACTCGCCAAGGTCGTCAACGCCAATGTTGCTGCAACTGCCAACCATCGTGACCGCATGACGCGTCTCCTCAAGGTCGGGGGATCGTCGGTCTCGCCATTGGGCCGACGCTTTGCATGCCAATACTACGGGGGGCGAGACCGAATGGCGCGGAGATTCTGCGTTTCTTAATGAAAAGTAACTTGCTCTGGACAAGTCGCCGCCGGCCGAGCTGAACCGTGACGCGCGAGCCTTGAGAAGGGCCTGCTGAACAAGCTCGATACAATCAACTGCTCGGCGGCGGCTGGGGCGGTCGCTCCATTGCCAACGGAGCGGAGGTTCGTGACGCGGGACCGAACCACTGAATGACGTAATAGAAGACGGGAGTCAAAAAGACGCCGAAAATCGTGACGCCCAGCATGCCGCTGAACACCGCCATGCCTAACGTTTGGCGCATTTCGGCGCCGGCCCCATGGGCGATCACCAGCGGCAAGACGCCCAGAATGAAGGCGAACGACGTCATCAGAATCGGTCGCAAACGCAGCCGGCACGCTTCCAATACAGCTTCGCGCAGCGGCACGCCCTGTTCTTGCTGCAGCTTGGCGAACTCAACAATCAGAATCGCATTTTTGCTGGCCAGGCCGACCAGCACCACGAGCCCGATCTGCGTAAATATGTTCTCCGACATGCCAGCCAGATCGATGCCAATCGCCGAACAAAGCAGGCACATGGGCACGACCAGAATCACGGCCAATGGCAGTTTCCAGCTTTCGTACTGCGCGGCCAGTACCAGAAACACGAACACCACGCCCAGGGCGAAGACGTACGTCGCCGTGCTGCCGGCCTGCAGTTGCATGAAGGTCAGCTCAGTCCAATCGTAGGCCATCGATTGCGGCAGCTTCTCCGCGGCGATCTGTTGCATTGAGGCAATCGCCTGTCCCGAACTGCCGCCCGGCGCAATGTCGCCGTTGATGGCGGCGGCCGAGTACATGTTGTAACGCATGATCAGCGAAGGACCGCTCGAGTCGCGCACCTCGAGGATCGTTCCCAGCGGCGCCATGTCTCCGAGTCGGGTGCGGACCCTGAGCAGTTTGATCTCTTCGATGCGATCGCGGAACCGCCTGTCGGCCTGAATATTGACCTGCCAGGAGCGGCCGAACTCATTGAAGTTGTTTACGTAATACGAGCCCAAATAGACCTGCAAGACGGTGAACACTTCGCTCAGCGGCACGCCCAGGGCCAAGCACTTGCTGCGATCGATGTCGAGATACAGCCATGGCGCGTCGGCTCGCGAGCCGCTGAACATGCCGCTCAGGCCGGGCGTCCCATTCCCGGCGGCGACCATCTCGTCGCTGGCCTTCTGCAATGCTTGCAGGCCGAGGTTGCCGCGGTCTTCGACAATAAACTTGAAGCCGCCCGTCGTGCCCAATCCTTCCACGGGCGGAGCGCCGAACACGGTGACCAGCGCTTCGAGGATCTCGCCACGGCAGCGCTGGCGCAACTGGCGCGCCACGTCGTCGCCCGAAATGCCCGGCCGCTCGGCGAACTCTTTTAACATCACGTACATCGAACCCAGGTTCGGGGCGTTAGCGTTCAAGAGCAGGGATTGACCGGAAATGCCTACGGTGTGCTGCACCGCCGGAATTTCGCGAGCCATCTTCTCGATGCGCGCCATCACCTGCTGAGTTCGTTCCACCGAGGCGGAGTCCGGCAGTTGCACATTGACCAGCAAATAGCCTTTGTCCTGCTGCGGAATGAAGCCTTCGGGCAGGCGATTGAATTCCCAGTAGGTCACGAACAGCAGCCCGCCGTAGAGCAGTAGCACCACCGCGCTAGCGCGCAGCATGCCGCCGACGACGCGCGTGTAGGCGTTCGTACTCGCCGTGAAGCTGCGGTTGAAAATCCAGAAAAACCAACCGAGCGTCATATCGAGCAGCCAGGCCAACGGATCGCGCGCTGCGCCGCGAGGTTTGAGCAGAATGGCGGCGAGCGCGGGGCTGAGCGTGAGCGAATTAAATGCCGAGATCACCGTGGAGACGGCAATCGTCACGGCGAACTGCCGGAAAAACTGCCCCGTGATTCCGCCAATGAAGGCGGCCGGCACAAACACCGCGCACAGCACCAGGGCCACGGCAATCACCGGTCCCGTGACCTCATCCATGGCACGGCGGGCCGCTTCGCGCGGCGTCGCTCCATGTTCCAGCCAACGTTCGACATTTTCGACGACGACGATCGCATCGTCGACGACGATGCCAATCGCCAGCACCAGTCCAAACAGAGAGATATTGTTCAGGCTGAAGCCGAAGGCGGCCATGACTGCGATGGCGCCGATAATCGCGACCGGAACGGCGATCAACGGAATGATTGCCGCACGCCAGTTCTGTAAGAACGCCAGCACGACGATGGCCACCAGAATCACGGCGTCTCGCAGCGTCTTGAATACTTCCGTGATCGATTCGCGAATGAAAGGGGTCGTGTCGTAAACGATGCGGTAGTCGAGGCCTTCGGGGAACCGCGTCTTGAGCTCTTCCATCTTGGCGTATACCCCGCGCGCCGTCTGCAGCGCGTTCGAGCCCGGCAACTGATAGATCGACAGCGCCACCGACGGCTGGCCGTCGAGCGTGCACGACTGATCGTATTGCTGCGAGCCCAGCTCAATGCGCGCCACATCGCGCAACCGCACGACGCTCGACACCTGACCGTAAGCGCCGGTCTGATTGACTTTGAGAATCACCTGTTCGAACTGTTCCGGCTCCATCAGCCGGCCCAGCGTATTGATGGTCAGTTGGAATTGTTGGCCCGTGGGCGCCGGCGGTTGACCGATCTGGCCGGCGGCAACTTGAATGTTTTGCTCTTCCAAAGCCAGCGTCACGTCGGCCGCCGACAGCCCGAGCGAGGCGAGCTTTTCCGGATCGAGCCATGCTCGCATGCTGTAGTCGCGCTGCCCCATGTAGCCCACGTTCGCCACGCCGGGCAAGCGGCCCAACTCGTCTTTGATCTGGATCGTGGCGTAGTTGCTTAAATAGATATCGTCGTAGCGGCGGTCGGGCGAGACCAGATTGACGATCATCAACGTGCTGGGCGACATCTTCTTGACGCTGATGCCTTCACGTTGCACCAGCGGCGGAATCACCGGCTCGGCCAGCGAGACCCGGTTTTGAACCAGCACCTGGGCCATGTCGGAGCTCATGCCCAGCTTGAAGGTGATCGTGAGGGCATACATGCCGTCGTTCGTGCATTGCGACGACATGTACATCATGTTCTCGACGCCGCTCACCTGCTGTTCGATGGGGGCTGCGATCGTATCTCGCACGGTTTCGGCGTTGGCTCCCGGATACAGGGCCGTGACCAGCACGGTCGGCGGCGTCACCTCCGGATACTGCGCGACGGGCAGCGAGAACACTGCGACGCCGCCGGCGATGACGAACACAATCGACAGCACCGAGGCGAAGATGGGGCGATCGATAAAAAAGTGCGATATCACGGCGGTCCCTCCGAGGCGCCTGATGAATCCTGGCGGTCGCTGCGGCCTCGGGCCTCAGCTTCTGTTTCCGCCGCCACTTCCTCGCGCGCCGCGGTTCGGCGGTTGAGCAGACTGCGTCCCTGTTGCACCAGCACGGCCGCAAACACGCCGATGAGAAAACCGCCCAGGAGGGCCCAGGGCAAGTGCGGGAAGCCGACTTTCCAGGCCAGCCACCCCAGGACCAGTCCTGCTGCGCCGCCAAACACCGTCGAGCCGAGCCATCGCGCCGCCGGCCCGCTGAACATTCGCCGCTCGCCGACCCACTCAATGCAGTAGAAAAATAGCGGCGTAAGAAACACGCCGAAAAATGTCACGCCGAGCATGCCGCTGAACACGGCCGCGCCGAGCGATTGCCGCATCTCGGCTCCGGCGCCACGGGCCAGCACTAGCGGAATCACGCCGAAAACAAAGGCGAACGAGGTCATCAAGATTGGTCGCAATCGCAAATGCGACGCCTCGCGCGTCGCATCGGCGAGCGGCTTCCCTTCTTCTCGCAATTGTTTGGCGAATTCGACGATTAAGATGGCGTTCTTACAGGCCAGGCCCACCAACACCACGAAGCCGATTTGCACGAAGATATTAATGGCCGTGCGCGCCAGCGCCACTCCGGCGATGGAACACAGCAGGCACATCGGCACGACGAGGATCACCGCCAACGGCAGCGTCCAGCTCTCGTACAGCGCCGCCAGCGCCAAAAAAACGAAGACAACCGACAGGGCGAAGACATACATTGCCGTGTTGCCGGCCCGGATTTGCATGTAGGTCAGCTCGGTCCATTCGGTCTTCATGGCGCGGGGCAGATTCGTCTCGACGACGTCCTCAATCCGATCAATCGCCGCTCCCGAACTGACGCCGGGCAGCATATTGCCGTTGATCGGCGCCGCGTTGTATAGATTGTACCGCACGACCATCACCGGGCCGCTGATTTCTTTCATCTCGACCAGCGTGCCAAGCGGAACCATCTTGCCGGCCAAGTTGCGAACTTTGAGCAAATTGATGTCTTCGACGCGATTGCGAAAGCCTCCCGCCGCCTGTGCGTTAACCTGCCAGAAACGTCCAAAGTCGTTGAAGCTATTGACGTAATACGAGCCCAAGTAAATCTGCAACGTCTGATTGACGTCGTTGAGCGAGATGCCCATCGACTTGACCTTAGTGCGATCAATGTCCATGTAAAGCTGGGGCGTATTGGAACGGAACAGCGTAAACACGCCGACCATGCCCGGCTCGGCGCCGATCTTTTGCACCAGGTTGTCGGTTTGCGTCTGCAGGGCGGGCAACCCCAGCGAGCCGCGGTCTTCGACCATCAGTTTGAATCCGCCGGCAACCCCAAGACCGGGCACTGGCGAGGCGCCGAAGACGCCGACGGCGGCATCTTTCATCTCCTTGGCCAAACGCTGCCGCAGTTGGGCCATGATCGCGTCGGCGCGCAACTCCGGGGTGCGTCGCTCAGCAAAATCGTCGAGGATTACGAACATCGACCCGAAGTTCGAGCTATTCGCCGAAAGCAAGAATGACATGCCGGAAATGGTGACCACATGGCGAATGCCCTGCGTCTCACGGAACATCTTTTCCAGCCGCTGAAGCACTTCATCCGTGCGCTCGACCGAGGCCGAATCGGGCAGCTGCACGTTAACGATCAAACGGCCCATATCCTGCTGAGGTATGAAGCCGAGCGGCAGCTTGTTGAAGCCCCAATAGGTCAGCGCCAGCAGTCCGCAGTAAACGAGCAAGCCCAGCACGCTGGCGCGCAGCGTCCAGCCAACCAGCTTCGTATACAACGAATTGCTGGCTTCGAACGCGACGTTGAACAAGCGAAAGAACCATCCCAAGCTGATGTGCAACAGCCACCCGAGCGGATCGCGGCGCGCCCCGCGTTCTTGCAGCAGGAGCGCCGCCAGGGCCGGGCTGAGCGTCAATGAGTTGACCGCCGAGATCACGGTCGAGGCGGCAATCGTCACCGCGAATTGCCGGAAGAATTGCCCCGTGATGCCGCTGATGAACGCGCAGGGAACAAACACCGCGCACAGCACCAGGGCCACGGCAATCACAGGCCCGGTGACTTCATCCATCGCCTTAATCGCCGCCTCGCGAGGCGCGAGCCCATGATGGAGCCAGCGCTCCACGTTCTCGACGACGACAATCGCGTCGTCGACCACGATGCTGATCGCCAACACCAGGCCGAGCAACGAAATGTTGTTCAGGCTGAAGCCGAGTGCGGCCATCACGGCAAACGTGCCGACGATCGCCACAGGCACGGCGATAAGCGGAATCAAGGTCGCGCGCCAGCTCTGCAAGAAAGCCAAGACCACGAGGGCCACGAGCACAACCGCTTCCAGCAACGTTTTCACGACGTCGTGCACTGACTCTCGCACGAAAGGGGTGGTATCGTAGGCGACTTCATAGTCGATGCCTTCCGGAAACCGCCGCTCGAGCTCGTTCATCTTGGCGCGAACCCGGTCTGCCACGTCCAATGCGTTGGTGCCGGGCAATTGGAACACGGCGAGCCCCGCCGAGGGTTTGCCGTCGAGTCGGCAGGAGAGATTGTAGTTCTGCGCTCCTAATTCGACGCGCGCGACGTCGCGCAATCGCACGAATTGCGGAATGTCGTGCTTGGGACCGCCCAAGCTCGATTTGAGAATGATTTCGCCGAATTGTTCAGGCTTGTTCAAGCGATCGAGCGCGCTCAGCGGTTGTTGAAATGCTGGCGAGCGTCTTTGCGGTGGTTGCCCGATCTGGCCGCCCGGCATTTGCACGCTTTGAGTCTGAATTGCCAGGGCCGCTTCGCTGGCCAAGATGTTTCGTGAAGCGAGCAATTCGGGATCGAGCCAGGATCGAATACTGTAATCGCGCTGGCCCAGAATCACGATGTCTGAAACGCCTTCCAGTCGGAAAATCTCGTCTTTGACGTTGATCGTCGCATAGTTGCTTAGATACAAGTCGTCGTAGCGGCCGTCGGGGGAATAAAAGTTAATTACCAGCAGGATATCAGGCGATTTCTTCTTGATGGTCAGCCCTTGCCGCTGCACCGACTCGGGCAGTTGCGGCATGGCGAGCGCCACGCGGTTCTGCACCATCACGAGCGCTGTATTTAAGTCGGACCCGAGCTCGAATGTGACGGTCAACGTGTACGTGCCGTCGTTGGCCGACTGCGACGACATGTAGAGCATGTTCTGGACGCCGTTGACCTGCTGTTCGATCGGCGCGGCCACCGTATCCGCCAGTACTTGAGCGCTGGCGCCGGGGTAGGCCACCGTCACCTGCACGGTCGGCGGCGTAATTTGCGGGTACTGAGTGATCGGCAAGGCGAACATCGCGATCGCGCCCGCCAGCGTCACCACGATGGAAATCACCGCGGCAAAGATCGGTCGATCGATGAAGAATCGCGAGATCACGGCGTCACAAGGAACAGGGCCAGAGTTGCGATCACAATAGTTTCGGCCGGCAAGAACCGCGGGCTCACGTCTTTTCGTTCGAGCTGCCGTCCGGAGCCTCGTTCGGTTCCTGTCGCTGGTCCTGCCGCGCCGGCGACTTGCGCTCGCCAGGCTGTTCCAGGCCCCGTTCGACCTGCCCGGCGCGTTCGGCGTTCTGCGGTTTGACCACGGGCATTGGCGTCAGTTCCGGCTTGACGGTCATCCGCGGTCGCACCATCTGCAATCCGCTCACCACCACGCGGTCGTCGGGCTTCAGTCCGTTTTCGACCACGCGCAAGCCGTCTTCCTGCAAGGCGCCAATTTGCACGCGATGATATTGCACCTGGTCATGCTCATCGACGACATAGACGAACTTCAGCCCTTGATCCGTGCCAATTGCCTTGTCGATGACCAGCAGAGTCTTGCGAGGCTCGCCCAATGGCAGATGGATCTTGACGAAGTTTCCCGGCGCGAAAATCCTCACGCCGTGCTCAGGCAACGGGTTGTCAAACGTGCCGCGCAGCGTGAGCGTGCCGGTCGTCGGATCGACCCGGTTGTTGATGAAATTGATGGAGCCCTTATGCGGGAAGCCGGTCTCGCCCTGCAAGGCCGCGAAGACCGGAATGTCTCCGCGCTCACGCGCCGGCTTGATCTTACCTTGATTGATCAAGGTTTTGATCCTCAGTAGCGTCGGCTCGTCAATGTCGAAGTAGGCGTAAATCGGGTCGAGCGAGACGACCATCGTCAGCACGGTTGTGTCCTGCGTGACCAGATTGCCCACGGTCAAGTAATAACGGCTGACCTGCCCATCGATGGGAGAAAGTACTTTGGTAAACGTGAGATTAAGCTCGTTCGTATCCAAGGTCCCTTCCGACGTCTTTAATGAGGCGATCGCCTCGTCTTCAGCCGCCTGATAACTGTCGAGATCCTGCGGCGTGATGGCATTGGGCGATTTCTCCGCAATTGCCTTGGCCCGCGCATTGTTCGCTTTGGCCAGCTTCACCTTGGCCTTGTCCGCGGCCACCTGCCCGATGGAAAAATCGACCAGCGCTTGGTAGGGCCGCGGGTCGATCTCGTACAGCAAGTCCCCTTCTTTGACTTCAGAGCCTTCCTTGAAGGGCGCCTTGATCAGATAACCCGTCACTCGCGGACGAATGTCGACGGAATTTACGGCGTCAGTCCTGCCAGTGAAGTCAACGTAATCTGTTACCTCTCGTTCGACAGGAATACTCACAGGAATGACCATCGGCTCTTCAGCCGTAACGGCAGCCGCTTGCCGTTGGCAGCCCGCGACCGCTGCGACCAACATGCCAAGCAGCGCCGCCAGCAGGAGATGTCGGCGCCCAGGCGTCTTCCACCCTGACTTGTGCACTTTCGTCGCCTGTATGGAAGATGCATTTTGCATTCGTTACCCGATAGTTTTTCGGCATGATCGATCGGAAGCGAGGAGATGCGTCTCGCCCGCGGCTCTCGCAGCCCCGCAAGGCGCACTTCTTAGCGAAGGTGCGCTCATTCTAACGAGTCCGGTCAAACGGCCAACCGGTTGGCAATGCAGTTGGCGATGCAATTAACCCGGCTGCCGCAAGCTTGCGGTTGTCTCATTGCGTTCGGCTGACGGCGCTTGTGAATCGGCGCGATTTATCGACCACGCTATTTGATCCACCAGAGCAGCGCCTGCTGAAATGTACTCAAGCCATGAGAGTTTAGACGACACGTTGGCTGCTTCACGACCAGCCTGGGCGTCTCTCATTCATCTTAAAAGATCGAGTATGCGGAGCGGTCCTCGGTTCTCGACATCGTTACGGCCTCAGGCTCGCCGGGCTTGCGCAGTCCGGGCGGGATCTCGCGGGCCGGCAAATAGGCCTGAAAGGTTTCAGCGGCCGCCGGGTATCACCAGATGAAGAGGAGACACAATCATGCGTTATGCGATGCATCAAAATCTATCTGAGGCGGCCTGCCGGCCGGTGCGCGGCGAGAATCGCAGGGATTCAGAGTTTTTTCAGCACCTTTGGGAAGATTTCCTGGCGGTCGTCTCTCTCGGCGGCTTGGGCGCGGTGGTAGCCTATCGACTGATAATGATGCTGCTGCAATTGTGACCGATGGCGGCCGAGGATTGGCGGTTGCGGCGTCCGGGCCGCATAAAACGTCGGGCGCGACGCTTCCCGCCTGATGGTGCGCTCTGCGAGCAGCTCAGTTGTTGCCGTCCGCCAGAATGGCGGCGAGTTGTAAGAAATAGTTCGGCTTCACCAGATGATGCGCAATGCCGGCTGCATTCGAACGTTCGATATCGGCGCGCGTCGCGAAACCAGAAATGGCGATTATCAGCGGCCGCTTATCGGCCATAGCGTCGCGCAGCAGCGGAGCCAACTGCCAACCATCCATTCCAGGCAGGCCGATATCGAGCAGAATCACATCGGGCAGCCACGTGGGAGCCGAGGTCAACGCCGAGATGGCATTGCCGGAGACTTGGGCCTCGTGGCCGCGGCGCTCGAGCCATTTAGCCAGCATCAACGCCAAATCGGGTTGGTCCTCCACAATCAAGATCCGCATAGTCCTCCCCTGAAAACGAAAAGACCCGGCAGATCGGACGTCTTACCGGGTCGCCTTTCGCAGGCTTCTATCACACCTAACATTCCTGGCGCGTCATTGCAAATCAAACCGCCCGCGACGGGGGATTTTCCAGCTTATCAAGCGGTTGGCCTCGTCCGCGGTTATTTGCCAGATGGTCTACAGGCGGCAACGACGCTCAATGGTTGGTTTTAATACAGTAGAGATGCCCCGATGTACGTATAAAAAGCTGCCCGTGCGAAATGGCTGGCGAGGCATAGATCGGTTCATCGAGTTGATTCCGCGCCAGCTCTCGAAAGGCTTTGCCTTCGGCGGCGGTCACCAGCGTCTTGCCTGATTCGTCGCAGAAATAGATCTTGCCTTCTCCGGCGACCGGCGACGCGGTAAAAGCTCCGCCAAATCGTTTGCGCCATAACAGCTTGCCCGTGTGAGCGTCCAGACAAGTGCCGATTCCCTTGTCGTCGACGAGAAAATACGCATCGCCAACGAGAATCGCCGAAGGCACGAACGGTATGCCGCGCGGACTGCTCCACACGACATGCGATCTCGTCACATCGCCTCGCCCGCCGGGGCGCACGCAAAAGGTCAAGGCATTGGGGCCGCTCGTGGCATAAATCAGACCATGTCCAAACACGGGCGTGGGGATGCACTCCCGGCTCATGCCGCGCAACGTCCACAACTTCTCGCCGGTGAGCGGATCGTATCCTTCCAGCCGATGGGACCCGCTGACGAGCAATTCGTGCTCGTCGTCGCCTCCTGCGGGTACAAGTTGCGGCGAAGCCCAGGAAAGCCACGTCTCGGGCCGGTCCGCCTTCCACCGGTCGGCGCCGGTCGCCTTGTCGATGGCGAGCAAATACGAATCGCCGTAATGATCGCATTGTAGCAAAAGCAGATCGCGGTAGAGCAGAGGAGAGCTCGAGGCGGCGAAGCGGTTTTCGAATTCGCCGTACTCCGAGGCCAGCGATCGCTGCCAGACCAGGCCACCGGAAAAGTCGGCGCAGAAGACGTCGCCCGTGCCATAGAAGGCGAATACATGCTCGCCGTCGGTCACCGGCGAAGGGCTGGCCATGCTGCTCTTGGTCGGATGATACAAGGTCGGCGCACTACCCCAGAGCTGCAACCTCCATAGTTCGCGGCCGTCTTCGCGCGCCAGGCAGATCAAGTACAGTTCCGACTGCTGAGGACCATCCGACGACGTGACGAACACTCGATCTTCCCAGACGATCGGGTTCGAGATGCCAGAACCCGGTAAGGCGACCTTCCAGGCCACGCCCTCGCTGTCCGACCATTTCACCGGCAACCCTATTTCGCCGCTCAGGCCCGTGCGGTTGGGTCCGCGCCAGCCGGGCCAATTCTCGGCGTGCGCCCGACAGAGCGCGAGCGAGGCAAATGCCAAAACTGCGACCGCTGTGCGACTCCATGCCTGCCAAGTTAGTCGATTGCTCATTGCGTTCTCTCAGCGGTGCTTATGGCCGGCAAGGCCGACATTAGACCGAGCCCGACGCCCGTCGAATCGCAGATTCTCAGTTGCAACGACCAGTTGTTCGGCACCTCAGGATCTTTGTGCTGCGGTCCTTGGCAGATTTTCACCAGCAGGGTGTTCTTCCCTTGCCGCAATCGCACCGGCGTGACAAACCGATCGAGCCGCGTCCCATTCAACCATTGTTCGCGGCCAAAGGCTCGCTCGCCATTAAGCCACACCGTGCAATTGTCATCGGCGCCGCAGCGGAGCTCTGCGTCGGTCTCGCGCGGCGCCGTCAATTCACTGTAGGCATAACCGACGGCTTCACGAACGGGGGCGATCGCATCAATCAAATTCAACTGTCCAAGCGAATCGGACGTCGTAAACCGCCGCCAGTGGATCGGCTTCCCCTCTTTGCCACGGTATTCGGCGTTCAAGTCGACCGAGCGCTCCTCTTCGGGAGGATATGCTTGGGCAAAACCGCTATAGTCCGGCGCGTCGAACGGGCCGAGCAAATACCAGTCGACGACAAACCCTAGGTGCGCGATGAGATCGGCCGGCTCGCCCAGGGCCTTTAGTTTGGCGGCTGCCTGCGTGGCCTGATCTGCGGAGCGAGAAGAATTGAATGCCTTGCGATACTGTTCGATTGCCATCGCGCGGTCGCCGGCGGCTTGCGCCTTGCTACCCCGATCGAGCGCGGCTTGCACCGCGTCGGCGCGAAATTCCGGATCTTCCAGCAGGGTCGGAATCAGTTCGGTCCTGAACCGTGGTTCCAGACGGTCGAGAAGAGCGAGGACGGCTCGGCGTACGCGACCTTCGCGCCGAGCATCCTCCACATAGCTGCGCAGCGACTCCAAAGGAAATGCAGGCTTAGGCTTCGCAAGTTCCCGAGCAACGACCTGTTCGTAGACGGTGCGATACCAGTTGGCCGCCACCAGGTTCTTCGTATCCATGGCCGCGAGCAACTTCGGCAGAATCTCGGCGCCGTGGCGAGTCAGTTGATCGCATGCTTTCCTCGCTTCAGCCGACCCCTTGGCTTGCGGACCTACGCGAGCGATCGCCGCCAAGGCATCGTCGACTTCATCGGCATTTAGCGCGCTCAAGCCGGCGGTTAACAGAACGAAAGCGCCGAATAACTTTCGCAGTTGCATAGGCAATGTGGGCCTTGGTCTCACTCGGTCGGAACTCTTCTCACAAATTCGATCCGTCGGCGAGGCGGCAGGCAGTTGCGGCCGCTCCGCACTGGCGTAACGCTAAAGCTGGAACCATCTAGCGTGAGATCACTTTAGAGAGTCCAGGCGCGCGCTTCAACTTCTTGTCGTTGGCCGAGACGACGTCTGTGTGCGGCTGCCCGAGAAGACGCCGATGACGAACAGCCCAATCGACCAGGAGGCCGGCGTAAATACAGAGCCATTTTGCGGAATTCTCATACAATCCGCGGCATGGAGTGGACCGCATTCAACTCGCCGCAGCCTCGGGCTGGCCGACTTGCGCTGTCTGGCCGTTGTCCGTCGAAATGGACTGCGTTCCAACGGTGATTTCCAGTCGGCGCGCCGGAGGGGCCTCGGGGAACCGGCTGCGAAGCAAAGGAAGAGCGACATTATAGACCGGCACGCCCGACATGGTTTGTCCCTCGGGGCTGCCTCGGTGAGCATGTCCGTGAAACGCCGCTGTGACGCGATAGCGATTCAATGGTTCCTCGAGCCGGCTGCAACCGAGAAAAGCCATCAGCTCCGGCAGTTCTCCCTCGACGGTGGCTCGGATGGGGGCATAGTGCAATAGTGCAACGAGCCGCGGAGTCCTCAAACGAGCGAGCGCCGACTCCAACTTCATCGTTTCGTTCACCGCCTCTTGAACAAAGGACTTGACCGCTTGTTCTCCCCACGGTTGCAGCGTTTGACGGCCGAATCCGCCGACAAAACCCTTCGCTCCCGCGAATCCGACCCCAAATAGTTCGCAAGCATCCCCGTCGAGCACCTTGATTCCCCGGTCGCACAGGATATCTTTCACCGCCTGCTCGCGGCCCGATTCGTAATCGTGGTTGCCGAGCACGGCAAGCATGGGAATTTCAATCCGCGATAGCTCTTTCACCAGACCGTGGGCTTCTTCCGGCAGACCGTGATCGGTCAGGTCGCCACAGAGCAGTAATATGTCGGCCCCGGCGGCCAGCTCGGAGAAAACCGGCAAGGGAATATGTCCATTGCTGCCGAAGTGAATGTCTCCGACGGCAGCGATTTGGATTGAGTTTTTCTCTGCCATCGTTCCTCTCCGCAGGTTGCAGGGCGATAGACGACGCAGGCGAGCATCTGGCACAAATTGGTGCACGGTGGGCGCGGCGGAATCATGCTCCGGAGCCGGAGCCCCGAAGGTCGTCGCCCACAACCAGTATGCCCGGTCGCCGACGTTGCAAAACATGCAAAGCCCGCGCCGCGGCACAAGGTTTGCCACTAAACGGAATTCGCGACTTTTATGGCAAAAACATCTTCAGGTCTACTCATGTCGCTCGACGACGAACGTCAAGGTCAGCCGGCTCCCGCAGCGCTTGCCTTCTACCGCCAGGCAATGGCGACCTTGCTCGAGGCGAGAATTCCCTTTCTGGTCGGCGGCGGCTATGCGGTGCACGCACACACGGGCATCGTTCGTAAGACAAAAGATTTTGACATCTTCTTATTGCCCGAAGATATCGACCGCGCCTTGGCTAGCCTTTCGGCCGCCGGCTTCCGGACGGAAGTTCCTTACTCGCACTGGCTGGCCAAGGCTCATTCAGGCGAGCATTTCATCGACCTGATCTTCAACTCAGGCAATGGTTGCTGCGCCGTCGATCAGGCCTGGTTCGATCATGCGAGCGACTGCGTCTTATTGGATTTGCCGATCAAGCTCTGCCCGCCCGAGGAGAGCATTTGGCAGAAGGCGTTTATCATGGAGCGCGAGCGCTACGATGGCGCCGACGTAGCGCACCTGATCAAATCGTGCGCGCCGGCCTTGGATTGGCAGCGGCTGCTCAAGCGGTTTGGCTCCTCTTGGCAGGTGCTGCTCAGCCATCTGATCTTGTTTTCGTTCATCTATCCAGACGAGCGGGCGGCCGTCCCCGACTGGATCATGCGCGAACTGCTCGAACGCCTTCAGGAGCAACTCGTGCAGCCTGCGCAGCCCGGACACGTCTGCCGCGGCACTCTGCTGTCGCGCGAGCAGTTTCAGACCGACGTGAACGAATCGGACTATCGCGACGCACGATTGCCGCCCCTCGGTCAGGTCACGCCCGAGCAGATCGCCAAATGGACGCCAGGCGCCGGCTCGGAAAAGAGTTAAACGCCGTTAATCTTTAAACCACTCCTTCGGCACGTCGAGCGACCAGACTTCGCCGCTGAGCGGCTGCGCATGGCCGCCGGCGACCCAGATTTTATCTTGGAAGACAAAGGCCGAGTGCTCATGACGCTCTTTCCAGGTCACGGCCGACTTTAATTGGCGCCAGTTCTTGCCGTCTTTCGAATACCAGACGTCGCCCCAATTCTTCGAAGGATGGTTCGACCAACCGCCCAGCACCCAAATGCGATCGCGATACACGACCGACGAAAACCACAGCCGTGGCGACCAAGACGCCGCTTCCGTTTCTTGCGTCCAGTGCACGCCGTCAGTTGACGACCAGACGTCGTTCTTGGCCTGGTAGAGATTCTGCGGCGCGTAGTTTCCGCCGCCGAAGACATAAATCTTGTCGTTGAGCACGGCCGCTTGGTGGTACGCCCGAGGCGACCAGGCGGCGCTAGGTGTCGCTTGCTTCCACTGTTTGCCGTCCGCCGAACGCCAGACGTCGTTCTTGAGACTCTTTTCGTCGCCGAAGTAATAATCTTCTATCCCGCCGAGAATCCACATTTCTCCCTTGAACTCGACGACGGCGGCCGCAATCCGCGGCGACCAGCCGGCATGCTCTGTCGCTTGCTCCCAATTGACGCCATCGCTCGAGCGCCAGACGGTGTTGCTGGCCGAATGATCGGGCAATCGTCCATTGTACCAGCCCCCCATCATCCACATCTTGCCATCAAACGCGATTGACATTGGCAGATCGCTATGTTTCCAAGGTGCACTTTCTGTGACGAGCTTCCACTCCTTGCCGTCGGCGGAGCTCCACACATCGCGAGGGGCGGCTTTAAACGAATCGAACCAGCCGCCGAAGATCCAAAGCCGATCCTTATAGACGACTTCCCCTTGCGAATCGCGCGCCTGCCAGGCGGCCTTCGGCATCTCGAGCACCCAATTGGGCGCGTTCTCCTCAGCTGCTGCGGTTGAGATTCCGCAAAGAAAGCTCAGACAAATCGACGTGAGGACGATTCTCATATCGCGAATCTCAAGCGTAAGGGATCGCCTGCAAAAGGATCTGCTTAAAATATCCGTTGCCGGCGCCGCCGTCGGCCCGGAGCAAGGCAGCACTATCATCGCTGGCCAGCAGTCGATTCTCAAGCTGCTCCTCGATTACGCTGAAATTTCCTAACAACCGCCGCCGCGAAATCTGGAGCTGGTGCGTCAGGGATCGCTCGTCGGATACAGCGGCCTTCGCGCTTACGTCGTCTTGACCCTGCGACCTGCAAAACGGCGGACCAAAAGAAACGCCACGCCGCAAAAGAGGATGAAGGCAATGATTGGAACGATGACTGCAAGGATCGAAAGCAGAGCCGACGTCGCCATTTCGACCAATGCGATCAGCGGATTGCCGATTCCGCCCGTTGTCATGCTCGAGGCGCCTCGTGCGGCAACCGTGAGCGATTGCACCGCTCCGGCAATGCCGCCGCCGGCAATGATCGCGGTCGACCATTGCAGCCAAGGGCTCATTTCCGAGACACAGGCCGCGGTGGCAATCGTGCCGGCGATCACGGCGGCCGGCGATGCGGCGGCATCGAGGAGGTTATCGATCCAAGGAATGCAGTAACCGCAGATCTCCACAAGCGTTGCAACGCCAAAGCAGACGATCGCCGGCCAGTTGCCGATCCAGTTCCAGCCTTCGGCGAACTCCAACTGCCCTGCCTTAGCGGCGACGCTCATCACGAGCATCGGCACGAAGACGCGAAATCCGCACGAAGCAGCCAGTCCGACGCCGACGATCAGGCCGATCAGTGATTCGAACATGCGGCAATTCTCGTGAGAAGTTCCGGAAGCAGTTGATTCATTTTAAGGCGACGCGATTCGGACACGCAATTCTTGCTATCGCAGACGCCCGGCCGCACATGAAAAGACCGCATCGCTCGACCCTACGGCCGCAAGCCAAGAGCGGGAAAAGGCTACGGCGAGGCCGCCAGATACTCGAGCGAGTCTTGCCAGAATTCCGCTTCCTTCGTCAAGCCGTGCTTAGTAGCGAACTCGGCCAGTTCACGGTATCGGCTGGCCGGGTCCGCACCGCACGCCCAACAGACTTTTTGCATGCATTGCGGACAGAGCCACATGGGACAGCTATCCATCTCGGCAAGATGATTCGCACCGTTCATGCAGCACTCGTAAGCGGTGCAATGCGGCATGCCGAACATGTGCCCCGTTTCGTGTAATGCCACGTTAAAGAGCCGGCGGCGGAAAGGATTGCCTGGACGTTCGTCATTCGGATCGCCGTAGCGATAAAGCGACCAGACGCCCACCCGTTCGCTCAGGCTCGCCTGGCCGAAGACGAAATTCCAATTATCTCCGGGCCAAAGGTCCGATGCCGTAAGGGCCAACATGGCTACGGCATCTTTCGGCCGGCGGGGCTTCAGCAGCTTATCGAGCACGAAGGTCGTGAGGATCTGCTGATCGCCCCATTGAGGATGAACGCGTTGCGCTTCCGGCGGAATCAGCTCCCATCCCAAGGGATCGAGCGTTTGAACCGGCAGATTGTAAAACCGCGACATCAAATCAGCGGTTTCCAGGATCAGCGACTGTTGCCGCTTGGTGAATTCGCCCAACGGCTGAACATACAGCCTGGTGCGGGTCGCCGTCGGCCGATTGGGATTTGATTTCAGGTACTGATCGAACGTCTGGCCCGCCTCTTTGTGCTGAGCCAGCCAGTCTCGCGGTCCGGCCGGCTCCTTCTTCTTGTGCAGCGGTTCGATTCTTGTCGCGGCCTGTCGGAGCTTATCGATGCCGGGCTCCTCATTCGCTCTCATTCCCGACGCTCGCAGCACAAGAAGAAGCGATGTTATCGCCAGTATCGCCAGCGCAAACTTCGCCCAACGACGCCAATGAATCGCATTAGATCTAAGTCTTTCCGACGCGATCACCCCAGCACCACCCCATCCGGCGTCATCGGCAGCGAGCGCAATCGCACGCCGGTTGCTTGGAGAATGGCATTGCTGATTGCGGGTGCGACGCAGACGATCGGGGTCTCGCCGGCGCCGGCGGAAGGAAGATCCTTGCGATCGACGAGCACGGTCTCTATCACCGGGACGTCGCGGAACCGAGGAACGCGATAATCAGAAAAGCCGGCCGTGAGAATTTTGCCGTCTTCGAAGCGGATCGCTTCGTACAGCGCTCCGCCGAGCCCCATCACGACCGCGCCTTCCACCTGGTTTTTAAGATGGTCGGGATTCACGATCGCTCCGCACTCGAACGCGGTCACCAGCCGGACGACGCGCAACTTGCCGCTCGGTTGATCGACCGTTACCTCAGCACAGGTGGCAACGTAGCTCCCTTTCTCCGAACCGCAGGCGATGCCGATGCCCTGGCCGTCGGCCAGGTTGGCATCCTTCCAACCGAATTTCGCCGCGGCTGCTGCGAGCACGGCTCGCAGCCGATCGTCGCGAAGGTTCTGTAAGCGAAACTCTAGCGTATCGAGCTTCACCTCGCGGGCCAGATCATCGATATGGCATTCACGGGCAAAATGGTTCGCGGTCGCGGCCAGCGCGCGGTACGATCCTTGCCGTAATGGAGCATCGGAACCATGAAACATCGACCGTTGATTGGCGATCTCATACAAGGAGCGAATCGCTGAGGCGCCGGAATTATAATTGTGAAAATCCCAGGCAATGAGTTTGCCATCCTTGCTCACGCCTGCCTCGACGTCGATTACGCCGGCCGGGCGGAAGTAGGCCCAGGTGAACTCCTCTTCGCGCGTCCAGACGAGTTTGACTGGCTTGCCGGCGGCTTTCGCTAACCGCGCGGCCTCGATGGCCGCCTCCACATTGTGCTTGCCGCCATAACCTGATCCCGTGTCGGGCACGATGACGCGGACTAGATTGTCTTGCAACTTGAAGGCGCTCGCCAGATCGCTGCGCACGCCAAAGGGGCGCTGCGTGCCGGTCCAAACCGTGAGCTTGCCGTCCTGCCATTCGGCAACCGCGGCGCGAGGCTCGAGCGGACAGTGCGCGATGTAGGCTACCATATAGGTCGCCTTCACCTTATGGTCCGCTTCCTTCAGTCCCGTTTCGACGGAGCCCTGTTCCTGATTGCCGAAGCCTCCGCCGAATCTTCCCCCGAACCCGCCCGCGCCGTCGCTTTGCGGTTTCTTTCTTAGCTCGGCAAACAGGCTCTTGCCGGAAGCCTGCGGCGGCGAATCCCACTCGGCGCGGATTGCGGCCAAGGCTTGCTCCGCGCGTGGTGCGCTCGGCGCGGCGACGCCCACAAAGTCGCCGTCATGCACGACGGTGACTTCCGGCAAAGCCTCGGCCTCTTTCAGCTCGACGTTAACTAGCTTCGCATTCAATTTCGGCGGCCGCAGGACTTTCCCATAGAGCACCCCGGGCCGTTTTACGTCCGTCGCATACTGGTGTTTGCCGGTCACGATCGCCCGGCCATCGACCTTTGGAACCGACGTGCCGGCAATCTTCCACTCGGCGGCCGGCATGACGGCGATCTCGGCCGCGATCGCTTTGGTCAGCTTTTGGTCTTGCGTCAGTTCACCGAATGAAAATGACTGCTTCGTGGCGGCATGCGTCACGCGGCCGTCGGCGACGGTCAACGTCGCGCGATCGACCTTAGTCTGCTCGGCCGCCAGATCGAGCAAAAGTTCGCGGGCGGCGGCGGCAGCCCGGCGCAGTTGCGGCGCCATCCGCGGCGTAGTGGCGCTGCCGAACGTGCCCATGTCGAACGGCACGCGGTCTGTATCGGCCATTACCAGGCTCACGGCCGCAATGGGCAAACGAAGCTCCTCGGCCACGGCCTGACTCAGCGAGGTGCGGATGTTCTGACCGATCTCGACCTTGCCCGTGTAGACCGCCACCTGCCCCTGCTCGTCGATATGCAACCAGGCGCCGAGTTCCTGCGGCATGTTGCCGCCGAAGCCGCGCCCGCGTCCAGAGCCGCGGCGGCCGGGTTGCTGGGCGGGAGCTTCCGTCCAGAACAGACAGACTACGATTCCGCCGCCGGCGACCTTGAGAAAATCGCGGCGATCCAGGTCGAATTGATAGCGAGGCCCCTCGAAGAACTCATAACGTTCCGGCTCCACGGGGAAGTCATCTTCGAACACGGTTTCGATGATCGGTGTGCGCGTCATTGGCTGGCTCCTTTCATCGCCTCGGCGGCCTGGCGGACGGCCTGCACGATCCGAACGTATGTTCCGCAGCGGCAGATATTGCCATTCATCCCTTGCACGATATCTGCAGGCGAGGGATCGCCCTTGCGCTCGAGCAGGGCGACGCCCGACATGATCATGCCGCAGGTGCAGTAGCCGCACTGCATGGCGCCGGCATCCAGGAACGCCTGTTGCAGCGGATGCAGCTTGCCATCGCGCTCCAGACCTTCGATGGTCGTGATTTGCTTGCCCGTGCATTCTTCGGCTGCGGTGATGCACGAGCGGACGGCTTTGCCGTCAACCAGTACGGTGCAAGCTCCGCACTGCCCCTCGCCGCAGCCATATTTGCAGCCGGTGAGAGCCAACACGTCGCGCAGGACGCTCAACAAGCTCTGATCGGAATCGATCTCGGCGCGGCGGGACGACCCGTTGACATGAAGTTCTGTCATCGTTGCCACGGCGGCCTCCTTTCAAGTTACGGAGGAACAATCGGGCGAATGACGCAGCCGTCAGCGTAACGCGGCGGCGCCCGTAAGAAAAGAGAACGAGGATCAGTCCGAACCTAATTTCCGTTTGTTGCTCCTTCTGGATGCCCAACTGCTCGTCGGGACTACATCGACAGGCTGTTAACCTGTTTCCGATAGGAAACGGTCTCGGCAATTTTTCGTTGGGCATTTTGAGAAACAACGCGTTGGCGACTGCCGGTCGGAGTACATCGCTTCGTCCAATGAGTTTGGCGTCCCAAGGGGATGACGGGTTCGATTCCCGTACGAATTACCCTCTGGCCAAGACCTTTGTCGCCATTACGAGAAATGACCGACTGCCCGATTGGAGTACATGCTTTAGGAGCCGGAGGTTGCGGGTTCAAGTCCCGCCGGCGCAACTTGTTCACGACGCGCCGTAGCTCAATGGCAGAGCGCCGTAAAAACTCTGGTCACCACTTCGTCGGTCGCTTTGAAAACCAGTTCCTGACTGCTCGTTGGAGTACATAATCTTGTGATCGTCAGATCGTGCGGGTTCGACTCCCGCCAGCGCCTGTTTGCGGCGCTGTGGTGGAACGGTAGACACGCGGAAGACCTCTGGCAAATTTCCTCGTCAGGGACTTTTAAACACAAAACTCGCCCGACTGCCGGCGCGGAGTACATGGCTAAGTAGGTTCGATTCCTGCCCGGCCCCCTAAACAACTTTGCGGGCCGGCTCCCTGACGGCCGCGGTGGCGGTCGCCCGGGGAAACGCTTCGCCCAAACCCTCGTCGGGCATTTTTACCGCACACGCCAGCCGACTGACCGAGTGGAGTACATCATTCCACGATGCCAGGGAGGTTGGAGCTTCCCAATACCTGAACACATACGGCGCTCTGCTCATTCTTCGTCGACTGCGATCTTTGAAAGGAGGGCCCCATGATGGCCAACAAGTCGTTGTTTTCCAGCATCAAGAGCCGGCTAGCTCGTGCCGAAGTTCGTAACGAGGCGGGCGGCCCGGCTTACCGGCTGCCGCCGAAGCACGCGCTGGCTCAGGTAGCCGCGACCGGCTGCTTCGGCGGCGTCTATTACGCCGCCGCCGAGAGTCAGCTTGCCGAGCTGCGCGCGTTGATCGACCAGGTGAACGACAACCTGTTCCTGGCCAAGCTGGCCGTCTACAGCCGCGAGCGGGCTTACATGAAGGACATGTCCGCCGCGCTGTTGCTGGCGCTGGCCCGGCGCGACAGCCAGTTGTTCCACCGCGCGTTCGATCGCGTCGTCGACAACGGCCGCGTGCTGCGCACGCTGTTTCAGATGCTGCGTTCGGGCCAGTTCGGCCGCAAGAGCTTGTCGAGTTCGTTGCAGCGCGCATTCCAGCGCTGGCTGAACTCGGCTTCGGTGAACGTATTGATTTCGGCGTCGATCGGCAACGATCCGAGCCTGCGCGACGTCCTGCGCCTCGCTCGGCCGACGCCGAAGGACAACGCGCGACGTGCACTGTTCGGCTG